>JAADJA010000175.1 GCA_013151015.1 Chlorobiota bacterium
AATGCTAAAATTAATTGGAGGTTTGAAAATGATAATGCCAGGATAAAGCTAAAACACCTTTACCCGAAATTAGAGTATTGACATGACACTAGTTTTGTGTTAATCTTATCATATTCTGCATGGGTTTCAATAAATCGGATATAAACTTTTTTTGACACAAGGATAATGATTGTAACCAATCGAAAATCATTTCCTTTTATATTAAATATATATCTGTTGTTCCCTATGTAATCAACTGAACGGAAGTCAGCTCTTATATCTGTCAATGAACCCCAATTCGCATCTTTAACTATTTCGTACCAGTACAAAAGCGGGATTTTTGATTTGGGGTGTTTCCTCGAGAACTCAGATAATCTTTTCGGTGTTACAACTCGCATTTGTATAGATACATGCTGCAAAGATATGGAATTTAATTCTACATTATGGAATTTTATTTTAATAATCAATTATTTTGAAATATTCATGGCTTTCAGATATCTTTCGCCTTTCCATGCATATTAATTCCTAATTTTGCCGACCAAAAAAAAATTTATGATCGAAAATAAACCCACCCGTACCGAGCTTTCCGAAATTGGTGAATTTGGGCTGATTGATATGTTGACTAAAAACATCAAACTTAAAAATGAAAGCACTGTCAAAGGCGTTGGCGATGATGCCGCTGTACTTGATTTTAAAGATAAACAAATACTGATAACCAAGGACCTATTGATCGAAGGTGTCCATTTCAACCTTACCTATGCCCCTTTGAAGCATCTCGGTTATAAAGCTGCGGCTGTAAATATTTCAGATATTGTTGCCATGAACGGGACTCCCCGGCAGTTGCTCGTTGGCCTGGGAGCTTCTAATCGCTTTTCTGTTGAAGCTTTGGAGGAAATTTACAAAGGTATTTACCAGGCCTGTGAGCAGTACAATGTTGATTTGGTTGGTGGCGACACCGTTTCGAGTACCGGGGGGCTTTTTATTTCGGTAACCGCAATTGGAGATGCAAATGCAGAAGATGTGGTTTACAGGGACACTGCCAAAGTGAATGACCTTGTTGTGGTTTCCGGTGATCTTGGAGGTGCTTATGCGGGACTTTTATTGTTGGAAAGGGAAAAGGAAACCTATAAGGCCGATCCGAATATGCAGCCCGATCTGGATGGTTACGATTACATCCTTGGCCGGCAGTTGAAACCTGAAGCCCGTGTGGATGTCTTGCGGCTTTTGAAAGGGGCAGGGGTGAAACCCACATCCATGATCGATATTTCAGATGGCCTGGCCTCCGAGGTGACACATATTTGTAAAAAGTCAAAAGTTGGCTGTGCGATTTACGAAGACAAAATCCCGGTGGATGTGCAAACCGTGCAGGTTGCAGAAGAGTTTAAACTGGACCCAACGACTTGTGCCCTGAACGGCGGGGAAGATTACGAATTATTGTTTACCATCAAACAGGCCGATTTTGAAAAGCTAAAAGATGTTGAGGGTATTTCCGTTGTGGGACACATAATGGAAGAAAATGCCGGCATCAACCTGATCAGCCGTTCCGGGGCTTCGGTGCCGATTACTTCCCAGGGCTGGAATGCGTTTAAATAATGGTATAATTCTTTTTCGGATTATCCACCGCCTTATCCTTTCGTTAAAATCCGAAAAAGCTGAGTTCATTTACCATCAATTTCTTGTCTATTGCCCTCTCAATAGTATAATTTTTTCTGAAAAAGCAACACCCCCATTTTTGTCAAATACTTTAAGGAAAAAACTCCCTGCCGGCAATCTGCCCGTTTTCAGTTTGGTTTTTGCTTTGTGGATTTCTTTTGCAAGTACAAGGCTGCCCGCCATATTGTAGATGTATGCGTTCAAACCACTGTAATCCCCCGCCACCTTAATTGTAAGGAATTTGTTGGCAGGGTTTGGGAAAACCTTTATGCTGGGCGGTTCTTTGGGAAAGCCATCTTTTACCGCCGTGACCAGGTTGCAATCTATCGCACCGAACACCAAATTGCCCCCATTGTCCATTTGGCCTTTCCAGCATTGTCCATCGGGCGATTTCATAATTATGCCTTTATTGATGTCTTCAATGAAAATATCACCGTTTGAAACCTGAAGTTTTGCCAAAGGGCTGTCGGTGCCGATGCCCACGTTGCCACCGCTGTTGAACAGGTAATCGTTTTCTGAATTGAAAAAAAGCCCCTGCGTTGGGTGGGCTTCTATGCCGTTCAGTTCGTTGGCCAGTTCCAGCCTTGCCGTGTTGTTTCCCGTGAACGAATTGGGGCTTATCCGTATTGCCGCCTGCTCGCCTTCATCGGCCTGCACGTGCAGCTTTGCTTGGGGATCGGTCATGTCGCCTATCCCTATTCTGCCCGTGGAGGAAGAACTGGGCGCATCCCCCACAAAAAATGTGGGCCTTGTGCTGCCAAAGCCTATCATGAGAGACCTGGGTATTGAATTTACAAGCCGTTCATTTTCCCCGCTACCATCGCCTGTGCCTATCACAAAGCCTTCGTTTGAATAACAGGTGACATAATTCCCCAAAGCGAATGAGCTAATACCTTTGCTTTCGGCATAAAACCCCAAAGAAACGGAGCGTATTTGTTCCGATATGGCCTTATGGCCGATTGCCGTGGATAAATTCCCTAGTGCTTGGGATAGGTAGCCGCTGGCAAAGGAAGAGTTGCCGGTGGCAATTGTTTGGTAGCCAATGGCACTGCCACCGTTAGCGGTCGTGACGCCATCGCAATTAGTGCATTCCTGCGTTATGCCCTGCAAGGTGTTCAAGAGCAGGAAACACATAAGTAAGAAGGGGATTACTGTTTTTGTTTTCAATGTTTTCATCGTGTTTGTTTTTGATGTTTGTATTTGCCTATTTAAAAGTATTTATGTTTTTATTTTGCAAAATAGCCGAACGAAACCTGTTGCTTGACCACTGCAAATTGTTACTTTTTCAACCTTTTGGGTCATACCAAATGGCATATGTCTGACGGGCAGCAATGTGGGCTGGGACTTGTGCCTTGGGTTTGTTGTAAATTGCCAATTGTCCCCCTAAGCCATCAGCCTCCCGATTTTTTCAAAAAGCAGTTCTTTTTCGATGGGTTTTGAAATGTAGTCGTCACAGCCGGCCTTTAGGAACCTTTCCCTGTCACCTGCAAGGGCATAGGCGGTTTGGGCCAAAATAGGCACATCGTTTTTTGCTTCCTTGATTTCCCGGGTTGCGGCAAGGCCATTTTTGATGGGCATTTGGATATCCATTAAAACAATGTCGATGTTGTCCTTGTTTTCCTTGAACAAATCAATTGCTTCCTGTCCGTTCCGGGCCCATATCAGTTTTGATTTTGTTTTGTTCAGGAGTATTTCGAGGATATGGAAATTGGAAGGTTCGTCTTCGGCAATCAGGATGGTAATCCCTTCTTTTATGCCTAAACCTGTTTTCTTATCTGTCGATACCGGGTTTGTCCCTTTTTGCTCGACAAAAGGAACAGTAAAATAAAATTCGGACCCTTTGCCTTCTTCCGATTCCACCCAAATCCTACCACCCAGTTTTTCAACGAGGCTTTTGGAGATGGCAAGCCCAAGGCCGGTGCCGCCGTATCTTTTCGTCAAACTGTTTTCCACTTGCCTGAAACGTTCGAAAATAAATTCCTGTTCGTTCTTGTTAATGCCAATTCCTGTATCTTTCACGAAAAACAGGATTTCATTTTCGTGGGCTTTATCATTATTGGTATTCCCGGGCAAATAATATCCAAATTCGATCTTGCCCCGTTCCGTGAATTTTATGGCATTGTTCACGAGGTTGGTCATTACCTGCTTTAGGCGTGTTGGGTCGGTTTGTAAGGTGAAATTTTCATCTCCGTTATCAATAATTAATTTGATCTCTTTACTGTCGGTTTTTTCTTCGATCAGCTTTTGATTTTTTGACGTAAGCAGTTCTTTCAGGAAGGAATTTACCCGGCATTCCGAAACTTCAATGTTGATCTGACCGGCCTCTATTTTTGCAATATCGATAATATCATTGATGATATTGAGCAATTGAAGCCCGCTATTGTTGATGATGTGGATGTAGTTGTTCGATACCTCTTCGTCGAGCTTAGGGGAAAGCAGCCCCGAAAACCCCATTATGGCATTAAGGGGCGTCCGTATTTCATGCGACATATTTGCCAGGAAAGCGGTTTTAAGGCGGTCGGATTCTTCGGCCTTTTCTTTTGCGATAACCAATTCGGCAGTACGCTCTTCAACCCTCCTTTCCAAGTTGTTTTGCGCTTCCCTGAGTTTTTCTTCCACTTTTTTCCTTTCCGATAAGTCAAAATCAAGGCAATAAACAATAGGTTCGAGCTTATCTATTCTTACAATTGTATGGAGGGAGAAAACATGTACTTCTTCGCCTTTATTGTTTTTCAATATCAGTTCTTCGGGCGCCGTAAGCTCCCCGGAGATTTTTGCGTTTTTTGCATTTTCGAGCGATTTCTCGAATTTGCTTTTGATAGCGTCAGGGATAATCAGGTCGCCAAGGTTTTTGCCAAGTGCATCATCCCGTTCATATCCATATACTTTTACGCTCGCATCATTCCAAAAAACCACTTTGCCTTCTGTGGTGTAGCCCTGGATGGCAATGTTGGGGACCGAGTTTATAAGGAGACTGAACCTCTGGTCGCTTTCGATACGGGCAAGGTGGGCTGTTTCCTTTTCTTTCATTATTTCCGTAAAGTCTTCCCATAGGAGGTTGATGGCAGAAAATATCTCTTTGTCGATCTTGCTGTTTGAAATGTCGATTTCCGGTTGGGCATAGGAATAGGATTCGCCCGAAGATATTTTCCCGATGGACTTAAAGATCATTTCTATTGTATCCGCCCTTTCCTTTTTAAGGTTGGTGATGGTTTCGTGTTGGCTCATGGCCAAGGCCCGAAGCTCTTTTTTGCTTCGGGGCAACGAAATCGTATTGGTTAGTTCGGTCCCATCGTCATATTTCAGGAACAGGTCTTGCCCTTCAATGCCGTGTTTCCTTATGACGAAACCCAATGCTTCGTCAATGGAGTCCGCAACCCTCCATACAGTATATTGCGAAGGGAACAAAGTCCGGTGTATTTTTATCAGTACTTTCATTACGGGTGACGGGACGGTGATGAAAATATTGGAATAATCCCTGAATTCAACTTCGTGTTTTGTGTTCCTGTTCCTTGCCCTCAACGAAATCCCCTTCATGTCCCGCAGGTCGCCCACACTGAATATTTTGTTGTCTGTTTTGTTAAAACCAAACTCAATGATAATACTGTGCGCAATTTCATAAACCCGGTCAACATCCAATTGGTTTTGGAAACCCGACAATTTCATGAAAAAGATATTCCCTTCGATAAGTGAGCACCTGAATGAAAAACTCCCGTTCTCCGAATTGTGTTCCCATGAATCTTTGTTGAGTACCCTGTATATTTTGCCTTCTATAGTAATTGTTTCTTTCTTTTCTTCCCAAATCTTGTTAAACAGGTCGAAACTGGCCCGTTGGGATGCGGTCAAATGTAGATTGTCAAATTTTGGTTGATCGGTGATCGTGTTCCGTATTTTTTGGAGGGCATCTTTTTCGGAAGCCGCAAAATGGAAATTCCGGAAATAGTCAATTAATGAAACTAATTTGTTTAACGAAAAAAGAAGTTTATTGGCCCCATACACGAAAGATCCGCCGTGGTGTTTCCATTCCCTGTATTTAAGAATAGAGACCTTTCTTACCTTGGGAGTCAACCATCTAAGATTTGTTGCATCTTCAATAAAATACACTATTTTGCCCGGGTAGTTTTTTTCAACAGCTTCAAGGATTTTATCCGTAATGGCAATGTGGCCGTGAAAAGCTTCGATATCGTAATAACCGTTAATGGTGGTTTTGAAAATGGCATCTTCGATATGTTCGAACTTTACCCTGTATTTTCCTGAAGGACTTGTGAACCGAAGCTCTTCTGGTGTTAGGTTCAATGATTTTAAGGTAATTCGATTTGTGGATTCCGGGGGCATAAACAAACTACTGACTTAACTAAAAAAAGTATCATGGCAAATTTATTTGGCTAATGTACGAACATTATTTTATTTTTGAAAATTCAAATGGAAAATTATTTTGAAAACAGATACACAGGTAAAAATAAAACTTCAGGCAATTTTGAAAACCCTTCCCGGTTTGCCCGGGATTTACCAGTTTTATGACAAAACCGGGAAAATCATTTATATTGGAAAAGCTAAAAACCTGAAGAAAAGGGTTTCTTCCTATTTCAACAAGGAGAAAAGCATGAGCGGGAAGCTACAGGTACTGGTCATGAAGATCGAGGATATTAGGCATATTGTGGTCGATACCGAATTGGATGCCCTTTTACTGGAAAACAATCTGATAAAGAAATATCAGCCCCGCTACAATATCATGCTCAAGGATGATAAAACCTTTCCCTGGATCTGCATCAAAAACGAAGCTTTCCCACGTATTTTTTCCACACGGCATGTCGTCCGTGATGGCTCGCTTTATTTCGGGCCTTATGCCTCGGTAAAAATGATGAACATGTTGCTCGATTTGGTAAAACAATTGCATCCCTTACGGAATTGCAAATTGAACCTGACTCCTGCCAATATTGCTAAAAAGAAATTCAAAGTGTGCCTCGAATACCACCTTGGGAATTGCAAAGGCCCTTGTGAAGGTTTGCAAACCGTGGTAGATTATGATGCATCAATTGCTGAAATAAAAGATATCATCAAAGGGAATATCCATTCGGTCATAAGGCAGTTAAAGGATTTGATGAAGGTATATGCCGAGGAAATGCAGTTTGAGAAAGCCCAGGTCGTGAAGGAGAAGATAGTGTTGCTTGAGAAATACCAAAGTAAATCAACCGTGGTGAACCCCCGGATAGAAAACGTGGACGTGTTTTCCATAATTACCGATGATAGCAATGGCTACGTGAATTTCATCAAAGTGATAAACGGGGCCATTGTGCAGTCGCATACGGTAGAACTGAAAAAGAAACTGGACGAGACGGCAGAGGAAATGCTTTCCCTTGCCATTTTGGATTTGCGCCAGCGCTTTGAAAGCAATGCCCCCGAGATAATTTTGCCGTTCGAGCTGAAAACAGGATTTCCTGATGTGAAATTTACCGTTCCCCAAAGAGGGGACAAAAAACAATTGCTCGATCTCTCGGAACGAAACTGCAAATTTTATGTATTGGAGAAAAACCGCCGTATTGAACTCGTTGACCCGGAAAGGCATACCAACCGCATAATGGCACGCATGATGAAGGACTTACGGATGAATGAGGAGCCTCGGCATATCGAGTGTTTTGACAATTCCAATTTACAGGGGGATTATCCGGTGGCCGCAATGGTTTGTTTCCGAAATGGAAAACCCTCCAAAAAAGATTACCGTCATTTCAATATCAAGACCGTGGAAGGCCCGGATGATTTTGCTTCGATGGAAGAAGTGGTTTACCGAAGGTACAAACGATTGCTTGACGAAAAGAGGCCGTTGCCCCAGTTGATAATCGTTGATGGTGGAAAAGGGCAATTGAGTTCGGCCATTTCAAGCCTGGAAAAACTGGATTTGCGGGGAAAGATAACAATTATCGGTATTGCAAAAAGATTGGAGGAAATTTATTATCCCGGCGATTCTTTGCCGCTTTACCTTGATAAAAAATCGGAATCCTTGAAACTGATCCAGCATTTGCGCGATGAGGCCCATCGTTTTGGGATCACACATCATCGTAAAAAAAGGGAAAAAGGGACAATCAAATCCGTGTTGACCGAAATTGATGGGATCGGATACTCCAATGCCCAAAAGCTTTTATGGAAATTCAAATCGGTGAAGAACATCAAAAAGGCAGGATTGGAAGAATTGCAGGCCGTGATCGGGAAATCGAAGGGGGGGATTGTTTTTGGTTATTTTAGAAGTGATGGATAAGTTTGGTATTGTATTATTTGATTAAGTTTGTGCAATAATTATAAATCGTCCTGAATATTAAAAAGAAATACAAAATGAAAAACAAATATTTACTTCTCTTTTTGGCTTTGACCGCAATCGGTTTTTCGGCCATATCCCAGGATTTTCATGGGGGTGCCCTTGGGGGGATTTCCACAACGCAAATTTCGGGCGATAACTTATCGGGCTTCAATAAAGTCGGGCTGTACCTTGGTGCTTATGTCAACCGGAATTTTTCCGAGAGGTCCTCTTTGCAAATGGAACTTGATTTTATCCAAAAAGGGAGCCGCAAAAACCCCAATGCCAAGAAGAATGATTATTCTACCTATTTGCTCCGTTTGAATTATATAGAAATACCTGTGAGCTACAAATATGATTTTTCAAAGAACGGAACCCTTGAGGGCGGGCTTTCGCTTGGTGTATTGGTAGGTTCCTATGAGGAGGCCAATGAAACCACAACAATAAGTGGAGGGGAATTTAACCGGACAGATTTTAGCTGGCATATCGGTGTTTACTATACACTGATAGAGAACCTGCGCATCAATATAAGGTATTCGAATTCCTTGCTCCCGGTCAGAGACCACTCTTCCGGGGCTACCGATCGTTTAAACGCAGGGCAATATAATTCAGTGCTTTCAGCGACCCTTCAGTTTGGGTTGTAAAGAATACAGAATACTAATTCCCTATCGTAATCCGTATCAAACCTCTGAAATCATTCTCTTTGTAACCCGTGGCCTTATCGTTTGGGTAGAGCTTTGATATGCTGTTTAACACATCGGGTTTTATGTTTTCCGGGTCACCATGGCATATTAGGCAATTGCTGCTGGTTTTCATGGGTTTGTAATAATTAAAGACCATCGAGTTCCCCGACCCCAGTTTCTGGATAAAATAGTCGGGGAGGGGCTTGCCCGAATTGCTCAAGCCTTCAAAGTATGCAAGTGCCTTTTTCTCGAATTTGTCGGGGGCATTCATTGGGTTGCGGTATTTGTTGCTTGTCCGTTTTATGACCACCTTGCGATTGGTCGTTTCCGAAATGATTTTTGTGATGGGCGCTGCACGCAGATTGCAAACATTCACGGCCTCTTCAAAACCTCCACTTTTAATGGCTGCTTTCAGTTCACTTTGGAGCTCTTTAACCAAGTTGCCCGCTATTTGGTCGCCGATGGGTTTTATGATCGCGATTTCCTCCATGGTGGGCTCTGAAATTTGACTGGAATTATTGGTGCAGCTTAAAAAGGAAAACAGGAAACCAAATGAAATCAATAATATGAATGGATACCGCATAGTTTTTTTAGTTTTTGAAATTGAAATATAGAATATGGACCCCTGCTTTAAAAGAGGGAAAACACCGATCAGTTGAGTTGGGTCTTTAGGAACAAAAAAACCAATTAAAAGTTCATTGACAAATTAACAAAGTCCAAATATTCGGCTGAGTCATCTCCATAAATTTCCATGGTTTCCCCAACGATTTTAAAAGTGCTTTTTTCACCGGCAACTTGTGAAAAAAGGACTTCAAATTCATTGTTGTCGTCATCGATCATTATTATCCTGGCAAGTTTGTCGTGGATACTCGAAGCCAGTTTGGCATTACAGACCGGGCAGAAGAAATGAAGGCGATCACCCTCCTTAAAATGAAAATCGGGATGTTTTTTAACCGAATAGTTCCCAATATCGGAATGCAGGGAAATAAGGCCGCGATTACCACGAGATGTTTTTACCGAGAAAACGACACAACCTTCGAGCTTGAGGTGTCCGTTGCAATGGGGGCATAAGTATTCCATAATTTTTGGATTTTAAGGTTCGACTTTAAAAGAGTTCCTAAAAATACAAAAAAAAAGCGGCCATGTCAAAAAAAAATTACATGATTTATCCCTCTGCCACATACTTGCTCCCAAAACCAACAATTGGAATTAGACTCGTTAGCTTTGTATTGGCTTACCGAATCGAGCATTTTCACTTTGATTCTCTTGGTCTAACAGAGGTTTCCGGGAATTTGCAAATAACGTAATTGCATTTTCCCGATTAGGCAAGGTATGATATGGGTCAAGGGAAAACAGGGTAGTTACACTTTAATGGAAGTCCCCTGAACTTTTGTCATGGATAAAGTCATGGTTCGTAACATCCACTATTTTGTTCAGAGCATCAACCCATAAATCCCCAATGGTATTTTTGCACTCTTCTTCCCCCATAATGCGTTAAAAACTGAATCCATGGTTTCGCAACCGTTAAAGCTTTATGCGAACGCGGTACGGATTGGTTTTGAATTTTTGTCTTACCTAAAGAAAAAACCGAGGCAAAAACACACACAGTTATTTATAGGTTGATACACCCCGATTAGGCTAATCCAGAACAATCATCTTTTTAATTATCTGCTTGTCACCAAATTTCAAAGAATAAAAATAAACTCCCCTTGAATGATCTTCAGGCCTCCAGGTTATTTTATAACTCCCCTTTTGGTGCTTTGAGTTGGCAAGGGTTTCAATGAGTTTTCCGTCAGCAGAAAATACTTTTAGGCTTACTTTTCCTAAAGTTGGGAGGTAATAATCAATTTCGGTTTTGCCCGAAAATGGGTTGGGATGGTTTTGGGACACCTCAAATGTTATCCCGGATAATTCCTGGTTTTCAACGGCAGTAAAAAACGTGGAATCGAAAGATATCTTATAAACTTTGGCACCTCCGTTCATGTTTTGGTACAGGCCACAATAGAAGGTTGGGTCCCAGTCTGTTTTTGCTTTTTTTTGTGGGGATTTGCCCGCAAGAGCAGAAGTTTGTGCTGGATTTGGCAGGCCATTATTGGTTTCCTGCCATGAATTGCCATTGTCCATTGAGGTTCTAAAACCTCCCGGCTGGGTTCCTTTCGGCCAGCTTGAAACTCCATGGATCTTTTCATTAAAATTTGCAAGGACATAGAAAGCCGTGGTTTCCCCATCTCCAAAGATTGCCAAAAGAGTTATAGAAAGGTATTTGGATTCGGCATAAGATTCGTAAATGTTCCCATTGTTCCCCCCAGCCAATAACCTTGTATTGCCATTTTTGCCATTAAGCGGGTAATCAAAAAACAACTTCGTTATGGTATCGTTTTCAATTCCCCCACCTGTAGCCTGCACCCAGGTGTTGCCATTGTCGTCCGAAGAGAACAAACCATGTGTTGTGGCAGCCACTACAATCCCCGAAGAATCCACCTCGATATCCCTTACCCAGGAATTGGAAGGCATGCCGTTATTTGCGTAATTCCAAGTAGAACCATTGTCAAGTGACCTGAAAACCCCGGTACGGGTACCCGCAAAAATTGTATTGGGATTGGTGCTTATGCTCACAGTTGTCGAAAATATATTGTTGCCCGTAGGGATAAAAGTGAGCACTTCCCAAAGATTGCCATCATTTGTGGAACGGTAAAGTGCTTCCTGGGCGGGGTAGTCCCAAACACTCGCATAAAGGTTGTTGTCTGCAGCAAGGGTAATCGTCCTGCCATTGTAAACATCCATAAGGTTTTCCCAGGTATTGCCATCGTCGGTCGAGCGCCTGATGCCGCCATTATCCCCATTGGGCCAGTCAAATGAAGCGGTTGTAACATAAATATAACCATTATTTGGATTGATCACCATTTCGGTAATACCTCCTCCTTCAGGTGTTCCGCTTGTTTGTACCCATTCCTGTGCATAAATGGGAAAATAGGCAATTGCTGCCATTAGTAAAAACGCTGCGTTCTTTTTCATTTGAATAAAGTTTAGATGGTTGACAAATATCCTAATGGGCCTGAAAGGATTATGTTACGCAAAAATAATAAACTTTTATGTGAACAACAAAAAAAACCTCCGGATTATTAAAATCCGAAGGCTTTATGTTATTGAAAAACAGGGTTGTTTTTTTAAACTTCCCTAATTTGTTTCACGATTCCCATTCCGGTTGTGATGGCCTTTTCGTTATCCGGTATCATATGGTGGTACCTTTCGGGAAGGGATTTCTTCAGGCCCTTGATTACATTTTCAAGTTTCACAATCGGTTTCACCTTCATATATCCACCTAGTACAATCATATTGAAGATTTTCATCAGCCCCAATTTGGCAGCTTCGGCATTGGCTTCCACCTGGAAAATGTTGATGTCCGTCCGTTCGGGATGATGCGATATGCCATTAGGGTCATAAAGAAGGATTCCACCGGGTTTTACGGAAGATTCAAATTTATCCATTGACTGTTGGTTCAAGATGATTGCGGTGTCATAGTGGGTGAGGATCGGGGAACTTATCCGTTCATCGCTCAAAATAACCGTGACGTTTGCCGTTCCACCTCTCATTTCGGGTCCGTATGAAGGCATCCAGCTAACTTCCTGGTCTTGCATAATACCTGAATAAGCCAAAATTTTCCCCATGGAAAGTACTCCCTGTCCACCAAATCCTGCAATAATTATTTCTTCTGTCATGATAATATTGTTTCTCGTTCTATTAAAAAGATTTTTAACAATGATTCAATGTGTGAATGCTTTAATGCTTGAATAATCTTTAAAAAAAATTGTTTGTGAATATTTGATAAAATCCAATATTGCTTCAGCGTTTGAAATTAATTTTAATTACGCATTTTATCATTCACTCATTATCGCATTCGATAAAATATCCTCTTCGGCAAATCCTATTTATTAACAGGATACTGGAATCAGGAACTTATTTCTCAACCAGTTTTCCGTCCACTTTAATGTCGCCCAATGGATAAAATGGGAACATGTTTTCTTCCATCCAATGATTGGACTGTACGGGTGCCATCTTCCAGCCCGAATTGCAATTGGAAACGATTTCGACAAACGAAAGACCAACATTCATTTGTTGGATTTCGATGGCTTTCCTGATTGCCTTTTTGGCTTTCCGTACCGCAGCTGGTGTATGGACAGCCTGACGTGTAACGTAATAGGTCCCTGGGAGCTGGGCTACCAGTTCGGTCATTTTAATCGGGTGTCCCATCGATTTCAAGTCCCTTCCATAAGGCGAGGTTGAAGATTTCATGCCCGGAAGGGTAGTAGGTGCCATTTGGCCACCTGTCATCCCATAAATCCCATTGTTGATAAAAAATGTTGTGAAATTTTCGCCACGGTTACAAGCGTGAATCGTTTCGGCTGTCCCAATTGCAGCAAGGTCGCCATCGCCCTGATAAGCGAAAACGGTTTTGTGCGGCATCAATCGCTTTATCGCAGTTGCATGCGCAGGGGCCCTTCCATGGGCAGCTTGCTGCATATCAACGTTCATAAATTCATAGGCAAGTACCGAACAGCCTACCGGGGCAATACCTATGGTTTCCGATTCCAGTCCCATTTCGTCGATCACTTCCATTATCAACCGATGTGCTGTTCCGTGCCCACAGCCCGGACAATAGCTCAATATATTGTCGGTCATCAGGCTCGTTTTTTTGTAAACAATATTTTCGGGTTTGAATATAGCTTCTTTTGTTATAGTTCCGTCCATGGTCATTAGTCTTTAATGTAATTCTTTTCAAAAAAATCGAATATCTCCGTTGGGCTTGGGATAACGCCTCCCATTCTTCCATAATGCTGAATATGTGCGCCGTCAACTGAATTGAGTCGGACATCTTCAACCATTTGCCCTGCGCTCATCTCAACACATAAAATCCCTTTGACTTTTTTCGAGAGTTCACGGATTTCCTTTTTAGGGAACGGCCACAAACTGATCAAACGAAATATCCCGAGCTTGATCCCTTTTTCGTGCGCAAGTTGCATGGTTTTCTGACATATCCTTGAAGTAGTTCCGTAAGCAACGATTGCAAAATCGGCATCTTCTATGTTAATTTCCTCATAAACAACTTCATTTTCTTCAATTGTTTTATATTTTTCCTGAAGTTTTATGTTGTGCTTTTCGTGCCTGTATGGGTCAAGGTCGAGCGAAGTTATAATGTTCCTTTCCCTTCCCCCTGATTTTCCCGTAGTGGCCCAAGGGTATTTTTCTTTTATTTCTTCTTCAGTCAAGCGGGGGTGTTGCTCTCCGATATAAACTTTTTCCATCATTTGCCCGGTTGCACCATCCGTTAAAACCAAAACAGGGGTACGGTATTTAAAGGCCAGGTCAAAACCGATCTTGGCCGAATCATACATTTCCTGAACCGAAGCAGGGGCAATGACAATTATCCTGTAATCCCCGTGTCCACCACCTTTTACCGATTGAAAGTAATCAGCTTGTCCGGGTTGGATAGTCCCTAAACCAGGTCCGCCACGTGCGGCGTTCATGATCAGGCAGGGGAGTTCGGCGCCTGCCAAATAGGAAATCCCTTCCTGCATTAAACTAATGCCTGGGCTTGATGAAGATGTCAATACCCTTTTTCCACATCCTGCGCCACCATATAACATATTAATGGAGGCCACTTCACTTTCGGCCTGCAATACGATCATCCCGGTTCTTTCTTCTGGTTTTTCGGCCATAAGGTATTCCATGACTTCTGATTGCGGGGTGATGGGATATCCAAAATAACCATCGGCCCCGGCACGAATGACGGCTTCTGCAAATGCCTCATTCCCTTTCATTAACCTTAACTCTTTTTCCATATTGATTTCTTGTTTTAACTCAATTAAACTTTGATCCTGTAAACCGTTATCACTCCATCGGGACAAACAATCGCACAATTTGTGCAACCGGTACATGCATCGTAAATGTTTTGCATGTAATGGTATCCCTTGCCGTTTACATCTTCCGACATAGCTATTGTATGGGTCGGGCAGGCATCGATGCATACCTCGCAACCTTTACACTTTTCTGTGTCAACAACAATATCTCCTTTAACTTTTGCCATTTGCCGTTCTATTAAAAAGTTTGTACTGTGATTTTGAGGACGAAATTAGATAAAATTAATTGAACAAAAATGGAAGAACGGATAAAAATTTCCAATTTAGAAATTAATTTAAATTGGTTTTAAATTAGGTGGGTGGTCTGTTAGTTTTATAGGGCTGTAAAATCGTTTTCATTTATTATTTTTTATTGATTGCCCAATACTTTGATAGTACAATATTTTATAGCTTTGCGCCAAAATAAAACTAAGACATATGAAAAAACTTGCTGTAGTTGCTTTTGGGGGAAATGCCCTGATAATTGCCGGACAAAGAGGGACCGTTGAGGAACAGGAAAGGAATGCCTATGAGGCAAGTAAAAACCTGCTGAACTTATTGAACCGTGACTATGACGTTGTCCTAACGCACGGCAATGGCCCACAGGTTGGCAATATATTGTTGGCCGATCAGGCCGGTCAGAAATTGTTTGGTTTGCCATCCATGCCCCTGGATGTTTGTGTGGCCTATTCGCAAGGCTCCATTGGGTATATGTTGGAACAGCAATTGAGGAATGTACTGGAAGCAAACGACATGGACCGGGATATCATGACGATCATCACACAGGTATTGGTAAACAAGGACGACCCTGCATTTAAAAAACCGGTTAAACCCATCGGCCCATATTATACAAAAGAGGAGGCTGATAAGATCATGGCGGAATCGGATTCTGTTTTTGCCGAAGATCCAAAAGGAAATGGATGGCGAAAAGTAGTGGCTTCACCAAAGCCGCTTGTTATCAGCAATAAAAAATCCATTGAGCACCTTGCGCGCAACGGACAGATCGTGATTGCCGTGGGCGGTGGTGGAATCCCGGCCTTTTATGTGGAACCCAATAAAATGCAGGGGATCGATGCGGTCATCGACAAAGATTTGGCATCGGCACTCTTGGCAAAACAAATAAATGCAGACCGGCTTTTTATATTGACCGATGTTCCTAAGGTGTGCCTTAATTTTAATACACCACAGGAAAAAACCATTGACAGGATGAATATTGCCGAAGCAAAAAAATACCTGGAAGAAGGACAATTTACCGAAGGGAGCATGGCGCCAAAAATAAGGGCTGCCATTGATTTTGTGGAAAATACAGGAAAAGATGCCATTATAACCAAGACTACATTGCTCGGTGTTGATGATGGTGGGACACGCATTGTGTTTATTTAATTTATTGTAACTTTGGATAATTTGAGTTTTAAATGGATAAAGATATTGTATACAGCAGGATAAAAGAAACGATTCATAAAAATGACCCACAGGCCGAAGCTTTTTTGTTTGGTTCACGTGCCAGGGGTGATTTTCGACCTGATTCGGATTGGGATATCCTTATTCTTATTGATTCAGATAAAGTTACAAATGAGATTGAGGATATGTTCAGGAGTGATCTTTACGATATTGAAATTGATTCAGGACAAATTATTTCGACATTTATTTACCCAAAGGATTATTGGTCAAGTACAATGATATATTCCCCTTTATATAAAAATGTGAAAAAAGAGGGGATTCAGTTATGACTATAAATAATAGAGAAGATTACATTAAATATCGGTTTCATCGTTCAGAAGATTCCTTTGATGATGCGTTGATACTTGCTGAAAAAGGAAAATGGAATACAGTTGTAAACAGATTATACTATTCATGTTTTTATGCAGTGATTGCTTTATTGCTAGAGAATGAGATCGAAACACATTCTCACGATGGCGCGAGGAGTCAATTCGGGTTACATTTTATAAAAACCGGTACAATAGATAAAAGGTATGGGAAACTTTTTACAAAGTTGTTTGATTTCAGACAAAAAGGTGATTACGGGGATTTATACGATTATGATGAAGAAATTGTGAAACCACTGATCGAAGAAGTGAAAAATTTTATTGAGGAAATAGGAAAACAAATTAATTAAAGTAAAACATAAAAAAATGGCCTACAATTTAAGAAACAGGAATTACCTGAAACTTTTGGACTTCACGCCAAAAGAAATCCACTTTTTACTTGACCTTTCAAGGGATTTAAAAAGAGCGAAATATGCTGGTACGGAACAACCGATGCTAACAGGGAAGAATATTGCCCTTATATTCGAAAAAGCCTCCACCCGTACACGTTGTGCTTTTGAAGTTGCAGCCCTTGACCAGGGTGCTCATGTAACTTATTTGGGTCCTTCCGGTTCGCAAATCGGACAAAAGGAAACCATGAAAGATACTGCCCGCGTTCTCGGACGTATGTATGACGGAATTGAATACCGTGGTTTTGGACAGGAGATTGTTGAGGAGCTTGGTGCATATGCTGGTGTCCCTGTGTGGAACGGGCTTACCAATGAATTCCACCCAACTCAGATACTTGCCGATTTCCTGACAATGATAGAGAACTCGGACAAACCCATCAATGAAATTTCATTTGCCTATATGGGCGATGCCCGAAACAATATGGGGAACTCATTGATGGTGGGCGCCGCTAAAATGGGAATGGACTTCCGTGGGGTTGCACCAAAATCAGGTTTCCCGGATGACGAACTTGTTGCGCAATGTAAAGAGATTGCAAAAGAGACCGGCGCAAAGATTACCATCATCGATAATGTGGGCGAAGGTGTAAAAGGTGTTGACTTTATCTATACCGATGTTTGGCTTTCGATGGGCGAAGCTGCAGATAAATGGGAATCACGGATCAAGGAGATGATGCCTTACCAGGTGAATGCCGAACTGATGAAGAAAACCGGTAACCCTAATATAAAATTCCTCCATTGCCTACCTGCTTTCCATAATACAGATACCAAAGTGGGTGCTGATATTTTTGAGAAGTTTGGTGTTGATGCCATGGAAGTAACCGAGGAAGTCTTTGAATCGGAAGCATCTTTGGTTTTTGATGAAGCCGAAAACCGCTTGCATACCATTAAGGCGGTAATGGTTGCTACTTTGGGCAACTAATTAGTGCTTACCAGAAAACGCCAATTTCTTCGTTACACTTTTGTTAAAAATTAGGAGTCCTGTATGTATGGGAATCCTGATTTTTTGCATTCATTTCTCAGCGTAGTCTCTGACTACAATGTGTTGTGTTCAAATTCCCAACTGGTTCAAGTCTTCCAGCCCATGCCAGTGCGATAGAGCGACTTGAGCCTTTCAAGTTCAAATCTTCAGATTTCATTAAATAAAATTGCTCCTCCATATTTTAAATTGTTTTCAGCTTTTCTGTGTTTTAAAACTGGAAGCTTTCAATAACTTCCTAATCAAAAATAAAACTATTAGATTTGCACTTCAAGGAGTGTAGTCTGGAGACTACGCTGAGTGGTTGGGTATTGGTTTGGTAAGAATGTATTATTGCAGAAGTAACCCTATCCTCATTACAAATATAGGGGAATAAAATTCTTGATAAAAGAAGAGAAATCTGCTACTGTAGTTCAAATTCATACCAACTCAACAACATCTAAGTAAAGATTATGAACAAGAGTGAGCAAAAATTCCAAGTCTATTTAACCGTTCTTAGGTTTATAGTTTTCAAAGTAACAGCCAACCTAAAGAGAGTTTATTTGGATATTGACCTTGAGAACAAAAAAGTGATTCTCACAGCATTTTATTTGGTTACACCAACTGAGTTAGAGATTGAGTTGTTTGATGACATACGTACTAATAGTGAAGCTCATTTACCAGATTTATTTGTAAACGGGAAAACGAAACTGATTGAAGAATATAATAACGAAGATCATGAATTTGTTGTATTTTCAGTTTATGAGGATATTAATGAATTGAAGGAATAGCCGTTCTTGGGATGCTAATAAGGAGTTCGTATAGGTAAGTGTTTCTGCTGAGTCAAGTAAAGTATAAAGTAGGGACTTCAGTTTGGCTCAAAACTCAACAGTAGAAATAAGCTTGCCATTTCTATATCTTTCAACTTTTATTGTATCCCCTTTATTGTCCCAATAAATCCACTCCCCAACAGGCATTCCTCCTTTATATAGGATCCGTAATCGTCTTTTGTTTCCTTCATTCCATTTTATTAATTCTCCATCCCATTTACAATCAG
>JAADJA010000179.1 GCA_013151015.1 Chlorobiota bacterium
TACGTTTTTTGGGAGGTTTTTTGCACCGGGATAAATAATGGTCGTGGGTGAATCAATGCTTTTCAATAAATCCCAAAGTATGTCCGGGACTTCCTTCACGTAATCCAACAATTTATTTTGACTGTCCACCAGCACAATAAAGCGGCTCAATCTTGAACGCTCCTTGATTTTATATATCTTGTCAACGGCTTTGGAATTGGTCGCATCGCAACCAATGCCCCAGATGGTATCCGTTGGATAGAGGATAGTCCCCCCCGATTTAATTGTTTTTACTGCCTTGTTTAAATCTTCTGTCATATTATCCTGTTCAATAATTCCTGAGTCTCAATTGTTGAGGCACATTTAAAATGTTTTTTTGGGCAATTTTTCAAACCATGCAAACCGCAAGGCCTGCAGTCCAGCTCTTCCTTAGTCTCTATAACAACTGAATCATCTGACAAAGGGCCAAAACCAAAATTGGTGACCGTTGAGCAAAAAATTGCTGTTGTTTTAGCGTTTACAGATGAAGCCAAGTGCAAAGGGGCAGAATCGTTCATGTAGTTCATGGCTGCATCTTTCATCAAAGCGGCGGATTCAAGCAAACTTAGTTTTCCTGAAAGGTTCAGCGAATTGCCATGCCCTGAACCCTTGATGATTTTGTCACAAAGAACCGTGTCATTTGCAGCACCGAGAAAATACACCTGAATTCCAGCATCTGATTTTCTTAAAAAATCAATCCATTTTTCTTTTGGATATTGTTTGGTGAACCAAAGCGAGGCAGGTGATATCGTTATGTACTTGACGGTTTTGTATTGCGACATCTTTGCTAAGTTGGCCGCGGTCGGGTATAATTTTATGGGCGATGGGTTTTCGTCCGTAAAGCTTCTGACCAGATCTAGGTTGCGTTCTGTTTCATGGCGGCTTCCTTCACGGATGGTATGTTTTACCCTTTTGGTGAAAAGCAGGGAAAACGGATTTTTATTGAACCCGATTTTTTGTTTGGCCCCCGAATTGATTGTCAAAAAACCTGTTGAGGCAAAGCGTTGGAGGTTGATTACTGCTTCGTAATGTGTATCCCTGATAATATGGAGCAGTTTCCTGAAGTTTTTGTATTTATCTGTTTTTTTGTCCCAGACCAAGATTTTGTGCAAAAAAGGATGTTCCTTAAAGAGGCTTTCGTTTCCTTTTTTTAGGAGCATATCAATTTGTGCATCGGGAAAATGGCTATGCAATTTCTCGATTACCGGTGTGGCAAGTATCACATCTCCGATGGAGGCCGTTTGTATGACAAGGTATTTTTTCAAATCACCAATATAAAAAATTACTAACAAAAGTGGATAATTAAATCGCTTATAATTGTTATGGCTGTTAAAAAGAGCGTTAAGAACAAGGCTTGCGAAGACTTCAATGTGGGGAGTTTGCTTTTGCAAATGACCAATATTTAAGTCGAGCGTAACGAAGTTCTTGACGGTCTTTTTGCAGCCTTTATACCGCAACATTATAATCCCTCAAAGCATCGTTCAACGAAGTCTTCAAATCTGTCGAAGGTTTTCGTTTTCCGATAATCAACGCACAGGAAACATTGTATTCCCCTGCCGGGAATTTTTTTGTGTATGATCCGGGAATCACGACAGAACGTGCCGGGACTGTCCCACGGGTTTCCACGGCTTTGTTTCCAGTTACGTCAATTATTTTCGTGGATTTGGTAATGACCACATTGGCTCCAAGAACGGCTTCCTTTTCAATCATTGCCCCTTCCACAACAATACTCCTCGATCCGATAAAACATCCATCTTCAATAATCACGGGGGCGGCCTGAACAGGTTCCAGAACTCCACCAATCCCAACACCACCACTCAAATGGACATTCTTGCCTATTTGTGCACATGAACCTACTGTTGCCCATGTATCGACCATGGTTCCGCTATCAACAAAGGCACCGATATTAATATAGGATGGCATCATGATCACCCCTTTGGAAACATAGGCACCATAACGCGCAACGGCATGGGGGACAACACGAACGCCCAATTCCTTGTAGTTTTGTTTTAACGGGATTTTGTCATGGAATTCAAGGATGCCCGCATGGCTCGTTTCCATTTCCTGCATGGGGAAATAAAGGATCACGGCTTTTTTGACCCATTCGTTTACATACCAGCTTTCATTGACATATTCCGCAACCCTCAGACTGCCTTTGTCAAGCAGTTCGATAACTTCATGGACGGCCTCCTGTGTATCTGATTCCTTAATTGCTTGTTTATTTTCCCAGGCCAGTTCTATTATCCTTTTCAAATCTTCCATTTTATGGTCTTTTTTTTCACAAAATTAAATAATTTACAAAGGAACTAAACTTCTTTATAATTTTGCAGCAAAATTAATTTAGTGGTTTTTGTTGACAGACAATTAGTCAGAATTTGAATATGGGAAGAATAATAGCCATTGATTATGGTCGCAAAAGAGTGGGCCTGGCGGTTACGGATGAGTTGCAGATAATTGCGACAGCAATGACCACTGTCCATTCAAAGGATATCTTTTCCTATTTGAAAGATTATTGCAAAAATGAAAAAGTGGATGCTTTCGTGGTTGGGGAACCAAGGCAAATGAACAATGAGGTTTCGGAAGCGGCGGAATTTATCGAACCCTTCGTGAAAAAACTAAAAAAAGAGTTTCCTGTGATTCCGGTTGAAAGATATGATGAACGCTTTACGTCAAAAATGGCATCACAGGCAATAATGGATGCAGGTTTGAAAAAAAAACAAAGGCAGGACAAGGCATTGGTAGATAAAGTAAGTGCAGTTCTGATTTTGCAGTCTTGGTTAATGAATACGAGTTCAAATTATTAAAATAGAGTATAATGGTATTACCAATAGTGGCTTATGGTCATTCCCTGTTAAGGAAAAAGGCAGTTGAGATTGATAAGGATTATCCGGGCCTTGAGGAGCTGATCGAAAATATGTTTGAAACCATGTATTCATCTTCGGGTGTGGGATTGGCAGCCCCACAGGTAAATTTGTCCATCCGTATGTTTGTGGTTGACGCCACACCTTTTGCAGAGGAAGAACCAGAAGCTGAGGGTTTTAAAAAAGCAATGATAAATCCCATTATTTTGGAAGAAAACGGCGAGGAATGGAAATTCAACGAAGGATGTTTGAGCATACCCGATGTGCGTGAAGATGTTTTAAGGAAACCCAATATCCATATTCAATATTATGACGAGAATTTCGTTTTCCACGACGAAAAGCATTCGAAGGTGATGGCACGGGTCATCCAGCATGAATACGACCATTTGGAAGGGGTGATGTTTGTTGACAGGGTGCCAAGCCTTAGGAAGATGATGCTAAAACGGAAATTGCAGGATATTTCAAAAGGGAACATTGATGTGGGTTACAGGATGATATTCCCAAACCGGAAAAAGGGCAGGAGATAGCTAGGTTTTGCTGGGATTTATATATTAAGTTTTATTATAAAACACCAAAAACGACTTCCTTTGGGTGTACGACAAATCTCCATCCACTTATTCAAAAACAGAACACAGAAGCCGATATTATCAGCACATTTACCCAACAACAGACCGGTATTGAAGCATCATCGGAGAACCCCAAAGGGGT
>JAADJA010000222.1 GCA_013151015.1 Chlorobiota bacterium
TCGTGGAGGAATGCCAGTTTGATACGATTTACCACGAACATTTCTCGTACCTGTCGTTTTTTGCCGTGAAAAGGATATTTGAAAACCAGGGCCTGGAAATGTTTGATGTTGAAGAAATCCCTACCCATGGAGGTTCTTTGCGTATTTATGCAAAACATAAAAGGGATACATCAAAAGCAATATCTTTGCGGGTTTGGGATTTGATCCAAAAGGAAAAAACCGAAGGGATCGATACCCTGGCATATTATCAAGGCTTTCAGGCAAGGGTGGAAAAAATCAAATACGATTCTTTATCGTTTTTGATAGAAGAAAAAAGAAAAGGGAAAAAGATAATCGGTTACGGTGCGGCTGCAAAAGGAAATACCCTTATTAATTATTGTGGGATAAAAGGGACAGATATGATAGAGTTTGTGGTTGACGCCTCACCATATAAACAGGGTAAATTTCTTCCGGGCAGCCATATTCCGGTTGTTTCGAAAGAAAAGATTGCTGAATACAAACCCGATTATGTGATTATTTTGCCTTGGAACCTGAAGAAGGAGATTAGTGGGCAATTGGACTATATTCGGGAATGGGGCGGAAAATTCGTTATTTTTATCCCTGAACTAACAATTTTTTAATGGACTATTCTTTTTTAGGAAATATAATCAATAGGGAAGTATCAGGTAATAAAATGTATGGCCTGATCGAACGACTGTACCCAATTTGCAGGAGTATCACGGGCAATGGGGTCAGGGAAACCCTCTCCATTGTTTCGGAAATCATCCCCCTGGAAATCATTGAGGTCAAATCCGGTGAAAAGGCCCTTGACTGGGAAATACCTTTGGAATGGAATATCACGGATGCTTATGTCCTGGATGAAAAAGGGGACAAGGTCATCGATTTCAAAGAGTCGAATTTGCATGTGCTGAATTACAGTGTCCCAATTGATAAAGATGTAAGCCTGGAAGAGCTGAAAGAACATGTTTTCACAATTCCCGAAAGGCCTGATTGGATTCCCTACCGAACTTCTTATCACAATAAAAACTGGGGTTTCTGCATGGCCCATTCAAAATTTGAAAAACTCAAAAAGGGGAATTACCATGTAAAAGTAGATGCCACACTGGAACCGGGTTCGTTAACCTACGGCGAATATTACATCAAAGGGGAAACGGAACAGGAAGTGTTGATCTCTTGCCATATTTGCCATCCAAGCCTTTGCAATGATAATCTTTCAGGAATAGCCGTTGCAGCTTTTTTAGCGGAAATCTTGACAAAATCAAAGCCAAGGTTTTCTTATCGATTTTTATTTGTTCCGGGCACTATCGGTTCCATAACATGGTTGAGCAGGAACGAAGACAAACTTGGGAACATCCGTCACGGGCTTGTCCTCACGCTTCTTGGCGATGAAGGCAAACTTAACTATAAAAAATCAAGGAGGGGGAATGCTGCGATAGACAAGATTGTTGAAAATGCACTTAAAACGAAGAACGATGATTACGGTATCATTGATTTTTATCCCTATGGATATGATGAAAGGCAATTTTGTTCACCGGGCTATAATCTTCCGGTAGGGAGGTTGTCGCGAACGCCACATGGAGAGTTCCCCGAATACCACACATCTGCAGACAACCTGGATTTTGTGAAAGCCGATAAATTATCCGCATCATTGGTGTTTTTACTTGGTGTTTTTGAAATAATCGAAGGGAATAGAAGATATTTGAACCTGAACCCAAAAGGTGAGCCCCAATTGGGAAAACGCGGTTTGTTCAAGAAGATAGGAGGGGAGAGCAAAACCAAGGATTACCACATGGCTTTGTTGTGGGTGTTGAATTTGTCGGATGGGGATTGTTCCCTATTGGATATATCTGTTCGCTCAGGATTGGGGTTCCCAACAATAAAAGAAGCCGCCGATGCCTTGATAAAGGTTGGCCTATTGAAAGAATTGAACGAAGAATAGAATTATGGAGAATTTTCTAAAAAGCAGGGTTGCACTTGTTACCGGTGCAAGTAGTGGAATCGGACTGGAAGTAAGCATCCAGCTACTTGAGAGAGGGGCAAAGCTGTACATGGTGGGACGTAAACTGAAAAACCTAAAGGCCCGAATATCAAAATATGATTTTGAAGATTGGCAAATCAATTTTATAGAGGCCGACATTTCCAATGACTTGGATATTGCCAAAATCGCAAGGGAAATAAACAAGGAGGGGGAAATTGATATCCTCGTCCATAGTGCGGGAATTATTTTTCTTGGGCCACTCGAAAACGAAAGCATTGAAAACCTTGACAAGCAGTATCGGATAAATTTAAGGGCTCCCTACCTGATTACCCAGAAGCTGCTCCCAAAAATAAAAAAGGCAAGGGGACAGATTGTTTTTGTGAATTCCACCGCAGGCTTGTCCTCATGGGAAAACCATAGTCAGTATTCAGCAACAAAATATGCACTTCGGGCCGTAGCCGATAGTTTAAGAAAGGAAATGTTGCCAAATGGGGTAAGGGTTGTGAGTGTGTTTCCAGGCAGAACCGATACTGCAATGCAGCAGCATGTGCAAAAAATGGAAGGCAATGCATATAACCCAAAATGTTTCCTTAAAGCATCGGAAGTTGCATCGGCCATTGTTTGTTCCATATCTTTGTCCCAGGGTTCGGCAATAACAGAAATAACGATAAGGCCCAATAAGTGTTAACTCATTGATATGTTATGGCGACAAAACTTAAAATAGAAGGAAGCCCTCTTGTTTCAATTGGGGTTCCGGTATATAACGGTGAGGCATTCCTTGAAGAATGCCTTGAAAGGATCATGGGGCAAACTTACGAAAACTGGGAGTGTATCGTTGTAAACAATTGCAGTAAAGACAATACGCTTGAAATTGCAATGGCATTTGGTGAAAAGGACAAGCGCTTTCGCATAGTGGACAACAAGGATTTCCTGAATGTGATGCAAAACTGGAACGAAACCTATGCCCATGTTTCGCCACAAGCCGAATATTATAAAATTGTCCCGGCCGATGATTGGCTTTTTCCCGAATATCTCGAAGAAATGGTTTTTCTGATGGAAAACCATCCGGAAGTGGGCATTTGTTCATCTTATCGAATTGATGGCGTGGATGTAAGGGGAAGGGGACTGGATTTGTACAAAGGCCCTGTATTCCCGGGCAAAGAGGTTTTTGAATTGGAGATTACCTCGAAGATAGATGTAACGGGGTCGGGGAATACGAATATGTTTAGGACCCGTTTTTTGAAACAATTAAAGGGATGCCCCAAAATCTTTAGTGAGAAAAACCTGCATGTCGATATGGAATTGGCCTATGATATTCTGAATATTTCCGATTTTGGCTTTGTGTTCAAGGCATTGAGCTATACCCGGCGCCATGAAGAGAGTATTTCGGACAGCCTATCGTATATGTGCAACACCTATTTTTGCTCCCGCGAAATCATCCTGTATAAATACAAAAGCAACAACGAACTCCTGACCAGGTATTATAACAGGTTGAGGAGGCAATATGCATATTTCATCTTTAAGAAAAGGGTGACGGGGGCAAAGAAATGTATCGAATGGCATGATA
>JAADJA010000101.1:0-18185 GCA_013151015.1 Chlorobiota bacterium
TAGCGTAGGATGAAAATATTACAAACCCCTTGGCCGGATTGGGGTAAACCCTCATCTTCACCTTCCCGGCGTTCAGTTCTTCTATGCCGAGGCAGGTGAAAACCTCTGTGTAATGTGGCTGCGACCACTCTGTTGTATCGCAATCGTTCATGGCACGGGCCATTATGCTTGCGGTGCCTTCCCAGCCACTTGCCCAGTTGACCGTTGCCTGTGTGCCGTTGCCGTATATGGTGCCAGCCCCACTTGGTATTAGTTGCCACCCGTATTCCCATGCACCGCCCACGGGGCTTATGGCATACACATTTGTGCTGTCGTAAACCGTACAGGTGGTATCGGGGCCGGTGATTGCCCCTATGCTGCCCACAGGGTATTGGGAGCAGTCTTTTATCTCAAATACCCAGAAATCCTTATCTATTCCATTACCGCCGTGCGGAGTACAGGCAACATCGTACGAGGGGCCAAAATCGGTTTGCCCGGCTATCACAAAGTTATGGTCGCTTTTTTTAACTACACCAAAAGTTAAGCGTTCATCGCCTGCACCTCCCATGCATTGTTGGGATAACAATTCTCCATCGTTATTTAATTGCACTATCCATATATCGTAGTCATATTCGCTCATTGAATGATTTCCTGAAACATCTCCGTCATTTGATTGGGTCATTCCTACAATAGCAATGTTATTATCATCCGTTATATTAATTACCGATGCTTCTTCATAATTTGAACCACCAAGAGCATTTTGCCAAATTATATTTCCAAAATAGTCAATTTTAATTATCCATACATCACTTTCGCCATGCCAACCTGAAACATCTCCATCATTTGATCTAGTATAACCTGAAAGTAAATAGCCACTATTAATTTCAATAATTCCACCAAAAGCATCAGAATCGCTCCCCCCATAACAACGTTGCCAAACAATATTTAGGTCTGCATCTAGTTTTGTCAATACTCCTTCAGTCATATAGCTATGAGGTACACAAGATATATTGCCACCCTCTCCAAGCATTGAACTACTTTCAATAAGGTAACCGCCGTCGGAAGTTTGTAAAATTGCCTGTCCTTTGTCTATCCAGTCCGTGCCAATTGTATAGTCCCAATCAATGTCACCGTTACTGTTCAGTTTGACCACCCAGGTATCGTGACCGCCGTAAAACTGGGTAACATCGCCATCGTTGGAATCGGTAAAACCTGTGGCAAGGACACCACCATCTGCCGTTGCTGAACCAGTGAACAGGCTTTCCCCCATATTGCCCCCTACGATCCTGTCCCAAATAATGTTGCCCGAACTGTCTATTTTCACTATCCAATAATCGGGCGAACCGGGATAGGGGTCATTTGAAATATCCCCATCTGACGAAAATGAAGTACCAAGCAAATAAAAGTTATTGTCCGGTGTGGCTATTATCCTGTTGAATGCTTCCGAATCAGTACCTCCATAGGTTTTTTCCCATAAAATATTGCCAAGGCTGTCTATCCTTACCAACCACCCGTCACCGTTGCCATAAGAATAAGATATGTCTCCATCGCTTGAACCTGTGCCCCCTGTAATGAGATATCCATTTTCAACCATTACCATATCATAAGCACCATCTAACATACTCCCACCAAAACATTGTTGCCATGTTATTTCCATATTCTGGCCAAAACCAGATATGTGAACAAGAACAGCTATTAGTATATAAATTTTTTCTCTCATGTTCTTAAGATTTAAAAAGCACTTTGCCAAAATTTTGGCAAAGTGCTTTCAAATTTATTTACTAATTACAATTTTACCAGACTTATTAAACCCCGATACATTTAACGTATAAAAATAAACACCGGATTTAATCTTGCGGGTATCCCATACTTTTTGTCCTTGTTTACCAGAAATATTAAGTGTAGTTACTAGTTTTCCCGAAACATCACTTATTTTAATTACACCTTCTGTTTTGCTATCGGGCAAGGTATAGTTAAATGCAGCCCATTCCCTTGCAGGGTTCGGTTCAACAGAAACTTCTACGCCAAACATCTTTTCAAATGCAATTGGATTGAAAGAACCACTGCTCTTATAACCCAAAGTATCTGCATTAATACAATCACAATAATGGAATCCATAGGCAAATTCAAGTATCCCTTTTGCCTGTGCACCTGCAGTACCGTTACTGTTGTCGGCAATAAACACAAGGTTGTTTACCTCTGTGCTGTCAAGGTCAAAGATACCCCTTTGCTCATTTGCAAGAGTAATTTGAAGGTTCAGCATTTCGGTATAATAGCTATGTTCTGCCAGTTCATTGCCTTCATAAGCGTACAATGCGGGTATCATATTGGCCAGGTTCACGGCATCGGAATAATTGCCTTCCTGCATATAAGTTGCAATGATCTGTTCATCGGCACGTTTCCCTCCGATATTGTCCAACCAATTGCGCAATTCAACATAATCTGTAATTGTATCGTTCAAGATACTGCGGATCATATCGTGCGCCGCCCTCGTTTTCTTCTGGTTGTAGTATGCCATCTGCCGTTGCAACACGGTTTTATAGGTCGTGCCAGTGGCCACCTGCTTCAGGATATCGATCATATAATCGGGCAGGGGGTTCTCCTTGTCCCCGAGGTATTTAATGAGCTCCTCCTTTTTCAGTTCGTCGGGGTTGGCCGCCATCACTTCGAATATCACATTGTCGGGCAAAACGTTCGTTTTGTCCGCCGCAGCCTTTAGAACGTCCATCGACAGGTGGGGGGATTTGCCAAGCAGTTCGGTACGCAATTCCCACATATCGTTAGGCCAGGCAGTTTCTACATCACTCAATGTGGCTTCGGTGTTGCCACCGTCTTTAAGGTTGTCGTACAATGCCTTCACGTTGTTGTAATCCGTAAGCCCTGTAAGGTATTCCTGTTCGGTTTGCTGTTTTTCTTCGGGCGAAAGTACCATTTCCCTACCCGTACCTGTACCAGAGGCCGGCCCCCCATAATGCGACAGGCATTGGTTTTGGATACCTACAACCTCCTCAAGGGTTACTTGGTATACTTCATCAGGATAATATACAGTGCTTGTATTTCCCGAGGTAGGGGCATAATAATAATAACCAAACCAATAAGATCCATCATTATTAATATTGTAATTGGCATTATTTGTAAATTTATTACCTGCAGGCATTTCAACACTTCCTATTGGATCCTGAATACCTCCTATTGGTGGAAGTTGATTGTTTTTCACAATCGTAAAATCCTCATAGTTCCCGGTGTTCTCGTTGCAATAGTAAGCTAATCCTTTATCTGTTTGCAATAAAGAAACAAAATTCTTCCCCACCGCATAATTCCCATAGCTAAGGCCATCGAAGTAGTTTTTATACACTTCATCGGTGGCTTCGGTCTCGGCAATGCGGATACCGGTGGTTGTCCCGGCGGAGGCCGTTGGCGCAAAGTGGTTCTCCTCGATGGCAAAGCCTGTGCAGCCTGTTAAATCAATACCATAGCCAGTGGATTTCGCCCCTTTTCCGTCGCATTCGCCCACATCGCTGGTGTTCTTTGCAATGTTGAACTCCGAGAACAGGACGGCGAGGTTTTGCACGTTGCTGGCGTAAATGCCTATTTCGTTATCGTTGAACTCGGCACGGTTTACCCAAAATGTGTAGGTATTGGTCCCATCGTTGTTGGCGTTTATGGCCTTACGGAAACCGCTAAAGGTGCATTTGTCCCATTGGCTGCAGGGCTGTACGTTGGAGGTGCAGGTCGCCTTTACGTCGAAGCCGGCACTATAAGCGGCTATGCCCTGGTTCCATTGGCTTACTCCCGTTACGCCGGCCTGTAGGCTGAAATCGCAGCCCCTGAACTTAAAGCCGTCCACATGGTTCATGTCGATATGTTTGAAAAATTCCACATCGGGGATGTAGGCGTTGGTTATTTCAAAGGTGCAGTTATTGAAATAGCCCGCATTGTCCAATGTGTGCGATGGGTAACCGGGGCTGTAGTTCCTGTAGTTCAATGCAAGCAGGCTACGGGCATTGTTGCTGAAATCCGCACCGTTTGCCTGTACGATGCCCCCGGTTGTGGCTGTCCAGGTGCCACCTTTGGACAAACGTACAGCGATCACAGCATTTTCGATCACCCCATCGTTTATAATGAGTTTCCCCTGGTGCTGTATGCCGTCATTGGGGTTTATGTACTGCGATTCGTTTTCGTTCCCCCACACTTCCACGCCTTTCCACATTACCGGGCAATCGGGATGGCCCGTGAGCGTAGAATTATCGATTGTCAAGGTGGCCGTTGGTTCAATGATGATTTTTGCATCGGGGCCAAATTGCAGCAAGCTGTTGTTGTTCACTTCAAGGGTATATCCTGCTGTAACACGTATGCCCACCTTGAAGATATCGGTTTTGTTTGACCAGGTTTGGGAGCCTGAATTGATATCGATAACCACTTCTTCGGGTTGTGTGTAAGGCAACAGGCCGTTGTCAACAACAACTGTTATTTCGCCACAAATGGTCACGGGCGGTGAATCGTGGTCTGTCACGCAACAGGTATATGTACCCGCAGCAAGGCCCGTGGCGGTAGGTAAAGTACTGAACACAACACCGTTTTGTGACCATTCATATGTGTAACCCGGCACGCCTCCACTTGCAATTGCATCACCTGTCCCGTTTTCATTGCCTTCGCAAGGTATATCGGTATGTGCAAAAAGCACGTCAAAGATTGCCCCATCGTTTTCGGGCAGGATATAGAAGTCTGTGCCATAGCGGCTGATAAAGCAATCAAAATAGTTGCCATTGGAATAGGCATTGGGGCTGAACATACCCGTACCCATGTCTATCACCCCCAGTTGTGCCCCATTGTTCGATACTGCATATATATTGCCATCGGGGGCATGTTGCAGAAAAGTATGGCTAAACCCATCCCCATAAAATGAACTTGTTGCCCCGTTTACATAATCCAATTTGCTTATCCCGTATAAGTTGCTCCCGGCATTGCTCGACACATATAGGATATTGTCCTCGCCTGCATGGGTGGAAAACTCTATGCCACCAATATTTGCCGATGTGCCCGGATCAATATCATAATTGTGGGCAATATCGTCATCCATGTTGTAAACAAACACATGGTCGCGTTCGTTGGACAATCCGCTCAGGGTGGACCACGCAAAAAGGGTGTTGCCGTCATTGTCGACCTTCATCTCAAAGTTGTGGGCGTCGAAATTATCCATATCGCCAATAACACTATTGCCTTGATCGAGCACCAATTCAGAATTCGAATTTTCGATCCCTTGGGAAGTATAGGGGTACCGGATTATCCCCTGAGCTTTCATGCACATATAGATATAGCCTATATCGTCGTCGGCATCGTATTTTGAAATGGCAAAGGCCCCGCCCCGCACAGCACCTGACCACGACAAATAAAACATCACTTGTGTGTCCCCTATGCTTATCGTCCCGTTGACATCATCATAAAGAACCTCTGAATAAAAAAAGTGTTCATTGGCCCCGACACCGGATTGCGTACTGTAAACAATATAATAGGTCGTAATATCATAGGCCGTTTCGCCCGGTTTCCTTAATACTTGGACTTCCGGCCTGATGACCGATTCATTCATAACGTGAAATGTACCCACGCTTGTGTTCGTAGCGGCATCATAAACTTGCTTGTCAACAATGTAAAAGAGCAGGTTGCCCTGTTGGTCATAGCCCCCCGCAGAATTAACGTAATGCGATTGGCCGTTGAACTGTTGCAAAGTGTTTCCATAAACCGCCCCGGTCACAAAATCCAAGCTGTTGGCGGTCGAATTCCCTAAATCATCGGAATATGCGACCACCCAGCTCCCATAGGTTTGTGCTTTTGTAATTGTCGTGATCATCATCGCCAAAAAAATAATAAATACTGTTTTAATAATGTTCTTTTTCATCTTTTCTGTTTTTTTTGTGTAAAAAATAATTTTAGGGCATCAATGGCCAATTTGTTTTGCCCTGTTCAGAAAAGATGAAAACGGAATATCCCCAGGCAAACCAAGGTTGGTTCAGCCTGATTGCCCATTCCATAATTGTGCGCTACCCGTCCAAAAGGTTTATGGGCTGTCCTGCGGCAAGCCTTCGGACGCCAATGGGGGGGGGTAAACACCTGATATGCAATAATATAAAGAATTGCCAATATGCTGCACTTCCTGCCGTAACAGAAAAAGCACATCAAACTGCATATTTTGGTTTTGTTCAAAGCGTTCTTGGTTTTTTAATGGTTTGCCAAATATAGGCAAAATTGTTTTAGGCCAGGGGGGAAAACCAGTTAACGGTAGGTTTTTTCAAGTTAACGGTAAAAGCTTACGTGTTATCCGTTGATACGTTATGCGTTATTGCCAACCTGTCGTGTCCCCTTCACACCTGCCTGCTTCTACACAACAGGTATGAACCACCTTTACCAAAACCTTGACTTGCTATTTCTTGTATTTCTTTGCCAATGGTTTTTCACGATAGGGGATAATTTCGTTGTTTGTGCCAACCAACTGCTCAATGTTCACTTTTGATGTATAGTATTTCCCTTTTTGCCCCAGCTTTCTTTCACCGGGACCGGCAGTTTCGGCGATGAGGTATTTCCTGCGTTTGTAACGGACAAAGGTCAATCCTTTTTGGGGCTCCCCTCTAATGGCGGTCAGAAGGTGATGGGGCTGGTTCAGGAATATTATGTCGCCACTATCAATCAGATAGGAAAGGATTCCCACAAACAAGAAGGCCTTGGAATCGCAGTCACCTTTCATTTCAATCAACAATCCAGGTGGAGGGCTCACACCACCAAAATGCGTTGTTTCGTTCGCGAATTCCGGCACACCATAGGGAATATCCTGGACAAAACGCATGGCCATTTCTATCCGCTCACGACGGTTGTCTTTTCCATAAATTGCCAGGGCTTCCACGATTTGTTCTGCGATGGGCTTACAATACGTATCACTGTAATAATTGACAAAAGCCGGCTTGTCCACCTCCACGATTTTTCCATTCAACCGGAACAGGCCTTCATCCATTAACCGCTTTCGGTATTTCAGGTTTTTCTCCGTTACCACATAAACATCAAATATCGACTTGGGGACACCAAACTTTGAAACATCCTTATTCACTTTTTCTTCGGGAAAACTGAAATGAAAATCCTGCCGGTAGCCAAACTGATCTTTGAAGAAATATGAAATCCTGAAAACCCCCTCCTCATTTTTCACCTGATAACCTACCCATGGGTTCTCAAGCTTATCCTGTGCTATCATTCCGTTTGGAACAAATAGCAACAACAACAAAAAAGGCATTAAAGGAATAGGTGTGTTCTGAAAAACAATTTTCATAGGATAATAAACGGAGAAAAGGAGAGGGTAGTATTTTGAAGGGCAATTTGAAAAAGTAATTGAAATGGGTAATTGGTGGTAATTAAGTCGTAATTGGTGGTAATTAGATGGTAATTGGGTTGCAATAATAACCAAAAATCACAGCGCAAATTACCCACCTTCGCAAGCTACGGACGGCAGGCAGCGCTGCGAATATTAGCGCAGTATCTATTTATTCAGCAAATCGGGAAGAAATTCCTTGGTATTGAATTTATAGGTCAGGCCGAGGGTCACGAACCAGTACTTATCATTTCGTTCTTTTACCTTCCCATCCAGTTTATCACTGAAGATCAGGCGGGAGGAGGCTTCAAGTTCAATAAACAATTTTTCGTTCAGTTTATAGTTTGCACCGAGGCCAAGTGGGAAAATCATTTCCGTTACAGCTTTGTCCTTTTCCGGATCGGGGCCGTTGGCCAGCTTATCGCCCGGGGTCACTTTATAACCAAAAGCATCAACCACATTGCCATCGCCATTGCGCAATACCACACGGTAACTTATAAAACCAACACCGGCAAAGGCGTAGGGCCTCAGTTTCTCGAAGCGGAAGTTCCTGTTGATCCACGAATTGAGGATTGCCTGGAAAGTAACCGAACCTTCCATATATTTGTTCTCGAAAGAATAATCGCTTTTCGAACCTTGTAATTTCCCTAAATTGAATTGCCCTTTTACACCACCGGCAAAAATACCTGTTGAAAGAACTTGCTTGTTCAGGGCAACACCTATTACGCCCGGGAAGTTGATCACGGAATTCACATCCATATCGCCTTTAAAGAGCGACATCCCTATCTGTGCCGTAGCCGACCAATTGTCTTTTATCGTGGCCGGGTCAAGCGCATAATAATAACCTTTGCCCTTGGGCACCATTTCCTTCATCTTGCGTTCCATCTTCCAACCTTTGGTATCAAAAGCAAGGAGCGTGAAAAGAATATAATTGTTGTCAACGTTTTCCTGTATTATCCTTTTTGCAACTTCATCGTCCCTGATGAATTTATAGGTTGCAGCAATCACATGGTTGTTCCCTTCACTGTTATAATCCTTTTTGATTATCCCATAGGATTCGGTGAGGGCTTTTGAGAAAGTGCTTTCCCCTTCGAGGTAGGTTACCTTTTTAACCTGGAGTTTCTTTAATTGCTGATCGGTAAGCACAACTTTTTTCGGATCGACATCATAATTGCTCGAATAAACCAGCATGGAAACATCATAGGTTGCATCTATCCGTTCCCGTTGTTTCAATATTATTCTAAATGAATTCAAATAGCGGTTGATCCTGGCTTTGTCAAAATAGACATCGGCAGCATCAAACACCAGGACTATTTTGTTTTCCCCACTTTGCTCGAAGAGTGAATCCAGGGGGGCTGTTTTTTTTGATATCGTTGCTGGTTCGTCAGTTTTGTTTTGATCGAACATGATCTGCGTTGCTTTCACGGCCGTTATATCCTCCGCCATGCCTCCGGCTGCTTCGTGCATCAGTCCGGTAACCGCAACTACGCCTGTCCTCTCTGTCCCAATAATGAGCTTGTCATCATCGCTTGTGATATAGGTGATTTCGTCGTCAGGGATAATCGAGTTCTCTGAATCATAATTTGTCCAGGTTTCACCATCAAACATATTCAATCCACCAATGTAGGTCCCAATCCATTTCAACCCATTTTTATCTACATATATGGGCCGTATGTTATCATCTGTCAATCCCGAATTTTCCATATTGAAAACAATCCAGAAAACATCATTGAAAATCGCAATTCCCCCTCCACCGGTTCCGATCCACTTGTTATTGTCTTCATCAATTGCAATGGAATAGATATAATCGTTGGGCAATTTTGAATTGCTCTCGGTATAAACGTTCCAGTTTTTCCCATCAAAAGAAGCAAGGCCGCCGCCCTGTGTACCCAACCACATTACATTGTTGGAATCTTTCTGGATGGCAATCACCTTATTCGAAATCAGCCCAGAATTTTCCTCATTAAAAACAACCCAGTTTTCACCATCGAATTTTGCAAGTCCCCCGAAGTAAGTCCCTGCCCAAACAGTACCGTTGTCATCGCAATAAACCGACATGATCACATTGGAGGGCAAGCCTGAATTGGAGGTTTTGTAAACCACCCAATCAGTTCCATCAAACCTCGCAAGCCCACCACCATCTGTCCCTATCCAAATCACATTATCCTTGTCATGGGCAATGGTATTTACATAGTTATGGGGCAAACTGGAATTGGAAGTATTATAGATAGTCCAGGAACCATCCCGCACCACTGCAACGCCACCCATATATGTGCCGTACCAGTATGCACCTGAATTATCAACAGTTATGCACTTTACGGTTGCAACAGGCAGTTCCGAATTGTCAGTATTTACAAAATCCCAAATCGGGTCCTGCGCATACAGGGAACTTGACATTAATACAATAAATATGAGTATATTTCTAAACATGACAAAATGTATGGTTGATAATCTAACAAGGCTTATTACGGCTGTTTCTTGTTTATGTTACCAAATGTTACATAAATTCAAGTCAATTATGGGATATTTGACGATTACGGTTAAAAAGCGATTGGGTCAACTTTTCCCACGGCACTTTCTTTTCTTTGCTGCATAGGCATTTGAGCCTGTTCCTGACAATGTTTTGGAATCTTTTCCCAAATTGGAAATTCGTATCAATTTCAAACATTGGACATAAAAAAAACCCTGTAACCGTACATTACAAGGTTTTAAGGCTTAACAGGAACCGGACAAATCCCTAAGTGAAAATTTCCGAAATAAGCTATTAATAGTATTCGCTCGCACCCCCCTTTTTATACGCCTTTATCGGGGTGAACAGGTTGAAATTCAACGAAACATAAAACACATTGGCCTTCAGCCCATCATAAGGTTTAGTCCCATCGGATTCCGTGTAACCCATATTAAGGAAATTGCTTAGGTAATATTTGAACTTGAGGTTTGCACCATAGGGAAATTGAATCCCTACAATAAACCCGTGTTGAAATTGTTCCACACGGTTGCTGAACCATGCAGAAAACTTATCCTTCTTTTCGTCCCTGAATGTTTTTTCTTTGTAATGAAACGGGAATTCGAGGTCGTAACCGGCATATAAGAAGGTTTTTTTCATATTTCCGAGTTTAAAGCCGATGGGCAATCCAACATTGTAAGTCCTGAATTTCTTCTTCACAGTTATTATTGGGTTATCTTCCAATATTTTATAGTTGTTATAAATAAAACCGACATTTCGGATTGCAAGCCCGGTAAATATCCCGAAATTATCGCTCACATCCATATTGTACATCACCTGTCCGTTGAACACCGGCGACCACCGCATAACATCCCCTCCCTCATCGCCATTATTGTCAATGGTGGCAAAGGAAAAAATCATTTCCCCGCCCGATGACCAATAGTTGTTTGATTGTGAAAACCCAAGGCTGTACAAAGCCACAAAAAGTACTGTTATTGTAATTTTTTTCATTGGTGTTGATTTTTTATGATTTTACAAATTGTTTATTTCTATTTACCGTGGATTGGAACGGGTTCCTTTTGCCCTGCCAAAAACCGGTATTCATTGAACATCTGGTTCACGACAAAATCAATAGTGCCTTTCGGGTCCCTCGCCACATCTTCCAGTGCTTTTGAAGCTGAACTGTACCACATCAGCTCATTTGCCTTGGCATCCACAAAGTCAATGATAAGTGTACCATATTTATAGTCAGTTGTCCTCACATCGGGTATAGCTATGCCCGTAGCCGCCATAATACCCATAGCCACTGTAATAGGGTGTCCCGTAATCGTTATAGGTAGTGGCGGTGGTTTCCGTTTTGTTTTTGATTTTCACATAATAGCTAATCAAAATGTCAGGTGTTTCCGATATGGAATACCTCTAATGTACATCTCATCGTCAATCGCAGCTTCCTGTCTCCGTTGATTCAGCTGGTTGATTATTGCTGGGTTCATGGCCCTGTCCTTTTTTAAGGAATCGGGGTGGGGCCTCAGGAAATTATAGGTTGTATATTGGCTAAAATCCAAATCACCATTGTAATCGGCAACCACATTAAGGGAACTTGAACAACTGTAAAGCATTGCAATCCCTGAAATCAGCAATAAAATCAAAAAGAGTTTGATTGGCAACCGGGTAAATCTCATAAATATTGTTTTCGTTTTTCGAGTAGCAAAGGTAATTTATTTTTTAATTCTGATTTCGAGAAATATGTTATACGGGTGTACGATGTATGGTAAGTTTCCCCATTAAAAACTGATAAAATTCCAACTTATCACTATCTTTTTTGTACTTATTGGCACTATCCAAGAAATGAACAATTGCCTGTTAAGGGGACTTCTATTAATTCATTCTATTTGTTTTTTGAAAGCAATGAATTTATAGAACTCCCCTTTAGCCACCAAAGCACAATCACGAAACTTCGGGACCAAATCCCACAAAAAGGCAAATTTGACTTTCACCCTATTGCTTTTCCAAGGCAAAATAAAGAACTAAAATTCGTATTTTTGCAACGTGAAAATCCATTTTGTCATTTTATTATTGCTATTCTTTGGCATTGTTGCCCTCGGACAGGAAGAAAACAAGAAAATGTTCCGTCTTGACGAGAACGATATTTCCCGGGAAAACAATAACAACAGGACAAAGGTGGTTTCCGCAAGCCGCACAGGAAAATACCTTGAAGATTTACCGGTGACCGTTTATGTGGTTTCGCGCGACGAAATCCTGAAAAACGGATATACCACCCTTGCCGATGTCCTGAAGGATGTTCCCGGGATAAAGGTTTCGCAACCGGGTTCGGGTATCGAGGGCGAAACTTTTTTAATGCGCGGGCTTTATGGCAATTATTACACGAAAATCCTTGTGGATGACGTGCCAGTTCAGCCATCCGTGGTGAGCGGGATGCCCATTGCCGGACAATTGCCAATCCGTCAGGCCGAAAGGATAGAGATTATCCTTGGGCCGGCTTCATCGGTTTACGGGGCCGATGCCATGGCCGGGGTCATCAATATCATTACGAAAACCTCAGAGAGGCCCACCTGGGCACAGGCAAACCTCACACTTGGTGATTGGGGATACTATGGCCTCAATATGATGATAGGTGGCAAAGTGGGGAAAAACAAAAATGTCCTTCAATATTCATTCTTTGGCAACTCTTTGAAAATGGAGGACATGAACATAAAGAACGGGATTGAAAACGTTTACAACCCGGCCCTTTATGATACCAACTATATACACCAACCTTATTACAAAGGGGATTCCACGGCACCTACCCTTGGGAAACTCCCCCAAACAAGCTGGCTGGGCGGTTTTAACCTGAAATACCGCGGCTTCACTTTCCAGTTTATGAAAATGCTGCGCAAGACTCACTCGTCCATCGGACAAAAAACCAACCTGTATGCCTATTACGACCCATTGAACTATTGGGGCGAAACCAATGAACGCTATTTGCTCGGACATAAAAAAACCTTTGGGAAATTTACCAATAAAGCCAATCTTTCTTTCCTCCATTACCGCTTGGATGAAAATTCAAGTTTCCGGATGATTTTTGAAACCGGCGACCAGGGCAAGCTGTTCAAATATGCCGCTTCCGATGATTTCTTAGTTGAGGATATCCTTAGCTTTCAGGTTAACCCAGCCATGGAACTTACCGCCGGGGCATCATTTCAGTATTCGGGGAACCTGCCAAAAACAAACGATCTTATTGAACCGTTCCACCCAAAGGATTATGGTATATTTTCCGAAAGCATTAAAATCAAGGATCCAATTATGGGGGACTTTGGGCTCAATCCCATTAACTTTAGCAATGCAGGGATATTTGCACAGCTCTATCACGAAATTATTAAGTTTTCATACATCATAGGTGTGCGCTACGACAATCATTCCCTGTTCGGCTCCTCCGTAAACCCACGTATTGCGCTAATGTACAAGCCAAAAAAGGGACTATCGTTCAGGGGGTCGTTTGGGACCGGCTTCAGGGCACCCTCATTGCATTATGTTTACAGCTCGTTGGCCTATCCGGTTGATAACGGTATTTATTACCGCACAGTCCCCAACCCCGGCCTGAAACCGGAAAGATTGATTGCCACTGAATTGGGTTTTCGTTTTACAGGTTCGAAAAAAATCACAACGGACGTGGTTGCTTTTTACCACATCCTTAAAAACCAGTTTACACAATCCCTTTTTAGTCTTGATCCGGCTTTATACCCCAATGCCGTTAACCCGGATGGCTTTTCCCTCGCCTATGTAAACGATGAAAACTCGAAAGCAAGCTTATTCGGTGTCCAGGCAAATTTAAGGTATAAAGATTTGATCCCGGCCATTCATATGGGCAGTGATTTGTACGTGAGTTATGCAAAAGGGAGTGAAATACTCCCCAATGGGTTTGGGAAACTGGAAGGCTACCGGCAAATGCCCGAATGGTATGTGCAATTCAACCTCGATGTGAAACCTCTTGACTCATGGACAATTTTGATCCAGAACCTCTATTCGTCAAAAACCCTGAAACGCTTTTTCCCGCTCACCCCCGAAGATATGATAAGTATTGGCCTTCCAACGGAAGTAAAAGCATATTACACACTTGATCTTGTTGTCCGTTACCACATTAACAGAAATTTCCAGGCATTTTTGAAAATGAACAATGTGACCAACGCAAAATACGGTGGTATTGATGCTTATGGAACCAATGGGGATTTGTTTTACAATCCACAATATGGACGGACTTATCAGGTGGGGCTTAGTTTCAGGATGGAATAGGGTTTGGGGTTAGGCGTTAGGAGTGTTATGGGTTAGGCGTTAAGGGTTAGGCGTTAAAGGTTATGGGTTAGGTATTAAAGGTTAAGGGTTAGGGGTTATGGGTTAGGAGTTAGGAGTTAGGGGTTAAAGGTTAGGGGTTGCCCTGCTTTGCCAAAGCTACGTAGGGTCGTTAGGCAGAAAAAAACACAATTCAAATATTCAAACAGGAAAGATGAACAATAAACTAACAAAACTATTTGATTCCTTCAACGGCCTCAACGTGCTCATTGTTGGAGATGTGATGGTGGATTCCTATTTATGGGGAAAAGTAGAACGTATTTCGCCAGAAGCTCCCGTGCCAATCGTATCCGTGTCGAAAAGGGAAAACCGGATGGGCGGTGCTGCCAACGTGGCCCTCAACATCAAATCACTTGGGGCAAACCCGATTTTATGTTCGGTAGTGGGAAACGACACAAAAGGGGAAGAATTCATCCAACTCCTTGAAAAAAAGCAGATGGAAAAGTGCGGGATCGTTAAAAGCGACAAGCGCATCACAACCACGAAGTTCAGGGTAATCGGGAACAATGTCCAAATGCTGAGGGTAGATGAGGAAACCGACAGGGAGCTTGAGGAAGAGGATTTGAAGAAACTGTACGACAAATTCCAGGAAATAATCCAAACCACAAAAATCGACGTGGTTATTTTCCAGGATTACGATAAAGGCGTAATCACCGAAAACCTGGTCGATGGCATCGTTAAGATCGCCAACCTGAAAAAAATCCCAATTGCGGTCGATCCAAAAAAGAAGAATTTCATGGCTTATAAAAACGTAAGCCTCTTCAAACCCAACCTAAAGGAATTAAAAGAAGGGCTGAACATTGATTTTGATTCAAAAAACAAGGGGGAGTTATCTGCCATGGCAGGTCAATTGAAAACGCTGTTGAATTCCCAAATCATAATGGTCACACTTTCGGAAGATGGCGTATTTGTTGATTATTCCGATGAATCACAGCAAAACAGCAAACTGATCCCATCGCATGTCCGTAGCATATCCGATGTTTCGGGTGCGGGCGACACGGTCATCAGCGTGGCTTCATTGTGCCTGGCCCGCAAAACATCGCCCACCTTGCTGGCCTCGATTTCCAATCTTGCAGGAGGTTTGGTCTGTGAGGAAGTGGGGGTTGTGCCAATAAATAAAGATCGTTTGCTCGAAGAGGCAAAGAAGTTAAAACCGTAGGAGATTTTGTAAAATATAATATTTACTTTTGCCCGAAAATAAATAAATACATCTCTCGTTATTATTTATCACAAAAAAGTTGAGCCTTGAGGATCGTTAAAGTAGTTTTTCTTGTTGTAACCGGCCTTTCCTTGTTCTTTTCCGTTGGTCTTCACGCTCAGCGACAGGTCGAGAACATGCCCTCCTACGATTTGAAGAAATACCACTTTGGGTTTGTACTTGCCATGAACCAAATGCACTTTACCGTAAAACCCCTCGAAGGGCTTAATTTTAAAATGTTCGACGAAGAACAATCCCGGGATTTTTCAGGCGATTCAGCCATGCTCTACAGTGTGGAACATGCACCTTCAACGGGTTTTACCGTGGGTATCGTGACCAACCTCCGCCTTGCCAGGTATTTTGACTTGCGCTTTATCCCTTCCCTTTCATTTGGGGAACGCTATCTGGATTACCGTATCCTCAAATTCAGGGGAACCGACGAACCTGTTATCCTTAACATCCGGAAAAGTGTGCCGTCCACTTTTGTGGAACTGCCCTTTCATTTAAAATACAAGGCCATGCGGATGAACAACTTCAGGCCTTATGTCATGTCCGGGTTCAATTACCGGATTGACCTTGCCTCACAGGCAAAGAAAAAAAACGACGCCGCTGCCAAGACCATTATAAAACTAAGCCGATCTGATATCTATTTTGAAATAGGGATGGGGGTTGATTTTTATTTCGAATGGTTCAAAATGGGCACGGAAATAAAAATGTCGTACGGGGCATTCGATATCCTCAAAAGGGAAAACAATATCTATACAAATGGGATCGATAAACTGAATTCAAAGATTTTTCAGTTCTCACTTACTTTCGAGTAGAAACACATTCAACTTATGATAGATAAGAAAAAGACACAAGCGCTTTTCGACAACCTGATCAATAAATCCCTTTTGAAACAGGAAATTTACCAAAAAACCCTTGATTCGTTCAATATGCTGAAAACAGGCATGATTGATTTAGTGGAAAAATACAAGGCACAAAAATCGGAGGATGCACAAAAAATCGCTTTCAAGTATAAGGACCGTAGCGAATTTGAGGCCGAGATAAAGTTTGCTGGCGATACGCTTGTATTTATGATGCACACCAATGTGTTCGAGTTCCCGCGCAACCACGAAGTGATGAAAACACCCTATATCAAGAAAGATAACGACAGGTCCTACTGTGGGATAATAAATATCTTTAATTTCCTGAGCGACTCTTTCAAATACAACCGGGTAAACGATACGGGATACCTCATCGGGCGGATTTTCATCAATAAAGACATGCACTATTTTATAGAAGGGAAACGGGAAATCGGTTTTCTGTACAACAGTTTCGGCAATTCGGTGATGGACCAGGAAGTGGCCTGCAACATCCTGGAATCGGCCATCCAATATACCGTGAACTTCGACCTTTTAACACCTCCTTACGACAACCTGAAAGAGGTGACCGTTCAGGAATTCATTTCGGCCATCGACTCCATGCGGATAAAGACCGGCAAACGCCTTGGCTTTAAGTTCCAGGCCGACATCGAATAATTTTTTTGAAAATTTTTCCGCATCCTTGTTTTTTTAAAAATAAACATTACTTTTGCACTCCCAAAAGGGAAAAAAGGGAAGTTCTTTCAAATAATGATCCGTTCGTCTAGGGGTTAGTCCCGAAGAACCAGAATTTTGTCCGCAAAATTCATCGTTCTTCGAGGATCCTCGAAAAATCAACAAAATTGAAAATTTTGTATTTTTCGGGAGACGCCAGGTAATCGAACAAACATAAAATAGTGGTCCGTTCGTCTAGGGGTTAGGACGCCAGGTTTTCATCCTGGTAACAGGGGTTCGATTCCCCTACGGACTACAATAAAAGCCTTGAAGAAATTCAAGGCTTTTTTTTTGAGTTGAATATCCTTTTGAAATTACATCAAACCACAACCAAACAATTCGAATGCTTTTAATTGTGATTGTTGAATATCCTTTTGAAATTACATCAAACCACAACGTCAACCCCATGCTGGGACACAGGGGATGCGTTGAATATCCTTTTGAAATTACATCAAACCACAACTCAACCAAGTGAAGTTGGTTTGATTTGAACGTTGAATATCCTTTTGAAATTACATCAAACCACAACACTAAGGAAGGCTGCCTTTTTCTAAAATCAGTTGAATATCCTTTTGAAATTACATCAAACCACAACTGGTATTTAATGTTCAACCTTTAAATGAATGTTGAATATCCTTTTGAAATTACATCAAACCACAACTACGTCATTGCACCAAAATATGGCTACACTGTTGAATATCCTTTTGAAATTACATCAAACCACAACATAGGACACAACAGAACCGGCAAAAGCGTTGTTGAATATCCTTTTGAAATTACATCAAACCACAACTTCAATCAATCGTTTTTTAAAATCCATTTTGTTGAATATCCTTTTGAAATTACATCAAACCACAACATGATCGAGGATGATGAGGATGATGATGAGGTTGAATATCCTTTTGAAATTACATCAAACCACAACAACTGGAATACAACTGCTGTACCCGATGCAGTTGAATATCCTTTTGAAATTACATCAAACCACAACAACAAGATTAGGATAGCCACCAATCTTGAAGTTGAATATCCTTTTGAAATTACATCAAACCACAACATCAAGAGTTAATCCGTTGGTCTTTCTGATGTTGAATATCCTTTTGAAATTACATCAAACCACAACAACAAAATACAACGAAGCATTTAATTATTTGTTGAATATCCTTTTGAAATTACATCAAACCACAACAAGGCGATAACAATTAACCGCCAAAAAATTGTTGAATATCCTTTTGAAATTACATCAAACCACAACACGTGGCGGGATTTCTAATGATTTCATGGTGT
>JAADJA010000101.1:18203-21528 GCA_013151015.1 Chlorobiota bacterium
TTTGAAATTACATCAAACCACAACAAATCAATATGGTTGAATAATTTGACGGATGTTGAATATCCTTTTGAAATTACATCAAACCACAACTGACAGTAGAATGTGGTTAGAACGATATTAGTTGAATATCCTTTTGAAATTACATCAAACCACAACTATCGATCAGGTGCTGGTCATTGAATGGCTGTTGAATATCCTTTTGAAATTACATCAAACCACAACTGCGCAACGTAAATAGACGAATAAAGTACCGTTGAATATCCTTTTGAAATTACATCAAACCACAACTGCCGGGTTGAACGTGTCATTTAGTGAATTGTTGAATATCCTTTTGAAATTACATCAAACCACAACTTGATTTGTTATTTGTCATCACTTGAATTAGTTGAATATCCTTTTGAAATTACATCAAACCACAACTTCCAAAGATTAGAAGCAATAATGATGAAAGTTGAATATCCTTTTGAAATTACATCAAACCACAACATAACCTGGTTCAACAATCAGGTAAAGGTAGTTGAATATCCTTTTGAAATTACATCAAACCACAACGGTATGCCCCTCCTTAAAATCAAAACGGAGGTTGAATATCCTTTTGAAATTACATCAAACCACAACCGAGCGCTGGGACAATTGACCCTCGGTATTGTTGAATATCCTTTTGAAATTACATCAAACCACAACTATAACGTATGACAGTCGATTTTACGTAAAGTTGAATATCCTTTTGAAATTACATCAAACCACAACTAAGGCTTCCGAACGGTCTGGATCATTGCCATTTAAGGCAATTATAAGTCATATAAAACCTGTCCGGGTTTTACCAGGGAAGTGGTTTTGAAGTAAAAACCATCCCAAAATTAATACAAAATGTCAAAGAACAAAGTGTAGGGCTCAAAACAATTCCAATTGTTTTGGCCCTTCGGGGAGTGGATCGCTCCGGCTGCCCCAAAAATTCATTATGTTGCCATATTGTTTGTCCGTCACCTGCATTATGCTCACCTGTCCTTTCTGCGGCATAAAGGATTTTACCCTTTTTACGTGGACAGCCGCACTCTCCTTGCTCGCACAATGCCGAATGTAAACCGAAAACTGCATCATACCGAAACCGTCCTTCAACAAATCCTTACGGAAACGGCTTGCCGCTTTCCGGTCTTTTTTTGCCGTGACCGGTAAATCAAAAAATACAAAAAGCCACATAATATGATAGGCATTTAGCCTGTTATGTTCCATTTTTCAAAACAATAATTGCCTTTACTCTTTTTTATCGGATTATCATTTTAACACGGGATAAATTACACGCTTCCCTTCACCTGAAAAACATCTTGCCAAAGATGCCGTAGTATTTGAAAGTGCGACCATCAATGGCCTTGTTTGCCCATCAAGTTTTACGTCCACGGTAAGCACCCCGATCAATTGCAATTTAATCTCGGTTGTAAGTTCTTCAGCATTCCCCAATTTGCCAAAAAGCCGATAAACCAACGCATCCACATAGGGGCGATAGGGTTCCATAATATCATCGGCAAGGCAAAAAGCATTGTAGCGGTTGTGGTGGTGGATGCCCAAAGTGACCAGCAAACCCGAACCCGTTAAGGCCCTTGCCACCGCTGCCCTTAAAACCGCATAGGCGTAGTTCAACATATTGTTGGGCGGTTCTCCGTATCTTTCCCTTATGAACCATGCCCCAAACAACAATGGCCAATATGCACGGGCGGCAGAACCTTCACGGTTTTCCACGTCCCCGCTTTTTACGTTTTTCGCAAACCATGCCACATGATTGTATTCCCTGCCAAGTTTTTTCAACAACCCGGCCTGATTGTTTATTTTGGCTTCCACCGTTTGTTTCCATAAATTCTTTTTCAAGGAAACTCCGGCCTTTATCTGATTACTGAACAATTCCTGTTGCAAATGATGTCCGTTCAGGTTAAGCAACATGGAAGCGGGTTTATAAGTGCTGTCACAAAAAACCACGGCCACATTGTTTTTTACCAGTTCATCGAGCAAGGGCAGGCTGATGCTTATTTGCTGGTGTTCGAGCACCACGAAACCAAGGTCTTCGATAACCGCTGTTTTGGTTTCCCCTGTTTCGGTCAACAAAACATTTATTTGTTTGTCCTTAACGGACAAGCGGCATGGATTGGAAAAAAAGAGGGTTCTTTTCAACATCGTTAAAACTTGTTAATATTTCCTAATATATCAATTTTCACTTTTATTGGATTTAAAGTATACCACCCTGTAACACCTTTACCAAAGTTCTTTACATACTTATAATTGTACTTTGCTTCGCCATCCTTTCTTGAGTCAGTATGGTATCTAAAGCAAAGTTCAAAAAAGTAGCCCCCTCCAGCTATTTTTTGCACTTTGAATAAATACTTTCTCAAAAAATGAACATCATCCTTCCTTAAGATAAATTCATCATTTGACAAACCCAATAGAAACATATCATTGGTTTCAAGAACAGTCACAATCTCTTTACCATCATTGGGAAGTTGATAAATGTCACCTCCTTGAAGCAATCGTTCTACAACTGTCCAAAACTGGACTACATCTTCCTTTAGGTTATCGTCTTCATCCCTGTATATCAACACATGGTGATTATTACGTGGATTTACATATTGATTGATATTTGATTTTAGTTGTATCGCATTTCCAATTACTTCCTTAATCCTTACTTTTTTAATTGGTACTGGACCACCATTTCTATTAGGGAGGAAAAGTTGCCATGCCCCATCCTTCACAAAAGCATCGTTTGGTACATTAAAACCTTTTGGATTACTAATATTTACACCACAGTTATCTTTTAAGTGTTCAAGGATTATATTACGTATAGTAATATCCACAACCTTGTTTATATGTTTGTTATTTTTCAATTCCGTAATTTTCGTTCTCCTATGATAAGCCTGCTCCTGATCAGGGGCTTTGCGCAGCCCAAAAACATTTTCTTTATGTAGTTGACCACGCACACTGAAACCTTTTTTGCTTTTTGTAAGGGTTTTATCCTTTTTCCTATGGGAGATAAGAATAGCATTGACTGCTTTCTTTACATCCTTATCGAAACCAAGCCAGGGTTCAGGGAATTTTTCCGTACTATCCAATTTTTGGCGTTGTTTATCTTTACGCTGGGCATTATAAGTACTCAACCGCTGCAAATAACCTTGTTCTGTAAGTGCTATCGTTATGGCATCAATGGCATGGTGACGATGGTCGTCACGGTTTTTCTTTGGATCAAATTTTATTTCGCCTGTATATTTATCGACCCAAACATTTCCTTCAATAATACTTTCTCCTTTTTCCAGTTTGGGTGGTTCGTTTTCCACATTGTATA
>JAADJA010000048.1 GCA_013151015.1 Chlorobiota bacterium
CATCTTATGACAAGTTAAATATTATGTGAAGCTAAGCATATAATCAACTGTTTTTCAGGTATTAATCCTCATATAACTTTACATAATATTCAAATGATATAGTAGTTGCGTTCATTCAAAACCCAAAGGAGGTAAAATATGAACCACACTACTATTTCATTAACAGAGTTGGTTAGTAAGACAAAAAAACAGTTAGATCTGCTTGGCTATGCAGAAGGGACAAAACATCGTTATGCCCTCATATGGGATCATTTTTTTGTGTATGCTGAGCAGAAAGGCCAAAACCATTTCTCAAAAGAATTGGGCAATGCATTCCTGGAATGCGAATACGGGATTAAGGCCGGAACTAAACTTTCGGCTAATCAAGTTTTTAAAGTAAGAACCATTACTGTCTTAGGTGAAATGCTGGAACAAAATTGTTTTCTAAGATGCCATCAACAACCGGGTAAACAAGCCCCTCCACAATTTCACAACGTTCTAAAGAAATATGAGAAGTTACAATTAGAAAAGAAAATATCAAAACGAACAATTTGCGGCAAAAAGATAATTCTGGTTCGTTTCCTAAATTTCCTGGATGAGAAGGGAATCACTAATATCACAAACCTTACATCGCATGAAGTTTTGTCTTACCTACATACGTTAGAGAAATACAGGAACAATAGTAGATCTGGAATCATGTTTACTTTAAGAAATTTTTTATTGTTCCTTCATTCAGAGGGGGATGTCAAGAAACCTTTGAATGGCTTATTTCCTGTCATCTTTAGCAATAAATACGAAAGGCTTCCATCATACTACTCAACAGATGAAATCCATGCGATCCTTTGTCAGGTAGACAGAAATACTGAATTCGGACGCAGAGATTATCTCATTTTACTTTTAGCGGTCCAACTTGGCATGCGTGCCGGCGATATCCGTCAACTTAAGTTTAAGAATATAAAATGGAGCCGAAACACGGTTGAATTCGTTCAGCAAAAAACGGAAAAAATCCTTCAGTTACCAGTGACAGAAGAATTGAAATATGCCCTTGCTGATTACATGAAAAACAGCCGTCCAAAAGTGGATGATCCGCATATTTTTGTGAGGCACAGGGCACCATTTCAACCTTTCGTAGAATCCAATGCGTTTCATCATGTTATTAATAAATATATGGCGTTGGCGGGCACTAATTTGAAAAACAGAAAACATGGCCTACATTCGATGAGGCATAGCACTGCAAGTAATCTTTTGCAAAACCGCACACCATATCCAGTCATCACCGGAATTTTAGGCCATGAAAATACAAACCCCACAAAACTTTATCTCCGAATTGATATTCAGCAACTCCGCACTGTTGCACTGGAGGTGCCGAATGAAAAATAAAGAGAAACAGTTTGTGTTTACAGGTCCATTCAAAGATTATTGCCCCCAATATGTGAGTTACAAGAGAGATCTGGGATTCAACTTCGGTGAATCTTCGTTATACTTGTTAAGACACATGGATGATTTTTTTAAGCGATTTAATCTTTCGTCTCCCGACTTGACAAAGATAATGGTAGAAGATTTTGTGACTCACCGAGATAGGGAATCCTATAAAACACAGCATATGAGGATGTCTCTTATTCGGCAATTTGCTTTATTCATGAACAGAATAGGTTTCGACTTTTATGTGTATCCCGATGAACTGGTACCGGTAGCCAAGACATTCACGCCTTACATTTTTACGCATGATGAGATAAAACATATCATGAATGTCGTTGATCACCTGCCCAATATACCGCAAAGCAAGTATTATCACCTGATTTATCCGATGCTTTTTCGCATGCTATATGGATGTGGCTTGAGAATTAACGAAGCGTTATCACTTAAAAAATCGGATGTCGATCTTGTGAATGGCATTTTGAAAATCACCAAAGCAAAGAGTGGCACACGACTGATCCCAATGTCATGGTCTCTGACTGATTACTGTAGACGCTATACTGAAAACATGGGTTTTGACATGTTCAGTGAAGGTTATTTTTATCCATCCAGGGATGCTGGTAAGTACCATAGAACACCTGTTTATATAAAGTTTAAACAATTCATGAAGCTTGCTGGCATATTCCCTGAGGGTTCAGTAGGGCCACGGGTCCATGATATCCGGCATAGTTATGCTGTTCATGCCCTGGAAAAAATGGTTAATGACGGACAAGACGTTTACTGCACGCTCCCCATATTGGCCGCATATTTGGGCCACCGTGGAATTGAGAGTACAGAAAAATATTTGAGACTGACCAAAGAAGCATATGGCAGCATCATTGATTCAATCGCTCCACTTTACACGGATGTTTTTCCGGAGGTGGTGCACCATGAATAATAATAATTTTGCCACATATTTATCTGCCTATTTTTTAAAACACATGCCAGCAAGGATGGGATACAGCAGTAACACAATTAAATCTTACAGAGATACATTCACCATTTTTTTAAGATACTGCAAGGATGAACTTAAAATAAAGCCAGAAAAAATCGATTTCTTGCTTATAAACAGGAATATGATAGAGGACTTCCTGTCTTGGCTGGAGTGTCAAAAAAAGTATTCCGTATCGACAAGGAACCTTCGACTGGCTGCCCTGCATGCTTTTTTCAGGTATATCCAGCTGGAGTTACCGGAGTACATGGAATTGTGCAATTCAATACTGGCTATTAAATCAAAAAAAACGCCGGTACCCGCAATGAATTATCTATCGATTGAAGGGATCAAATCACTCCTTTCAATGCCTGACACAAACCTTCAATCAGAGCGCAGAGACCTAGCAGTTCTGGCATTGATGTATGACACAGGCGCCAGAGTTCAGGAAATAGCAGACCTGCAAATAGCCGACATACGAATAAAAGCACCTGCAACCATTCGGCTAACAGGCAAAGGAAACAAAACAAGGATCATACCCTTGATGCCTCAAACAATGAGTATACTGAAAAAATACATGGTTGATTATGGACTACTTGATGAAACAAAAGGATCGGGGCCACTATTTTTTAACAGGAAGAGCGAAAAACTGACGAGGGCTGGATTGTCCTATATATTGAAAAAATATGTTGAAAAAGCAATAATTGACCATAAGGACTTATTACCTGATAAAATGTCAGCACATGTCCTCAGGCATAGTAAGGCTATGCATTTATTGCAAAGCGGAGTAAATTTGATTTATATACGAGATTTTTTAGGCCATTCATCTGTTACGACGACTGAAATTTATGCAAAATCCAATCCCGAAATCAAAAGAAAAGCGATTGAAGAAGTAAGCCCTAAAGTTCTGCCAAAAGAAAAATTTTCAATTAAGGAAAAAGAAGATTTATTTGAGTGGCTCAGAACTGTGATATGAGATTTATTATGTGAAGTTGGATAATGTGAAATGTCATTATTTAAAGGCTTTCTACGTTCAACTTCACATAATATTTAACTTGTCATAAGATGAATTGGGGTATTTGCCCATTGATAAGAATGGAGCTGATCT
>JAADJA010000194.1 GCA_013151015.1 Chlorobiota bacterium
CATTATCAATAGCAAAGGACAAAAGGTTTTTCTAAAATATGATGAAACGAAACACGATGAAAAAAATCACTTGTTGGTTTATTTGTATTTAAAAAATAAAACTTTTTTGAATGCTCATCTTATTAAAAATGGTCTTACAAAAGTAGATACTGAGTTGAATTACAAAAACAGAATTAAATTTATAAAATTGGAGAGAGATTATGTTCAATCAAAATGATATTAACTTGTTAATTCAGATTATTCCAAATGGAAGACAGAATGCAATAATCGCAAGAGTAATTGCCCAAAGATTAGGATATCCAGTTGGTGGTAATCAAGTGAAAACAAGAAAACTAATTGACTTTGCTATTGATAATGGCAATGTTATATTAAGTTCATCTGGTAGGATACCAAAAGGTTATTGGATTTCTGCAAATAGGCAAGAAACAATAGATTACATAGCTTCATTAAGAAACAGAGCTAGTGAAATTACGGATAGAGCTGATAATCTCAGAACTGGCTGGAATAATATTAATCCAAATAATCAAATATAATTGTGGCAAAAAAAGAGATGAAAAAATATGCAAAGCCTTTTGGTAAAAAGGAAAAAGTGTTAAACTACACGAGTAATACCTATCAACTTACGAGACCGAATAAAGTTGATGCAGTTATGGCATTGATAAGAGAATGTCAACCCAAAGCACTTGATGAATGGGAAAATTTCTATTTTGAAAAAGCATATACAAAGAAAAAGGATAGTATTAAAATAACCAAAGAGACATTAGATGAACTCGGTGAAAGATTATATGCAAAAATAACCGAAGTAGTAATTCCTGAATGGACAGCAGCGTTTGAAGACTTATCAATACAAGACTGTAAGGATTATATCTATGAAGTTACAATTGTCCGAACTTATGACGGGTTCTTACTTGAAAAATCTGTTATAAATGATGGACTTGCAAAAATATTTCCTGAAATTGAATTTGAAGAAAGCGACCCTGAATTAGACCACGCTGGTGATATTGATTATCTTGGAAAAGTTGGAGAAAAAGCTTTTGGTATTCAAATAAAGCCAATTACAGCAAATGCTAATTTTGGGAATTATAAGATAACAGAAAGAATGAGTGCAAGTTTTGAAGATTTTGAAAAGAAATATGGTGGAAAAGTTTTTGTGATTTTTTCAACTCGGACTGGCGACAAGAAGGTTATCAAAAACAAAGAAGTTATTGCTAAAATAAAAGCTGAAATAGAAAGATTAAAGAAAGCCAACTTGTAACAAAGGCTATACGTAATGTGGACAATATGTTAATATTTAAATTTATAGGATTATATTAAGTAACCAACCCACTTACCTCCACTTTCCCATCAGTCTTTCACCCCGGTTTTCCAATACTTCATCCCTACAACCAGTACCACACTTGCCACAATAAAAGCCGGGACAAATGATGATTTGGCCTGAAACTGCAAAGGGAAAAGTGTTCCCCAAACAAAGAAAAACAGATTGACAATAAAACCTGAAATAATGCTGTAAACGGCTATCCTGTGGTATTTATACACATCGTCACGGATAAGGGCAAGGAAAGTGACAGGTACAAAAATGACAATAGTAGCAATTCCCACCACCATCAGGTCAACAATTTTGGGAAGAACCAAAGCCATTCCAAGGGCAATCAATCCAAAAACAACGGTAGCTATCCTTATCTGCTTGTAAATTTGCTTTTTATCGCCAAGTGAAGCCTTTTTGCGCCAGCCGGCAAAATCCCTGACCGCCGAAATCGATACCAAGTTCAGGAAACTATCGCCCGATGACATCAGAGCCGACATTAAACCCACGACCACAAAACCCAGAATAAACTCGTTCATATGGGCAACCAAAAATGTGTTTGTAATATGAAATGCGCTCAGGAACTCCAAACCAATTCCGCTGTGCCTTTCAAGGAAGAGGTAAGTAACATCGTTCGCATTCAAGGAATCGCCAAGAACAACCCTCAAGGTCATGCCGACGAGTGGGAAAATTATATAAAAGGGCAACATCCCCAAACCGGAAATAATACTGACCCGTTTGGCGGTTTTGCCATCTTTGGCCGCCAGTATCCGTTGCCAGAGATCCATACGGATTAAAACCGAAGGGGAAAGAAAAAGCGGCAATGCAATGAGGAAAACCCAACCATAAAAAGTGCCGTTGAGCATATTTTCGGGCAATTCGTTCAGTCTAATCAACCCTTCGGTATCTTCCAAAATACCGGGGATAAATATGGCTATGATCATAAAAATGATAATAATAAACTGTATCATATCGGTGATAATGACCCCCGACATACCGGCAATGGCCGTATAACCAATGACCACGATACTGGATATGATGGCCGCCGGGATATAATCAATGGTGAAAGCAAATTTCAGCAAGGCCGCCATCCCCACGAACTGCGCCGAAAGCAGAAAAAAGAAAATGAAAATATTGGTCCCACTTACCACCGAAGAAAACAAACGGGCAAATTTTGGATCATCGGATTTGGTATAGCGGTTATTGAGATATTGTGGAAAAGAATAAATTGTCTCCTTGCGCCCTACCTCGTTCATTTTGGCAGCAAAACGGGATAAGATGAAAAACCCAATTACATAAGCAACTCCAATACCCACGGCCGCCAAACCCGATTCGTAACCCATCGCCATCAATCCCATGGAAGTACCACCGCCCACAAAAGTTGCCAAGGTGGTAGCCACAAGCGGAAAGATCTTTGTCTTGCGGTTATTGACAAGATAACTCTCCATATGGGTGGTTTTTACGTGCCGCATGGAAAGGACAAGAATCAGGATAAGATAAACGACAATCCAAAAGATAATCCAGGTCATGATGGAGTATTTTATTTAATAAATCAGACCTCATAGGTCTGTAGGAATTGACTCAAAGACCTGTGAGGTCTAAGTCGGAATCTAATCGTTTTAATTTTTCTTGGTGACAATATATAAAATTATCCTTATCACCGAACCATTCAACGACTTCATCTCTTTTCAAATGGGTAATCCTATCCGATAATATCGAGTTGTAAGAGGAAAAGGGATAATGTTCAAAATCTCTGGTAAAACCATGTTTTACAGGATTAAGATGAATATATGTTTCCAGTTCTTTCAAATAGTTTTCGTCTTCGATTTTAATCCTTTTATAACGCTCTTTAAAAAGGCTTCCATTTCTTTTATATCTCTTGTTTATGGATTTGGTGTATGCGTTAAACAAATTTGAAAATGGTTGGGATAAGTTTAATATTCTTTTTGAAAGAATCTTCCCGGGCAGTTCTTTTCCCTCTTTGATTTCTATCAAAAAATGAAAATGGTTTTTCATCAGACAATAGGCAAATGTATCGGCAATTGGGTTTATGTATTTCGAATACAACTTTAAAAAATATAGATAGTTTTCCTCTTCGATAAAGAGGTTTTCGTTGTTATTTCCCTTATTGTAAATGTGGTAAAAACTTGTCGGTTCCAGGATTGTTATTTTTTCCATTTTTTATTTTTTAGTTGGTTAAACCTAAACCTCACAGGTCTTTATAACTTGTCAAACAGACCTGTGAGGTTTAGGTCTCGTCTAATACAATTCCAAATACTCAAACCCGTTCCCGGTCCATTCCAAAAACCGTTCGAAATCCTTAAAATCCATTACCAATGAAGCGGTGTTTTCATTCGGGTGAAAACTTATTTTATCGGAGTTAAGAAGGTTTTTGTCCAGGAAAAGATAAACATGGTTTTCCTCATCGTTAATCAACCCAAATGGGGAAACAGAACCGGGTTTTAAACCAAGGTATTTCAACATCCTCTTTTCGGAAGCAAAGGAGAGTTTCCCCTGTTTCAGCCTTTTTTCAAGATAGTGGATGTTAAGGGCCTGCGTATGTTCAATGATAACGAGATAGTGGCGGTTTCCTTTGTGGTTACGAAAAAAAATATTTTTACAATGTGTCGCCTTTAGGTCAACCCAATACTTTTTCGCCTCCTCGATGGTTGGTGCTGGCGGGTGTTCGTAATATTTAAAATCGATATTGAGTTCTTTTAAAAGTTTGTAAAGTTTGGGTTGCCCGTTCATTGTCCATAAATTTCACCAATTAACACGAAACTATTCTTTTTTATTATATCTCTTCAAAATTTCATCGCCCCATACCCCAAACTCTTCAATGCGCCCATTTTCATTGAGAAGAATTCCCCAAGGGGCATATTCACCATAGAGTGATTTCCATGTTCCCCTGCTCACAACTCCATAGGGAGAATCCAGGTTTCGATCTTTCACAAATTTTTTTACTTCGTTTAAACTTTGCTCATAATTAAAAGATATTACCTTAATTTTATCATTATGATCATGGTGCATTTCCTCTATATACGGGATTAAATACATACAGCCCGTACACCCAATAAACCAAAACTCCAGATAGGTTTTCTTCCCCGGTTCTATAAAATCATAGATGGAAATAGAATCACCTTTCAAGGAAAGAAATTTAAAATCAGGGATTTTATCCCCTATCAACAACCTTTCAGGAACACTGTCAATGCTTATTTTTCTTAACCCAATAAATTTTCCATTTGCTGAAATACTGTCAACTTCAAATCCATTTCTTCCAGTTGTGATTCTTACATTTTTTTCCAATAAAACCGCTCCTTCATAAAACATATCAGGGACTTTATCACTTCCATATTGGGTAATTACAATCTTATCTTTATACATCTCATTGAATAAACTGTTTTCATTGTTATCAATCAATGCAATCTTAACTGAATCATTTCCAATGACCACGTCCTTTGATATTATGTTCATACTTGACTTCCCAAACCAATAACGTGCACTTACCTTTTGCTTTTCCCGGGCATAACCCTTAAAAATATTTTCTATATTATCTATGCTACTCTGTTTCGTATAAGAAGGAAAATAAAAGACAGAGTAATGAATGGCACCTTTTTCATAAGGGGATTCGATGGGAATGGAAACTTCTTTTAATTCAGAAGTTAAAATAAAAGGCTCCCCATCATCAGTAAGATCAAGATTGTTATTCAGGTCACAATATAAGCTAATTGTATCTGTTGAATAATTCACTGGCAAAATCAATATCTTGTTTTTTAATGATCTAAGGGTATCATCCATAAATTGGATATAGGTATATGCCGTATCAATTGCTTTTGATAAATCAGGGAATAAAATTGACAAAGTATCGATTTTATTGTTTTCATAATCCCTAATTGTAATATGATTTCGTTGTAGATGATAAATAGGCAAATTACTATTCCCTTGACTTTTAACATATTTATCCGGAAAAACCTTGATTAGATCTGTGTTGTCAGGTTGTTTACAGGCACCAACAATAAACACTAATGCAAAGATTTTCAGAATGACTAAAAACTTGTGGTTTTCTAACATGATTTTTTACTTTACCCTGTTTATTCTTAATCTAATAAAACGCCCATTGTTAAAGGTTATTACGATGGATCTGAAATTATTCCAATTTCCTAACCTTTACCTGTAGCCAATCCCTGCATAACCCACCCAATGGTTGTCATAGGCCGGGGCGGTGGTTCCCATACCAATATCTTCCACTTCGAGAGTTGCGTGGTCGATGCTGCTGGAATATCCGATGGCCGTCCCAAACAACGGCTCACCCTTCATCAGTTCATTAAGTTTGTAAGCCGTCAACAATCCCAGCGGAACAGAATACCTTCCGCACCAGGTCCATTTGTATTTCCTGAAATCATCCTTGTCAACCGTAAGCTCCGTAAACTCGTGGATTTTTTCCGGGGTGTAAGGCCCTGAAATGGTTTTCATCACATCATACTCATGCAATTTGGTTTTTTCGTTGGCCTTGCAACCTATTCCATTAAATGCAAAATTCGACCCGCCCCATTCTTCATCGCCATAATGCACTGCATCGGTGGAAATGACCATGGCAAAATCCTTTCCCCATTTTAAATTATGCTTTTCAACTACTTTTTTGATTGCCTTTGCCAACGGACCTGCAATTTTGTCCATGGTTTCAAAAGACATATAGGGAACAAGAATGGAAACGATTTCAATATCCCGATTGTAATATTGCAGGAAAGGGACAATGGCCTCCACAGAATGTTCGATTTTTTGCATGCTATCGTTTACCTCGTAAATCCCTTCGGGAAGATTCTTTATAATTTCATCCCGAATTCCAGAAACTTTCACATTTCCATAAGGTTCTTTCCAATAATCATATGAGTCGAAAATAATCTGGTTCTCCAGATTTAGTTTTTTGGCTTTATGCGCCACTCCGATCAATATGATGGTTTTCGCTTTGATATTTTTCAAAACGGCCGGGTACATATATCCCACATAGGCATAATCATCGTGGGGCGAAATGGCCACGCGCCAACCCTGTTCACCAATACTCGAATAGGCCAGTTTTTCTTTTAGGATTTTTCCCTGCTCCCGTTCAATCCGGGCCATAATACTGTCCAATTGCCAATTGTATTGCGCAAAGCCGACCGTATCAACAATTTGCCGCACAGTGATTTCTTTTTTAGCATTTGGCTTCTGTCCATCGTTACAGGCTGAAATTAGAAAAGCACTGATAACTATTCCAAACAATAAATTAAAAGTTCGTTGCATTGTGTTAATTTTATTGGGTTTTTAAATTAATTCAAAATATGAAATTGAAAAATCAAACAAATGAACGGGATAAATTGATTGACACACCCCCAAACCCCTCTCAAGAGGGGAGTAATAGGTGTTCATTTATTTTATTTTTCAAAATTAACCTTTACTACTAATTCATAAATCACATTGAATAACGAAGAACAAAACTATGAAATTAAACAAAGCAGGATACTTACATTTGTTATATTGATTTTAATAATTCCAATAGGGTTTTATACAAAGGTTTATCCCGGCCCTGCCCATACCTGGGTCAATAATTCCCTGGGAGGTTTTTTCTATGTCGTTTTCTGGATGCTTCTTGTGTTTTTTCTTTTTCCCAAGACAAAACCTTTGAACATTGCCATTTGGGTTTTTCTTTTGACCTGTGCCATCGAATTCCTGCAACTCTGGCACCCTTCTCTTCTTGAATCAATCAGGGGAAATTTCATTGGCAGGACTATCCTCGGCAATTCATTTAATATTGGCGATTTTCCGTATTTTCTTATGGGAAGTTTAGTCGGGTATTATATTTTAAAGGGGCTTCATAAGCTCGATCTAAAAAATTAGATAATAGATATTTCTGGAATCATATTCCAATAAAACCTGATATTTTTGGAATTAAATTCCAATATTATCTGCTTACAAGTGTTCTTTTTTATCAACAAGTGCCTTTATCTTGTTCCACAAGCCACTGCCTATCATTTCGTTTGCATCGGCAATTATCTTTTTTATCAATTCGAGGATGTCCCCTTTCCCCGCCCAGTGCTTTTTGACTATTTCTTCATTGTTCTCGTTAATGATATCGTTCAGGACCCATGCGGCAAGTGCCAGGTCATCAATAAAGCCTATTGGGCCAACAATTGCCTCGGGGATCAGGTCGATGGGGGAAACAAAATAGGTTATTGCCAAAGATAATACAATTACTTCAACAACACTTTGCGTTTCAGTTTTGACAAGATGACACCACATTGGTTATCAACAGTTAACAAGTGTTAAAAATTCTGTCAAAATGTAATTCCTGATTATTAAATTTCTGTCATTTTTACCAAAAAACCCAGTGGTATTTATTTTGATGGGTGCAAAGTGAGTTTGAAAAATGAATGTTTAACTAAAATAATGGAGGACAAAGTCATGAAACTTATCAAGCGTAACGACAATTGGGGTCTTCCTTCCGTTTGGGAAGATTTCATCGGGAAAGACCTGTTTGATTTCCCCACCGTATTTGCAACAGGGACAAGCGTTCCGGCAGTGAACATAATGGAAACCGAGAATGAATTCAAGGTTGAAGTTGCCGCACCGGGAATGGAGAAAAAAGATTTCAACATCAATCTCGACAACAATGTTTTGACAATTTCCTCAGAAAAAGAAGAAACGAAAGAAGAAAAGGACAAAAAAGGAAATTACACAAAACGGGAGTTCAGTTATTCGTCTTTCCAGCGTTCGTTTACCATGCCCGATTCGGTGAACGTGGACAAGATTGCAGCCGCTTATAAAGACGGTGTATTGAACATTACACTGCCCAAGCGCGAAGAAGCAAAAGTTAAACCCGCAAAAGTCATTAAGATTTCTTAATGCTTTTGAAGGCCGGGAAATCCCCGGCCTTTAGTTTTAAATCATCTGTCAATCATCAGACTACTATAAAGTGGTCTGACGAATAAGAAAGGAGGAAAATAAAATGAAACGGATCATCTTGTTTTTGTTAATCCCATTTTTATTTATGGGATGTCAGGCACAGACCGGTAAAAAAGCCAAAAAAGAAAACCCGGTCATTTCCGAAAACCTAATCCCTCAAAATGTCAAGCCCAAGGTTGATATCAAGGTAAACAAGAAATACGATGAAGAGGGGAACCTGATTGGGTACGATTCAACTTACACTTGGTCGTATTCCACCATTCATGGGGATTCGACCTTCGTAAACGCAGATTCGGTTTATTCGGAATTCAGCCCATTGTTCAACCGGCAATTCCCTGATTTCGACAATTCGTTCAAAAATGGGTTCTTTGATATGGATTCGTTGTTTTACAATGATTTCCTGTCACCTGATTATTTTTACAAAAGGTGGCACAAGGAACTGATAGAACAGGAAAATGAATTCAGGAGGATGGATTCGCTTAAAAACGAGTTTTTCAAAAAACAGTATCCGGGATTGGGCGAACCGGAAAAATAAACTTACCGCAAGGCCACCGCAATCGATTTATTGATGTGCAGTGGCCTTTTTGTTTTTTCTCCTTTATTCAGTTTGGGCTTTGGCAAACATCAAACCCACAACTGTTTCAATATCTTCTTTCTCAATTTTATGATGCGCCCCGTTCACCTTGTTTTGGACCATCATATCGATAATTTCCTTCTTTTTGTTTTGGGGAATGCCCAATCCTTCCATACGGACAGGAGAACCCAAAGATTTGAAAAAACCTTCCAATGCCAAAATGGTTCTATCTGCCCCGTTAACATTGAAAACCGCTTTTCCCAGTTCCGAAATCCGCTCAGGTGTCCGGTCTTTCATTAATTTCAACCAAGCGGGATAAACCACCGAAAGTGTAGCCCCGTGCGGTGAATCAAAAAGCAAAGAGAGGATATGCCCCAAATCGTGCACGCCCCAATCGCCCGAAACCCGCCCATATGCAGTCAACCCATTAAGGGCACTGGTAGCCGCGTACATGATCCTGGCCCGCAAATCGTAATCCTGCAAATCATCCAATAGTGCCGGACCGTAATCCATCGCTTCCCTGACAATCGCAAAAACAAAGCGATCCGATAAACTTGCATCGCCTTTGCCAAAATAGTTTTCGAGCGCATGGGCAATCAAATCAACAATGCCGTAGGCTGTGTACTCCCGTGAGACCGAAAAAGTAAAAGCCGGATCGAGAAAAGAATGCTTTGGATAAATCAAAGGATTGCCATATCCGATTTTTTTATGGGTCTGAACATTTTGAAGGACGGCAAAAGGGTTCATTTCTGTTCCCGTTGCTGCCAATGTCAATACCGAAACCAGCGGAATAGCTTTTTCCGGTTTCGCCAGATTTATCATTATCCGCCATGCCGAATGTTCACAAGGAATAGTCAGCGCAATGATTTTAGCGGAATCTATCACGCTTCCGCCGCCCACTGCCAGGACAACATCCACATTGTGTTTTTTGCCGATTTCAGCTGCGGCATCCACATCTTCGGTAATGGGATTGGGCTTTATACCGCTGTATTCAAAAACCTCGACGCCAATTTGTTTCAATTGCTCCATCACCTGATCATAAATCCCGTTTTTCTTAATGGAACCTTTTCCATAAACCAACAGGATTTTTTTACCATATTGTGCTATTGTTTTTCCGAGATCATCGGTTACGTTCCTTCCAAAATGGAGGGAGGTTGGATTGTGCATTGTGAAGTTTTCCATGTTCTTTAAATATTTATTTTGTTTTAAATCAACCTTTTTTTTAAAAATTTAGTTTAAATAAGACACTAAGCATATGATACACTTTATGTCTTATTGCGTTTTTTCAACTTGTCGGGTCGCCACCGCCGAGGCGTGCATCGACCCAACAGGTTTATCTCCCGGCCATGGTCTTTGGTCTTTTCAAAATACTGGCTCTGGGCTTTCACATATTTGAATTCGATGTAACGGCCCTGCGAAAGTTTTTCGTATTTTTTCCAAAATCCAATGTTATTTACCTGTGTCCCACTTACTGTCAACCAATTGTTCCGTTTCCAGTTTACGATCCATTCCGTAAGGCCCCCTTTCTTTTCAACGATCTCCATATTCAACATCTTGTCCATAGCGGCAAATTAAGTCCTTACAAATATAGGGATAAATTAATTACGTAATTTTGTACCAAAACTAAAACGATGACAAACAAACAAACTACCCTTAATACTTTGAACTCCATGAACAAGGACACCCTCATGGAGCAACTTGGAATTGAATACCTCGATATTGAAGATGGTTATATAAAAGCAAAAATGCCGGTGGACAAACGCACGTGGCAACCTTTTAAAATCCTGCATGGCGGGGCAAGCATTGCACTGGCCGAAACCGTTGCCAGTGTGGGTTCGGCCACTTTGGTCGATATGGAAAAATTTGATGTGTGGGGATCCTCTGTTTCCGCAAACCATTTGGGATCGGTGGCAAGGGGCTGTGTATATGCCGAAGCAAGAATAATACACAAAGGAAGGATTTCCCATGTTTGGGACATTGAAATAAAGGATCAGGGGGGATACCGGATTTCTGTGGCAAGGGTGACGATTATCGTGGTCCCAAAGAACAATAAAAAATGATAACCATTGTAAAACTGCCCACCTACCTTTTAACCATATTGATGCAGGCGGGAACGCAAATACACTATATCCCATAAAAAAGTGAACTCAAAGCTTAACCAACTCCTCAACCTTTGCCTGCAAAAAAACATCCCTTTTGCCAGTTATCGTTTGCCCGGTGAAAAGAATACCAGGACATGGGTCCAGCTCTCGGGCAAATTTAATTTTTATGAAAACATTTTTGAAGTCAAAGACAAAACCGGATTTATATATGCCCCTTTTCACCGTGAAACCAATTTTCCAATTGTTTTTTTTGAACCGGAACTGATTTTTGAAAATGATGAGTTTGATAAAAACCTGATTGAAGATATCTCAGAAAAACCTTCTTTGTACCCTAAATATGATTTTGAAATACCTGATGAAATCGGCAAACTTGAATATTTGGAACAGGCCAAAACTTATATTGGCTCTTTTGATCGTGATTTTCAAAAGGCGATACTCTCAAGGGTTCGATTGGAAAACAAGCCCAAGGGCTTTGATTCCGGAAACTTTTTCATGGATTTAATAAAAGCTTATCCAGGTGCATATTGCCACCTGATAAATATTCCCGGGACAGGTACATGGGTTGGTGCAACTCCCGAAACTTTGTTAAGGCTTGATAAAGACACCGCACAAAGCATTTCACTTGCAGGAACCATGAAATCCCCTGAAAAAGGCCAAAGCGTAACCTGGAAGAAAAAAGAACTGGAAGAACAACAAATCGTGACCAGATATATTGAATCAATTTTTGAAAAGCTCAATATCAGGGAGTATGTAAAGGAGGAAACCAAAAACCTGATTGCGGGAAATGCTGTCCATTTGGCAACAAAATTCAGTTTCAACAAGTCATATATTGAAAATAAATTGGGGGATTTTTTAGGTGATCTACACCCAACACCGGCTGTTTGCGGACTTCCTAAAGACAAAGCTTTGGATTTAATTTTAAAAACCGAAAAGCACAACCGGGAGTTTTATTCCGGGTTTCTCGGTACTTTAAATTTAAACGGTCAAACCGATCTTTTTGTCAACTTGCGCTGTATGAAAATCCTACCGGACAAACTTGCTTTGTATGTTGGTGGAGGGCTTACGAAAGATTCTGACCCGGAAAAAGAGTGGGAAGAAACGGAGTTAAAAGCGGGGACTTTGTTAAAGCTCATCCGATGATTTGGAACCATCATATGATTATATTAGAATACATGAATGACCATAAAACATCCTTAAGCCTAAATTCAATAACCTATCAGGAAAATGAACTGGCCAACCTATGCCTTTCAAAACTGGCCTCTTTCCCCTTGCAAGCATGGGAATACAGCCTTTACGATTTTATCCTTCAGTGGATCTCGGACGAGGGATTTGTTAAAGTAAAAACCTCGGGTTCCACCGGGAAACCAAAGGAAATCAAGCTTGACAAAAAGGCGATGGTGGAAAGTGCAAAACTGACCGGTGGTTTTTTGAAACTTCAAAAAGGAAACAAAGCCCTCCTTTGTCTCCCCATGGATTTTATTGCCGGAAAAATGATGGTCGTAAGGGCCTTTGTCCTGGGGTTGGATCTTTTCCCTGTCGAACCGTTGGGAAACCCTTTGGAAAACATAAACGAATGTTTCGATTTTGCAGCCATGACCCCTATGCAGGTTTTTAATATTCTTAACAAGAATATAGGAACTGACAAACTTAACAAAATCAAAAACCTGATTATTGGTGGCGGGGAAATCAGCCCGGAACTGGAAAGCAAATTGGCTTCCCTTGAAAACAAAACCTATCATACTTACGGGATGACGGAAACCATTACCCATATTGCCTTGCGAAAAATTAACGGCAAAGATGAAAACAAGGGGTTTGTTGCAATGGAAAATGTTTTGTTCGAACAAGATGAAAGGGATTGCCTTATCATCCATATCCCGCATATTTCAAATGAAAAAATTATTACAAATGATATTATCAAGCTAAAAAACAAAACCGAATTTGAATTTATTGGCCGTTACGACAATGTTATCAATAGTGGGGGAATCAAAATCATACCTGAAAACATCGAAAAGAAACTGGAGGCATTTATAAACCAGCGCTTTTTCGTTTACGGGATTCCGGATGAAAAACTTGGGGAAAAGTTAGTGTTGGTCATTGAAGGGAAACCTGATAACAAAATTGAAAAGGCCTTGGAAAAAGTCCCATTTTTAAAATTTGAAAAGCCAAAGAAAATAATCTTTATCGATAAATTTATTGAAACAGGAAACGGGAAAATAAATCGGGGAAAAATATTTTCACTATACCAAAACCACATTTCGACAAGCTCAATGTGACCCTTGGACAAGCTTCAACGAGACCGCTGGACAAGCTTCAACGAGACCCTTGGACAAGCTTCAACGAGACCGCTTCAACGAGACCGCTGGGCAAGCTTCAACGAGACCCTTGGACAAGCTCAACGAGACCCTTGGACAAGCTTCAACGAGACCGCTGGGCAAGCTTCAACGAGACCCTTGGACAAGCTTCAACGTGACCGCTGGACAAGCTTCAACGAGACCGTTGGACAGGGTCAGCGTGACCTTTATGGGTGTAAGACAAATTGCAACACCTGAATTTGAAAATACCGCACCTACTGTGCCTTCGCAAAGCTATGGCGAAACAAGGCAATACTTGGTGAATCCGCCAAATAACCACTACTTGTGGAATCAAGCAGGCACATAATAAAAGCATCGTAGATGTGATATTATGGTAGTTGTTGAAACAAATGCAATATCAACAAAGCACCATAGGTGCGGCATTATTGAAAATTTGTCCAATTATACAATTTGTCGTACACCCACCTTTAGGGGACTATTAATAATCATCTTCAGGGATAACCGGTGAATCGTCCTCATCGTAAATTTTCACTTTTACGCCATCGTATCTTTTCTCGATACCGTTTTTATAATAGATACTGATGAAGGTTTTTCCGTCCATGCTGTATTTTATCCATTCCCCATCTTTTAGGCCCATAATGTAATTGCCCTCGGTTTTTTTGTTTCCATTGGGCCAGTACCATGTATGTTTCCCATTTGGGTTGTCGTCAATGAATTTGCCCTCAAAGCTGACCGTACCGTCCGGATAATAGGATTTCCATTGGCCGTGTCGCATCCCGTTCAGGTATTCGCCCTCTTCCCTGAAATCGCCGTAATTGAATTTCCAAAGCCCCTCCTTGTAATCTTCGATGTATTCGCCCTCGGAAACTATTTGCCCAAATTCGTCATATTCAACGCTCGGGCCATCCAACATTCCCAGATAATAACCCTCTTCCCTCAACAATTGCCCATCCGGGTAATACCAGGTCCAGATTCCATCTTCCTTGCCGTCACGGGTATAACTCCCAACTTGTTCCAGTTGTCCGTTTGAATGGTAAAACTTCCAGTCCCCTACCCTTTTTCCATTGTCATATGCGCCTTCCGAACGCAAAGCACCGTTCAGGTAATATTCCTTCCAGGGGCCATCGCGTTTTCCTTCTTCATTGGTGATCCCTTCGCCTATCAGTTTCCCTTTGCTGAAAACATAGCCTTTTACGATTTCCCCTTCTTCTGAATATTCGCGCCTCACACCTTCCGGAACATCATCTTTATAACTTGCCACTATTTTCACTTTGCCACTGGGATAATACTCTGTTTTGATGTCAAGTTTTGCCAATTCGGCCACGTTTTCCTGCAGGATACCATCTATATATTTTTCGGTCGATACCAGGTTGCCATCTTCCGTATAATATTTAAAATAACCGTTTTTCAAGTCGTTCTTGTATTCACCTTCGAGCTTCACGATTCCATTGCCATAAAAATATTTCCATTTTCCCTGCTTCAAACCTGCCCGATCGATCCGGTTTATATATTCGATGTCCACGGTGAAACCTTTCTTGAAATAAATCAATTTGATCACCCTGCCATCATCCGGCGAAAACTCTTTTCCAATGCCCGATTCAAGCCCGTTCACAAAATTCACCTCTTTCTTCAGTTTCCCATTCAAAAAATAGGAATTGGTGTAACCTTCTTTTACATCGTCCACAAAGTTTTCTTCCACGATCCCATCTTCGTAAAACGTCCGCCTGATACCATTTTTCTTTCCCAGTTTATAATTGATCTGAACGGCCACTTTTCCTGAATCACTGTAAAAAACCCAGGTACTGTCCAGTTCAAAATCCTTGCGGTTCCCTTCAGATTTCAGTTCCCCGTTCTCGAAATAGGTTTTCCAATAGCCATCGGGTTTTCCATCGCGCATCATGCCTTCACTCGAAAGCTGGCCATTTGTATAGTAAAACTTATTATAACCGTTGGGATCGACTTCCTGTTGGGCAGATAAAGCAAATGCATTTATAAAGATGAGTAGGAAAATAAGGATGCGGTTCACCATAAAGCATTGAATTTCTAATTAAAATATTTCTGTACTATTTTATCATTGGTAATTATTTCAATAGATTTTGATTTGGATTGTGATATTAACATTCTATCAAATGGGTCTTGATGGAAAAAAGATAATGTCAAAAGGGTTTCCAAATCATCAAAATCAAATTCTAAAATAAGAAAACCCTTTTTATTCAAATAATTATTTAACTCTGACAAACTTACAGTTAGTTTTAGTTTTCCAATGCTTATTTTAATAGCAATTTCCCATAAACTTGCATTACTAATGAAAACAGTATTGTTTCCATTCTCAATTTTTTCTTTAACATTTGGCCTTATTCTTTTATCCCCAACAATATACCAAAGCAAAATATGTGTATCAATCAAATAATTCATTTTTGATATTCTTTAAAATCATCTATTGGTTCATTGAAATCATCAGAAATATACTCAATAAGATGTTTCCCTGATCCAAAAATTTCAGATTCAATTTTTGCAGTTTTATTCAATTCCTTTTTCAATGATAATAGTTTATTTATTGAATACTGATCGCTTAATCTTGTAATCCAATCAATAAGTTCAATTTTAATGGCATCTGTGTTCATAACAAATCAATTCTATAATTTCATTACTAATTATCGAAACTTAAATCATTAAATCAACCCCAATTCCTTTGAAATATCAAGCATCCTTACAATGGGCACCTTTGCCTTATCCATCACTTCTTTGTCCAATAAAATCTCGGGTTCTTCATTTTGTAAAGATAAATAAATTTTTTCCAGCGTGTTCAGTTTCATGTACGGGCAATCGTTGCACGAACATGTTTCGTCCGTAGGTACAATAAGAAATTCCTTGTCAGGGGAGTTTTTGTGCATCTGGTGCAAAATACCGGTTTCTGTTGCCACAATGTATTTTTGGGAATCATCGTTCATCGTGAATTTCAACATGGCCGTGGTGGATCCCACAAAATCCGCCAGCTCCAAAACCGCCGCTTTACATTCGGGATGGGCAACCAATTTGGCATCAGGGTTATCTATCTTCATTTGCACAATGGCTTCCGTTGATAAAATATCATGTACCTCGCACGTTCCGTCCCAAAGCACCATATCGCGGCCTGTTATGGAATTGATATAACCTCCCAGGTTTTTATCGGGCGCAAAAATTATTTTTTGGTCTTTCGGGAACGATTCCACCAATTGGACAGCATTGCCCGAAGTGCAAATCAAATCCGACAAGGTTTTTATGTCAGCCGTACAGTTGATGTAGGAAATAACAATATGGCCGGGATATTTTGCTTTAAAATCGGCAAATCTGTCCCGTGGGCAGGAATCGGCTAAAGAACAACCCGCTTCCAGATCGGGCAATAAAACCTTAGTTTCGGGATTGAGTATTTTTGCGGTCTCGGCCATGAAATGGACTCCGGCAAAAAGGATAATTTCACTATTTGATTGTGCGGCTTTTTGTGCCAGCCCCAGGCTATCACCCACATAATCGGCAATATCCTGTATTTCGGGAACCTGGTAAAAATGGGCAAGCAGCACAGCTTTTTTTCGTTTTTTGAGTTGCGTTATTTTTTCGATCAATTCCATATCGGTAAAAGTAGTTGCTTTTTGTTCCACGGCTTTTTAAATTTTTAGGGTTGATATATTATTATTTATCTTTTAAAATTTAATATTATTAAATAATTAAGCTGTTAGTTCTGTGCAAAACATTTTGGGCATTTGCTTGACATTGTAGTTTGCCATATGTTGTTAACATACTATCAACATCTATTATTATTCAAAATTAAACAAATACGTTGATTTGAACAAATGGTGAACAAAACTTTCGTTTGTAAAAATATGCTTTTTTTAGCCTGGATTTTTGTTTACATCCTGAAGAAATCTAATTGAAATCAATCATAACTCCAACCAAAATTTTACGTTAAAACCCGATTGTTGATAAGCTTGGTATTTTCTAAATTTTAATAACAAGCTTAAGTGTTTGTTCACTTAATTTTGTTGATAAACCTCATATTTGTGATTATTAAGGAAGTAGGTGATTTGTTGAATTTTGATTTTTGCAATAATGGATTAATTATTAATCACATAAATATAGATTCATTACATTTGCTGGAAATTTTTTATCAACATGGGCAAAAAGCAGCAAATTATCCCTATTGGTTCCGATCACGGTGGTTTTGAAATGAAGCAGTACCTTATAGAAAATTTTTCCAAAGAAGGATTTGAATTCAAGGATTATGGGACTTTTTCGGAGGCAAGTGTGGATTACCCCGATTTTGTCCATCCCGTGGCAAAAGCCGTAAACGATGGCGAATTTGAGAAAGGGATCGTGATTTGCGGAAGTGGGCAAGGTGCAAATATGACGGCCAATAAATACCAGAATATCCGCTCGGCATTGTGTTGGAACCTGGAACAAACCGAATTGGCACGTTTGCACAATGATGCCAATATCATGGCAATCCCGGGAAGGTTTATTGAATTTGAACTGGCCGCTGAAATGGTAAAGAAATTTTTTACCACGGATTTTGAAGGGGGACGGCATATCAATAGGATTGAGAAGATTCCTGTCGGGATATAATAAAGTAATATTGATAAATTAATTTAGTATTTACGCATTATTGCTTTGAATCATTATCGCATTAAATTAGTAACTTGAGAATATATAATTGGTTTAATCCAATCTGAATAGAAGTTGGAATCATTATAATTGTTTATGAGCGAGATTTACCATAAGTTTATCAAGGATTCGGAAAAAAAGGCGTTTGATCTTGAGCACAGGAACAAGATCAAATACAATATTTCCAAATACGATGCAGCGGTTGTACGTGGTAAACAGCAATACAAAAATCTTGATTTAGCGCGGAAACGTGCCCAGGTGATCAAGCACAAAGTCGTTAACAATCTGGAAAAGTACCTCATTGAATTTGCAGCTAATTTTGAGACCCATGGCGGTAAGATAATTTGGGCACAGGATGCAAAAGAGGCCGTTGATGAAATTTTGATTTTGATGAAGAAGTATGGGGTGAGGAAAGTTGTGAAATCAAAATCCATGATCACTGAAGAAATCGAAATAAACGAAGCACTTGAAAAGCAAGGCATCGAAAGCCTGGAAACCGATTTGGGCGAATATATAGTCCAGGTGGCCGGCGAAAAACCCTATCATATCGTTACACCGGCCATGCACAAGTCCAAGGAAGACATTGCGGATTTGTTCCATGAAAAATTCAATACGCCCAGCGAAAGCACACCAACCGAGATTACCCATTTTGTGAGGGAAAAATTGCGCAAAAAATTTGTTACGGCCGATTTGGGGATTACCGGCGGCAATTTTTTGATTGCCGATACAGGTTCCGTTTGCCTTACCGAAAACGAAGGGAACGGCTTAATGACGTTTTCATTTCCAAAAGTGCATATTGCCATTGTAGGGGTCGAAAAAATCATCCCTTCCATTACCGATTTGGATTTGTTCTGGCCTTTGTTGTCAACACATGGTACGGGTCAAAACATTACCGTTTATAATTCCATTGTTTCGGGGCCCAGGCAAGAAGGGGAAACAGATGGCCCCGAAGAAATGTATTTGGTGCTTTTGGAGAACAACCGCTCTAAAATATTGAAATCAGAACACCAGCGACTGGCTCTTACCTGTATCCGTTGTGGTGCTTGTTTGAATGCCTGCCCTGTGTATAAAAATATTGGCGGCCATGCCTATGGAACCACTTACAGCGGACCCATCGGGGCCGTGATCACACCTTTGTTGAAAGGGATGGAAGATTACAAACATTTGAGTTTTGCCTCTTCCCTATGTGGAAAATGCACAGATGTCTGCCCGGTGAATATACCCCTTCATGAACTGCTATTGTACAACCGCAGCGATTCTGTAAAAGAAGGCCATGTCAATACGATGGATAAATTAAGCATGTACGGGATGAACAAGGTTTTGTCAAGTCGCCGGATGATGGATTTAATGAACGCAAAATCGAAAAACCTTGCTTTACGGATATTCTTCAAGAAACTCTGGGGACCACGCCGTGATTTACCGAAAATCGCAAAAAAATCTTTCAGGGAAATGTGGATTGAACAAAGAGGGGACAAATAACTAATCCCCCAAAACCTCTTTCAGATTGTTTTGGAGCGTCTTCCCTGCTAAAGCGGAAAAGTGCATGTCATTCCTTGATGAACTTGCCGCTCCCCATTGCCCTTCCTGAACATACGTACTGCAAATAATATATCCCCTTGGGATAGGCCGAAACATCCACCTCGGTGCTCTCGGCGTTCTTCGGTATCTTGATTTCTTCTACCTTAATGCCCTGCAAACCATAAATCCTGATGGTACCGTTCCCGTGACCCTTGGCCTTGAAACCGGAAACCTTGAAATGGTCGGTCACAGGATTGGGGAAAATGCTTAAAGCCTCCCCCCGGATCCGGGCGTATATCTGCCGCACCCAAGTTCCCGTTGCACAGCCCGGGGTGTCGCAGCCCATGCTGTCGACTTTCAGCACCCACATATTGGACTGTGTGAAACCTACGTTGGCACTGCCAATGGCTATATAGCCATTATCTGAAGTAGGGGTAATGTCGTAAAGGTAATTCCTGTCGTCTTGTTCATTGAAAAACGTATAATCAAACATCCAAATGCTATCAATATCAAGGGACAGTTTCAAGCCCCAACCTTTGAACAGCAAACCTTCGTTTACATAATAATAACCAGAAGTTATATAATGGCCATTATTGTTTTTAAAATTCTTGATGTGGTTTGCAATTTTATTGGGTCCAAATTTATGAATGGATATCATGTTTCCCAATGTGTCGATTTTCATAATGGCCACCCTGCCGCGCCTCTCATCGGACGTAATTATTTCTTCCCCGTACACCGTAGCCACAAGATAGTTCCCATCGCCCGCCATTTGCACAAAGGCCATGTCGTCGTCAATGTCGGGGTTGCCGAAATACTTGGTCCACTGCTCGTTTCCGAGGCTGTCCGTTTTCACCACCATGGCGTCCAGGGAGTGGTCGGTGCCGGGCTTCCAGAAATAACCGCCAATGAGGTAGCCGCCATCGGGGGTCTGGATGACATTGGTCCCTTGTTCGGCCCAATACCCACCATAAGTTTTGTGCCATTCGAAAACCCCCATGCTATCTGTTTTTATGAGCAACAGATCAGAATACTCAGATTCAGATTTCCATACCCAACCTGTTAGGCAATACCCATTGTCTGATGTTCGACTAAAATTCACACCTATTGTCCGGTATTCCGGCGAATATTCCTTTTTCCAAATTGTATCAAGGTTTTCCGAAAACTTAACAAGGGAGGCGTAGGTAGAACCTGACCTCTCACCTGTAAAACAAATTACAAAACCATTCCCTGGTGCTTTAAGGATTGAACCGCCCACGTTCCCCATGAAATAATCATGGTAATCTTCCCCGAAAGGTTTCCATGTCAATTCTTCGCCTTGCTTATCTATCTTGAACAATAAAAGCATAAGGCCTATATTGCCAGGGTCTTCGGTCCCACCATATCCTATATACCCATCGTCCGTTTCAAGTATGGCCATTCCGCTTGCAAAATTGTCACCGTGTTTATATATGTTATTAAAATATTGAGTTTCCTGTGCGGTTACCGTAACACACAAAACAGTAGCAAATAGTAGAATGTTAAATTTTTTAAACATTTGATTCAATAGTTTTTATAGCAGTCCGGCAATATTTACCGGACTGCCAATATTTACCTACCTAATTATACTGATCTTTTCAGAACCTATAATAGCCCCGTTCATTTTTACACTAATAATATAAATACCAGAAGTAATATCCTTGAAATTAACCAAATAATCCAATGTCCTTGCAGGGACACTATATAATTTAAGCATTGTTCCTTGATTATTGAACAACTCAATTATTGCACCATTAAGATTAGCTGTTTGCAGCTCAACTATAAGATAATCTTTGGCCGGATTAGGATATAGCTTAATTTTGGGATAGCTTTTTAGAACTGGATCCGTAATTTGTATCGCATTACTTGATTTCAACCCTTCTACCGGCAATAAAATAGGCTCTTCATAATTGTAAAGCCCCAATTGTACCAATATGTTCTTGGAATATGCGCCCACCTGGTTCGTTGCATTTTCCGCAAGATACAATAATTCGCCCAATTGTGTTTCATCTATCCCAAACAAGTTTGTATCGGCCATCTGGAGTTCGTTCATGATATCCATATAATCCGATAGGTCGTTATAAATTGTTTGTTGTTGCTCATTAAGGCTGTATTGTATAGGAACCCCATTCAATAAATCCAATGCATCCGTCCATTGTCCTTTTTTGGTATAAGCAAATACAAGCTCATATTTTTCATGAAGACCATTTTCGTTCTCTAAAAGCAAGATCAAGCTGTCAAGGGAAGATTCGTTGACCGTATCGGAAAGATAATACTGTTTTAGGCGGTTAAGTGCCATTGCCCTGCTGTGCCCGTACCAGTTCACCTGTGCTTCCAGTTTTTCCTTGGCGGCCACGATGTACTTGCCCAGCAATACCTCGGCCAGCATTTCGTCGCTTAGGGGATAGGCCTTTTCACCCACCTTTTGCATAACTTGTTCCGATTTTGCCGCTTGGGGGTTTGCCACCAAAATGTCCTTGATAAGCACATTGGGCAGCACGTTTTCCTTTTCGATGGCCGACATCAGCACAGAATCGCTGAGGTAGGGCGATTTTCCCATCAGGGTTGAAATATATGGTTTCACGTCCAATTGAAACCAAGGATATCAAGTAGAGAATAAATTTGCGGGTATTGTTGTATTATATTCCATCATATATGGGTTACAACAATAGCAAGCAACAGTTTGAAAGGGTTTTCCAAACAAATATTTAAATGCCTATTCCCCCAAAACCTCTTTCAGCTTGTTCTGAAGGTCTTCCCCCCGGATGTTTTTTGCAATGATGATACCTTCGGGGTCCAGCAGGATATTGGACGGGATGGAACTGATGCCATAAAGCTTTCCGGCGGCATTGTTCCAGTATTCCAAATCGGAAACATGGTGCCATGTGAGTCCGTCGTCTTTCACGGCCTTCAACCATTTGTCCTTGTCTTTGTCAAAGGAAACACCGAGGATATCGTAACCTTTGTCCTTATAGGTATTGTACGATTTCACCACATTGGGGTTTTCGTTCCGGCAGGGGCCGCACCACGAGGCCCAAAAATCGACGAGCAGGTATTTCCCGTAAAGGGATGATAGTTTCAGCGGGTTGCCTTCCATGTCGTTCATGGTGAAATCAATGGCCGGTTGTCCGATGGCCACTTTCTTTAAAATATCAATTTTGTCCATCAATGATTTGGAATATTTCGAAGCTTTCACGTAATCATCAAAATTATTGACCACGGGTTCCATGTCCTTTTCGTCGTAAGAGTACGAATTCCTTAACAAGACATAGGCCGATACCACCGAGGTATTGTTTTTCATGGCATAATCCAGTATGAACCGTTGTTGTTGTTTGTCTGTTTCGTCAAAAATACTTTCCCATTTGGCAATGGCTTCTTCGTCATTGTCTTTTCGTGCCTGCTTTAAATTTGTCCAGGCTTCGTTCAATTTTTCGTCAAAGGAAGACGATTGTTCCCGGAATTCATCATATTGTTTCTGGGCGGCTGAACCGCTTATTTCGGGGTGCTGTATATCTTCCACGTCTGCCATCAGTTTAATATCGCCCTTGTCCACAAAAACCTGGATGTACCTCGGCACACCTTCCAGGTTGATATAATAAACCTCGGGGTAATCAATCGTGCCTTTGAAAACGAAAGTACCTTGTTCGGCTATTGTGGAATCCAGGCTGACCCAATCACCAGCCTCCCTTTTATAAAGGAAAACCTTTCCGCCAAAATCGCCCGTTATGGTTCCGTTTATGGAATAATTTGTTGTCTCTTTGGGTTCGTTTGAACAAGAAATAAATAAAGTGCTTGCAAATAGGAGGAGGAATAGGTTTTTCATGGAAATCGTTTTTTTGAAATGAATCTGTTATCTTAAATTATTGTGCGTAAAAGTAGTTGGTAAACAGCAACAAGAAGTTTTTTATTTTATTTAATTTGTTAATAAACTGTTAAATTCCCGTTGTGTTCAAATTCCCCAAACTAACGGTGATCAACCTGTTTTGTTCACGGTTTTGTTCATTGTACAAACGGATGGTTACCTGGAGGTGCAAATTATAAACACTGATGGATGTTTCCTTGGATGTAATGTTCCCCACTTTCAATATATCCGAATTGATGATCCCGTATTTCCTTGAAGGCCTGCTTTCAAAAATCTCATCCCCCTGTTCCAGGAATTTCCGGTCGTAGTTTTTATTGAATTCATAAATATTGGCAATTTCATCAAGAGTGATAATTTGCAGGTTTTCAACGCCATCCAAATTGGTCGTGAACCAGGTGTGCGCATGTTCGTCTATCAGGCAACGGTTCAGGTTGTCTTTCACAAGGATACGGGCATTGTTGATAATGGCACGGCCATAAAAGTTATTTTTAAAGGTATAAATCTTATCATAGGTAATGGCATACCGCATATTTATGCCACCAATAATTTTACGGAATTTCGGGTAAAAGTGAAACGCATTGTAAGCCCTGATAATAATTGCAAAATTAGAGGCAAAAACCAGTGAGTGCATGGGATTGTCGAAAATAAAGAACCCGCCGTCGCCGGTGCTTATAAATGAATTCTCTATTTTTTCACGGGAGTATTTTTGGAAAATAAATGCATGGTTTTTCAAACATAAATTAATGGTCGCATCAAACATTATTTTAAACAGGAAAGGGATCAGCGATTGCTCAAATCCGCCAAATGCGCTGTATTGGTACATATCGATACCAAGCACCGATTTTTGACCAATCTTTTGATACGAAATATAGTGTTTTAGTTCCTCCAAAAGTTGGGCATGATCAGGGATAATATTTGTTTTTTCAAATACAACGCGCTTGTCCTTTTCTTCCAGTATCTTGAGGATTTTATCGTATTCGATATGTTTGATGAGTTTTGTTCGTGCCATGGTATTAAAGTTTTGTTCTACTGCTTCCGTACATATTGGATAATTGTTAATATCAGGGAAATAAACCTGAATTTGTAGTTAAAGCTTATAGGTTGGGCGATGCGCTTATGTAACAAGCGCCCATCAACACATAACGCTTAACTTATTTATCCCCTGATAACACATTTATCAACCAACATTGCACATGCATGAGCAGGGGTTATGAATCTATATTTTTAGTTTTCTCCCTTTCCAATTGTAACTGCTGACAATCCCCAAAGCCCCGGCCAAAATGATATAAATTGGATAAATAACAATGAGCGGGACGGAATAAACAAACAGTTTCATTTTTTTTGCAAAACTAACTATTCCTATCAAAACGGGGAGGTCGATAATATATTTGACCGCAAATATATATGCGGTCGTTTTCCAGAATCCGGGAAAGGATAAACTTATGGCCACAGCTGCCAACAAAAGTAAGTTCATCATATAAACCGTAAACGATATTACCAGTATTTTCAGGTCATAGCCCTTGTTTTTTGATGCCCACCTGATCCTTTGATCAAAAAATTCGCGTAAAGTATCCAGGGCTTCGGTATATACAAAAGCATCTTTGCTTTTCAGGAACCAGACGGAATTGCTTCCAAAAAGCTTTCGGATCCTTTGAAGCAGGAAAACATCATCGCCCGAAGAAAACCTGTCGATACCAAAACCGCCCACATCAAAGAATGCTTGTTTTTCATAGGCCAGGTTGGCTCCATTGCACATTATGGGATGGCCGGTTTTTATGGCCCCGGCTGTCATTGCTATCAGGCTCAAGAATTCCAGGCTTTGTATTTTCTGGAAGAACGTTTTTTCCCGATGGAAACTTACCGGGCCCACGATCATTTTGGGTTGTTTTGTTTCGTAAAGCGATACGATCGTTTTTATCCAGTTTTTATCCGGCAGGCAATCGGCATCGGTTGTGATTATCAAGTTTCCCGACGATTGCTCTATGGCCGTGCGGATGGCTTTCTTTTTATAGGCCTTCGTCTGTGTCTCCCCCTTTATGCGAAGGAGTTTAATGGAAAAACCTTGTCCTGTCGTTCCATTTCCATCAGGGTTTGAAAGGCGGGCTTTGTGTTGCGAAATAAAATTGTTTACCGTCCGTACCGTGTTGTCGGTAGAATGGTCATCAATTACGATTATTTCATATAAATGATTAGGATAATTTTGGAGGCAAAGGTTTGAAAGGAGTTTTTCAATTATGTTTTCTTCATTTCGTGCCGGGACGAGGACGCTCACCAAGGTTTTGGGCTCAGGTGCTGTTTTCCTGAATTGCCTGAGCGAAAACCAGCCAATACTAAATGTGGCAATGATCACAAAGTAAAAACCCCCGAAGAAAACAAGTAGGATAAAATACAGGAGAATCAAATCATTCATTTTTTTTCCTTCTGAAAAACTTAAGCCTGAAAACGAAGAATGTCCCTACAATAGCAGGAAGTGCCAGGTTCACGATCCACAATGCAAACGAAGACGCAAAAATACCAAATTTAATCATTTCGGAATATTCACCGAAAGTGGTAAAATAAAGGCTGATAAAATAAACCGATACGGCTCCGCGAATCCCAAGTTCGGTAAGGGTAACGGTGGGAATGGCCGTCATAATAAAGAAGACAATCGAAATAATCATCAATCCATGGAGCAATGGGATTTCGATTGAAAACAACATCAGGAAAAGGTAAAACTGCAAACTAAAAACACAATACCGGAGAAAACTAAAGATAAAAACGGTGGCAAGTTCCGTTGTTGTGTATTCGGAAATCACCGAAAAATATTCTTTCGCTTTAACAAACCGTTCTTTCAATATCCTGTTCACAAAAGACGGTAAAGCAGATATGTTCAGGAAAACAAGCAAGAGTGCAGCATCAATGCCCAATACGATTATGATGATCCCTGAATATAAATATACGGAATAGAATTCAGCTGTACTGAAATAAATGGGGAGATAAAACAAAAAACTTATGGAACCCACCACAAAGGTCGTGAGCAATTGGCTGAAACTCCCGATCATGGTGATAAAAACCCCTTTCCAGGGATTTACTTTCTTGAGGATAAAAACACGGCCAAACCACTCGCCTACCCGGTTTGGGGTAAACACGCTCACCGATATGCCGGAGAGGACGGCTTCGAATGATTTAAGGAAGGAGACCCTTTCAACTTTGCCGATCAGGTATTGCCATTTAAGGGATTCGATTCCCCAATTGACGATCATGAGCAGGAAAATCCATGTAACAAAAAAACTGATATGTGGCTCCTGGCCGATCCCTGAAAAATAATCGACCAACGTATGCCAATCAACCTGGATTTCTTCATCCCCCCTTTTTCTTTGGAATATTTCCTTGTAAATATAATAATAGGTCACAAAAACAATCATCGAACGGATGATTATATTGTAGGTCTTGTTTTTGTGTATATTTGTAAAATACTTCATAAATAATAATTACAAAAGTACTTTTTTCATTGAAACCGGAACGAATAATATTGGGCATCGATCCCGGAACCAACATCATGGGTTACGGATTAATCAAAAACCAGGGCACGAAGATAAATTTGTTGGCTTTTGGAGTAATTCAATTGAGCAAATACGATAATCAGGCACTAAAGTTAAAGAAAATTTTTGAAAGGGTCTTGAATTTGATCGATGAATACAATCCCGATGAAGTAGCCCTCGAAGCCCCCTTTTATGGAAAAAACGTTCAATCCATGCTGAAGCTTGGAAGGGCACAGGGAGTGGCCATGGCAGCAGCCCTTTACCGATCTGTCCCTATTTTTGAGTATTCCCCAAAGAAAATCAAACAATCCATAACCGGGAACGGCAATGCCTCCAAAGAGCAAGTGGCCGCTATGCTCATGAGTTTACTGGCCCTGAAAGAAAAACCAAAATACCTTGATTCTTCGGATGCCCTTGGAGTTGCCCTTTGCCATTATTTCCAAAAAAACCCATCAACCGGCGGTTCTTCCTATTCGGGCTGGGGGCAGTTTGTGAACAAAAACCCGGGGAGGGTGGTATGAGGAAAAAGAACAGGTAATTATAATAAACCCATGTTAATTTACAAAACCCCCTTCTGAAGGGTTCCAGGTTTTAATCTTGCATTTTCTGGCGGCCATTTCCAATTCATTATCAGAGTTTAAGAAAAGGTTTGCTTCAATTGCAATTGCAGAGGCAAGTTGAAAGGCATCGCATCCTTTCATAAGGTTAATTTCTGTCCATGATATTCATTTCTGATGCAGTCATTCCTTTACCTTTCATTTTAATGGCCTTAAAATGCTTAATATGCTTTTTGTCCCCAGTTTTTTCGTGGTTTAGGTTAGAATTTGATTTTACAAATTTCATGTGTACCCAAACCCAAAATGATTCCGATGGGCAACAGATCCTTTGGTAGTTTTTTTTAATCCTTATTTGGCTTTGCCAACAAAAGACCGTCTCTCCCTGAAATAAACAACCCCGATAAAAAACAAAATCATTAACGTACTTAAGAAAGTCTGTGCCCACAAACTTTCAATTGATAGGTTTTCGTTGATAGTGAAAAGAACAAGGGCAAAAGCGGTATAGGAAATAATGCTTTTCAAATCGTAATCTATCCTGAAATGTCTGCGCCCCAGGAAAAATGAAAGGAGCATGATAGAAAAATAACAGGCAAATTGTCCCCAGGCCGAGGCCATATAACCCCAAACCGGGATAAGCATTACATTGAAAAATATAATAACCAATGCCCCAATTAAATTAATGTATGCACCATATCGGGTTTTGTCGGTGAGTTTGTACCAGATAGATAGATTGATGGTTATCCCAAAAAATATTTTGGCAAACAGGATAACCGGGACAATGCTCAAACCTTCCCAGAATTTTTCATCGATAAAATACTTTGCAAAATCAATATACAAGGTCACGCCAAGGAAAATGAGAAGCTCGAAAATCACAAAATACTTCATTACATCCGCATACATTTGTTTTGAATCCTTTTCTTTTGCTTTCGCAAAAAAGAAGGGCTCTGCAGCATACCTGAACATTTGGGTAAAAATGGTGAGCAAAACGGCCAGCTTAAAATTGGCGCCATAAATCCCAACGATCTGTAAAGCCTCTTCTTTGTCGGGCCAAAAATATTTGAGGAAAATCTTGTCCGAAACATCATTGAACATCCCCAAAAGGCCAACGATAAGGATTGGAAAGGAATAATTCAACATCCGCCTTAACAATGCTTTGTCAAACTTTAATTTGATTTTGAAAATGTCGGGAATTAAAAGGATGAGCGTAACAATGCTTGCAATAAGGTTGGAGATAAACGCATATCCGACACCAATATCCGGGGAATAGAAAACCAATAAAGGTGACTCTGGGTTGTTTTCGGCAATCATGGGGCAAACCCAGAGAAAGAATACATTTAAGGCAATAAGGACAAGGACATTGATTACTTTAATTATGGCAAATCGAAATGCCTTGTTTTGTTGCCTTAAGCGGGCAAAAGGAATGCTTGCAAAAGCGTCTATACCAATGATCAGCCCGAAATAAACAATGTATTCGTGGTGGGATGAATAATGGATCAAATCGGCGATGGGCTGCGAAAACAGTAAAATAATTGCGATGAACACCAGGGATGTGACCAAAAGTGAAATGAAACTGGTACTATAAACAAGGTCTTTGTTTTTCTCTTTTTCGGAATACCTGAAAAAAGTGGTTTCCATTCCATAGGTCAGCAAAACCAATAGCAGGGCCGCATAGGCATAAAGTTCGGTGACAACACCATATTCCCCTTTTTGAAAAACCCGTGTGTAAAAAGGGGTCATCAACAGAAAATTCATGAGCCGGGGCACAATGGTCCCCAATCCATAAACCGCTGTCTGACCCGCAAGTTGTTTTAAGTAATTCAAAAGTGGAATTTATATTTTGAAACGCAAATGTACATATTTTGTTATATTTGCCGTACACCTGGAACCCCAAAAGGTAAAACAAAAAATATGGCCAAGGAAATTGAACGTAAGTTTTTGGTTTTAAACAATGATTATAAAAAGCAATCTGAAGGGATACTTTATAAGCAGGGTTTTTTGAATACACAAAAGGAACGTGTTGTCAGAATCCGACTGGTAGGGAATAAAGGATATTTGACCGTTAAAGGGATTACCAGGAATATTTCACGTTGCGAATATGAATATGAAATCCCTTTCGACGAAGCGGAACATATGCTCAATGAAATTTGTGAAAAGCCCATTATTTCAAAACTCCGGTACAAAATACCCATGGGAAATTTCATTTGGGAAGTGGATGAGTTCCTGAATGACAATAAAGGCCTTGTGATTGCTGAAATCGAATTGGAACGCGAAGACCAGGAATTCCCCAAACCTTCCTGGCTGGGAAAAGAGGTGAGCGGCGACCCTAAATATTACAATGCAAACCTGGTTCGGTTTCCTTATTTGAAATGGTGAAATTAATAGAAAATTATAGTTTTAGAATTGACCTGGGGTTTTGCCTTGTATCAAAAACCCTAAAAATCATTATCGAATCATTGTTCGGTTTATAAACTATTTTCCAGTGTTTTACAAAAAATCTTCGGTAGGGAAGCCCAAGGATTTCATCTTTCTGGTATTGTTCAGCAAAATAAATGGTTTCGGCACTTATTGTTATTTCATCAATAATCTTAAGTGCATAATTTTCGTTTTCTTCGGCATAAAATAGATATATTTCTTTTAGGTCATTTTCCGCTTGTGTTCCCCAAATAGGCTGTAAATATTTTACCACGTTTTAATGTTTTCCAAAAGTTGTGAGTGCGAAATATAATTCCCATTTTCAATATCTTTTTCGGCAGCTTTGATTTCCTTAATGTATTCTGTCCTGGTTAGTGGTTTACCATTTATCGAATAGGCAACAATTTCCTCTTTTTCCAAAATATCTTGAATTTGTTTTAAAACAGATTCATTATTGGTATTAAAAAGCTTTTTGGCCAAATCTATTTTCGTTATCTCAAAATTCATATTGATTACTATTATGAGAAGTAATTAATTCTATTTATGCAAAAATAGGACATCTATACTTAAATAGCAATTGATTCGGTTGTTATTTTTTACTGTTGGAAATTGCTAAACTAGCTTTGATTTACAGTATTCCAGTGATAATTGATTATGAATAAACTAAATTTGTTAAATATTTGTTAAAATTAGGTAAAACCATACCTGAATAAAATATTTGATATACTTTTGCTTCATCTGGTAAACGAAATACCGGATTTGTTCTGAAAAAAGATTTAAAAATATTATAGCTGTCGCCAATAGGTGATAGTTCACAAAGGTTTTCATAATTCGATTCTTTTGGGTTTGGCGGGGTCTACAATCGTGGGCTCCGTTTTTTTATGCCCTTTTCCCAAACTTCCTACCGGTTATATTTTCCAATAGCATCATTTCGACGATTCTGTAAAAAGTTAACGAAGTGGTATGTTTTGCAACAAATTAATTCGTAATATATTTTCTATTGCATATTCCGGGTTTAAACATAAGGTGAATATGAAGTATCTTTGCGCCTGTTTTAATAGGGACAAATATGATTAAAGAAGATTCCGGGGCAATTTATAATAAACTCCTTGAAGGTTATTCGCGCAAGCTTGAGAAAACAAAACGCAAAGCCATGATGATTTCATTTTTAAGGTTGGCCGTTTTTTTGGGATCGGCATTTCTGATTTACCTTTTTGCAAGCCCTGGATCAATGACATATTTATACATCGTTATTTTCCTCGGGATAATTGCCTTTCTTGCTTTGATAAAAATACACTCAAAAGCCTTATATCAACAAAAAATACAGGAGGCATTCATCAAAATAAACATGGATGAACTAAAGGCCTTAACTGGTGATTTTGGCCATTTTGAAAACGGAAAGGAATTTATAAACCGTTCCCACCCTTATTCCTATGATATTGATATTTTTGGTGAAGGTTCGCTTTTCCAGTTCCTGAACCGGACGGTAACTTCCATCGGGAAACTAAAACTTGCCGATCGACTTAAAAATCCTTTTATGGATATTGGGGAAATCAGGAAAAATCAACAAACAAATATTAAATTAAGG
>JAADJA010000043.1 GCA_013151015.1 Chlorobiota bacterium
TCATTTCCCCCCGTTTGCACTTATTAACAATTTTATGTTATAATTTATAAATATCGCCACACACTTACCCTTTGCATACTTGTTAATTTTGTCCAGCTTCTGAAAGTGTTCTCAGGGCGGATTACAAACATCACCAGAAAGATAAAGGAGTAAAATGAAGATATTTTCAAGGCTGTTTTTCATACTAATTTTCTCAGGTTTTTATTTGCTTGTCTCGGGACAGAAAACCGCGGTTTATCAAAACCCGGAAGCAAATTACCGGGCAGCGGTGGATCTTTTCGACAAACAAAAATATGGTGCCGCACAGGAATTGTTCGGAGAGGTGATCCGTGAAATCGAAATTCACCCTTCACCTCTAAGGGTAGAAGCCGAATATTACAATGCCGCCTGTGCAATGGAGCTTTTCAATAAAGATGCGGAATACCTGCTGAATGAGTTCGTCAAAAAAAATCCGGCAAGCTCCAAAGTAAACCTGATCAATTTCCAGTTGGGCAGATTGGTTTACCGGAACAAAAAGTACAGCTCGGCAAAAAAATATTTCGGGAAGGTGGACATTTCCCAGCTTTCCCCCGACCAAAAAGCCGAATATTATTTTAAAATGGGGTACTGTGATTTTAAGGCCCACAAACCGGGGGAGGCCAAAAAGTCATTTGAGTTGGCGGCCAATCTAAGTTCAAAGTACAAATCGCCCGCAACCTATTACCTGGCCCACATGGATTATGAGCTGGGAAATTACAAAGAAGCTTACCAACAATTCACGGCACTTTCCACCGACCCGGATTTTAGTCCCATCGTCCCTTTTTACATTGTACAGATTTTATTTTATGAAAAAAAGTACGATGAAGTAATCGAAATGGGGCCTGGCCTTTTGAAAAAAGCAAGCAGCAAACGCACTCCAGGTATTGCAAAAATCATCGGTGAATCTTATTTCCTGATGGGGGAATATGAAAAAGCCCTCCCCTATCTCAAACAATTCCAGGAAACCACCAAACACAGTATTTCGGCAGAAGACAATTACCAATACGGTTTTGTTTTATATATGGCCGGCAAGTACAAGGAGGCCGCCAATTATTTCCAGAAAGTGACCGGTGGAAACGACAGCCTGGCACAATATGCCTATTACCACCTTGCCGATTGCTATTTACTGACCGGTCAGAAGAAATTTGCCCGTAATGCTTTTTATTCCGCTTACAAACTCCCCTTCGACAGGGAAATAATGGAAGATGCGCTTTTTCACCAGGCACAACTGGCCTATGAGTTATCGTACGATCCGTACAACGAAGCTATCAAAGCCCTGAAAGAGTACCTCAGGGAATATCCCAATTCAAGCCGGAACGATGAAGCCTACAGTTTTTTGTACAACATTGCCCTTTCCACAAAAAACTATCAGGAAGCCATATCGGCTTTGGAAAACATTCAGCAAAAAAACAAGGACTACCAAAAAAATTATCAGAGAATTTCATGGTACAGGGGGATAGAGCTTTTCAATCAATTCAGTTACGAGGAGGCAATTGCCATGTTTGAAAAGGCAGCAAATATAAAAGCCGACAAAAGCATTCAGGCGGAAAGCCATTTTTGGATAGGGGAATCCTATTTCAGGCTTGGCAACTTCGAAGAAGCAAAAAACCAGTACACGAAATTCCAACAAAGCCCCGGCACCAAAAAATCAGAGGTACTTTACATATCCTATTACAACCTGGGTTATGCAAGTTTCAAACAAAAGAAATATTCGGACGCCCTTTATTATTTCAATAAATTTTATTTGCACCGAAAAAAGGAAAACCCGGGCATGATAGCCGATGCCTGCCTGCGTATGGGCGATTGTGAATTTATTGGCAAAAAATACGACAATGCACTTGCCTATTATGACAAAGCACTCAAACTGAACACACCCGATTCGGATTATGCGCTTTTCCAAAAAGCCCTTACCCTTGGGATTTTGTTACGATACGATGAAAAACTCAATACACTTAACTCATTTATCAAATCCTATCCCAATTCCACCTACATGAGCGATGCTCTTTACGAATCGGGGAATACGAACCTTGTTTTGAACAAAAGGGACAAGGCATTGGCCAATTTCAGGAAAACCATCAACGACTATCCCAAAAGTTCTTATGCGATCAAGGCGGAATTAAAGTCAGGCCTGATTTATTATAACAGCGGGAAAAACACATTGGCCCTGAAAAGTTTCAAGAAAGTCGTGGAGGATTATCCCGGCTCGCCGGAATCGAAGGAAGCTTTGGCAAGTATCAAAAACATATACGTGGAGACCAATAATGTGGATGGATACCTTGATTACACAAACGGGCTTTCATTTGCGAATGTGAGCGTCTCAGAAAAGGATTCCATCACCTATCTCGCAGCCGAAAACCAGTATTTATTGGGAAACTGCAAAAGCTCACTCCCTTCCTTCTTAAATTATTTGAAGGATTTCCCTGAAGGGCAGTATAAAACAAATGCTTCGTTTTATGCCGCGGAATGCCTTGTGAAAAAAGACAGTATTTCTTTGGCACTGGATCATTATGAAATTGTATTGCAACAGCCAAAATCAGATTTTACGGAAAGTGCGTTGTTGAAAGTAGCTTCCATAAACTATACTTTGGAAGAGTTTGAAAAAGCCGCTGCTTACTTTTCCCGTCTGGAACAAGAGGCTGAATACAAGGAAAATATTTTGGAAGCGGTTTATGGATTGATGAAATGCAATTTTGAACTGAAGGACTATGAACAGGCATTGCTTGCGGCCAATAAATTAATCACTATGGAAAAGGTGGGCGATGAGATGAAACAAGAAGCCATGATGATCAAAGCGAAATCCTACCTTGCCGTCGATGAGCTTGCTTTTGCTAAAAAGGGGTTTGAAGATGTCGTGAAAATATCGAACGGGGAAAATGGCGCCGAGGCGAAATACAATGTTGCCCATATTACCTATTTGTTGGGCAATTATGAAACTGCTGAAAGTTTGCTGTTCGAGCTGATCAATGATTATCCGGCACAGGATTATTGGATTGCCAAAGCTTTTGTTTTGCTTTCGGATGTTTATGTGAAAGCGGATAATGTTTTCCAGGCAAAACAGACTTTGCAAAGCATTATCGATAATTACGAAGGGGAGAAACTGAGAAACGAAGCTATTGAAAAACTGAATGTTATCGTTCAGGATGAAAAAGAAAAGGAGGCTTTGATTCATTCGGACAGCCTGGAATCGGAGCGCGATACGATTAATATAGAAGGGGAGATGATTGAGCTAAACTAATCTCGCGCAATCCCTTGTGTACGGGACAACGGCGCAGTGATTGACAGTAGTAGTATTTGATTGGACAAGCACTTGTTCATTTCAAATGAAAAAAATTTTGATTTTGTGGGATATTGTGTTCCCGCTTGCCATCTGAAGGCCAAAGCAATAGCGGACAGATTAGTGATTTTGCAGCAATGAAACAT
>JAADJA010000203.1 GCA_013151015.1 Chlorobiota bacterium
AAGAGGGCAGAGAAGCGAATATTAAAAGAAAAAACTTCTTCTTTTCACGTTTCACGACAAAACTGGAACCTACAAAGACATATATATCCCTTAAGCTAAGAGATATGTGTTCAAATTTTTATTTTTTGTTGGCTAATTACAACAGGTTCAAAAAGCAAAAAATAGACCTATTTATTGGAGTGGAGTCGATAAATGCCATCTGCGGTATTCTTATGAAAAAGATGGGCTTCGTGAATACAGTTGTATACTATATTTTCGATTGGGCCCCTGATCGTTATCGCAATCCCGTTATGAACAGCGTCTATCTTTTCCTTGACAAGATAGCTACTTATTACTCGGATTATACATGGAACATTACTTATACTATTGGGGAAGCAAAGAAAAATATTCTAAACTATGATGAGACTAAAATGTCACCACAACTTTATGTCCCTTATAGTATTTCTTGCAAAGAAGATAAAATATTGCCTGATCATCAAATAGATACGAACCTCGTTATATACTCCGGGGGGCTGATTGAGGAAAACGGTCCTCAACTTCTTATTCCGGCCTTTAAGCTGGTTTTGGAAAAGTTCCCTTCAGCGAAACTATTGATTATCGGTGGGGGTAATATTGAGCATCATATAAAGGATTTGGTTACAAAAAATGATTTGCAACAATCCGTGAAAATTACGGGATATATTGCCGATGAAGAAGAAATCATGGATTTACAACGCCGAGGGGCGATTGGTGTAGCCCCGTATCCAATAATTAAAGGCTCCCGAAAGCCCTTTGGTGATGTTATAAAAATTCGTTCATATTTTGCTTGTGGACTGGTTACTGTCTCAACCCCTGTACCTCCGGTTTCCAAGGAAATTCATGAAGAATCGCTTGGCTACAAAACAAAAGATGACAGTGTGCAAGAAATTGCAAAGGGAATATCTATTTTTTTACGAGACAAAGATATTCTCTTTAAGTTTCGAAAAAATGTGATTAAAAAAGCAAAGGCTACAAGTTGGGAAAAAACCTATACGAGCAGCCTAGAGAAGATGTGTATCTCCTTTCGACACATTTAAGCTTAACGTTGCAGAAAACAGTTCAAAAAGACGGCGATATACTGTGGGAATATTTTTTAAGGAATTGCAGATAAAGCTTTTTCTGCAGAGAGCCGTGTCACGCTACCGGTGTTTTAATGCCACCGCAAGTCTAACTTGCCTTAACTATTTAATGGTTTATATGAGGTAATCTTATGAGAATATTACTGGCAAATCCTGCTACCAGAACACCTATTGATAAAACGTACGAAAGATTTTATATAAAGGCTGGAAGCCGCTGGCCATGGTCAACAATCAAACAAAAAAATGAAAAAAATACAAACATATTTTTTCCCTTTTATTTAGCGTATGCTGCGGCTATCCTTAGGAGAAATGGCCATGATGTTCATGTCATCGATGGTGTAGCAATGGACATGCAAGAAGAAGAATTCCTTGAACGTGTCAAAAAAATTACACCTGAAACAGTAATAATTGAAACAACAACTCATGCAATAAATTACGATATCATGCTCGTCCAAAAGATAAAATCAATGCTGCCTGAAATGAAAATAATTTTTACAGGCCCACATGTCACGGTGTTTCCCAAAGAAATTCTCGGAGATAACGAAGCAATAGATTTTGTTACCCTTTGAGAGTATGAACTTACAGTTGCTGAGCTTGTCGACAGAATCGGTTCGAAATCCAATGATTACAAAATCAACGGTATCGCCTTTAGGATGGGGCGAGATGTATGGGTTTCGGAAAAAAAAGGATACATTGAAGATATAAATATATTACCCTCTCCAGCATTTGATTTATTCCCTTGCAATGAACAGCCAAATCTGTCAATTTATTCAGACGGGATATGCACCTACAAGCCAGCCGTGACCCTACATTCTTCAAGGGGATGCCCCTTCAAGTGTGATTTCTGTTTATGGAATCAAGTCATGTACAATAATGGCAAGTATAGGATGTTTTCTCCAGAGAGGGTTGTTGATGAAATGGAACATGTAATTAAACATTATGGAGCAAAAGAAATTTATTTTGATGATGACGACTTTTGTGTTAATAAAAAACATGTATTGGGAATATGTCAAGAGATTAAAAATAGAAACCTGAACATAAAATGGTCATGTATGGGAGATGCCATGAGTACTGATGAGGAAATGATCAAGGCTATGGCTGGAGCTGGGTGTATCTTTATGAAATTTGGAGTAGAAAGCGGTAACAAGGAAATACTTAAAAACATCGGCAAACCTCTTGACCCGGAAAGGGCCATTCTTATCTCAAAGCTGTGCCGCAAATATAATATCAGGACACATGCAACCTTTTCCTTTGGATTGGAAGGAGAAACCTTGGAAACAATGAAAGAAACTTTGCGACTTGCCAATAAAATAAAGTTTGATTATGCACAAGTTTCAATTACCACCCCTTTTCCTGGAACACGCTATTATGAGAAGCTGATACGCAAGGGATTCTTGAAACATGTTGACTGGAACAAATTTGATGGCACCAATTCATGCGTCTTCAATACGGCTTCTTTGACAGCGGAGGAAATCGAAACTTTCCGAAAAAAAGCAATAATATCAATGGTGGCACATAAACTAATTGATCCTTTCTGGGTTTACCGCTACTTGCAGAGAAACATCCTCTTGGTAAGATTACGCGGCTTAGAGGCGACATTGGCGCCGGTCAGGGCGATGTGGAAGCTATTGTTTAATAGACATGCTAACAATGCAAAAAAAAATCAATAGACTTGAAATAGGTATATTCAGGGAAATGGTGGTAAAAGCTTTACCAGAGAACGACCGGCAATATTTTGACTTTGATTCATATCTTTATGCTTACTCCATGGCACAAGATTTTGAAATTATGGAAAAGTATCTGATAGGTTATGGTCTTAAGCGAATCCTTGATATTGGATCGGGTATCGGCCTGACTACATGGTATCTAGATCGACTTGGATATGAAGTAGTTGGATGTGATATTGAGCCTGAAAAGTATAAATTAAATATGCAAACAAAATTTTGTCAAAGTGTTCTATGGAATATATTGGAAGAAAACGGAGAAAACTTAAAGTACGTATCAATTTTTCCTGATAAACTGCCTTTTGAAAAGGAGAGTTTTGATGCTGTCCTGGCTTATGCAGTGCTTGAACATATAATGCCTGAACATTTGGAGAAATGGCTTGGAGAGATTCAGAGGATCATAAAAAAGAACGGGCTGATTTTTATTTTTAAATGTCCACAAAAATTGGCTCTTACTGAACATATTTCCAGGACGTTGAAACTCGGTGCACATGAAATCCTTTATACACGACATGAAGTTAATAGTTTGCTTGAGAAAATAGGCTTTAGGGAAATACACTTCAAGCAAAAAGACTTTCTGCCTTATTTTATGGG
>JAADJA010000233.1 GCA_013151015.1 Chlorobiota bacterium
ACAAGGATATATTGATTCAGCTTGTCTTTTATTATCTTAAGTTGCCTTGGCGATAATTCACCAAAAAGTTGTTTGAATTTTTTGGGTGTAATGTTCCTTTGGATTTCTTCTTTTCGGCTTCCCGGAAAATATTTTTTTAGAAATGAAGTGTAATTCAATTGGAAATAGTCTTCAACAAAACTTAATGCTTCCTGATAATCAACAAGCATCTTTTTGGCATATTCACCAACAATATGGATTTGTTGCATTTTGTTTTGGTAAAATTGCCCAAGTTGGCTGTAATCATCTTTTTTATACTGAATTTGATTGTTTTGTTCAAGCCTGTCAATCGTCAGCTTATTGTAAACAACGAGAAAACCACCCTCGATTTTGATTGCCTCGATCCTTGACAGAAAAAAAAGGGCATCTTCAATATCTTCAATAGAAGCATCTATTTTAAACATTATGGATGCGTTTACATAATTATCCTTTAACTCATGAACGGAAAATTCGACTAAAATTTCATTTGCCTCAACCCTGTCTTTATCCTGGGTATTCTGTGTTTTATCGAAAAGGTATTTTAAAATGGATTCGGATAGCAAGTGCCTTTTCCCCAATTTCTCCTTTAAAATGTTTTTTGGTTGATTACAAACTATGGAAACATGGTTTTTCGAATAATTTTGATTTTGTCGTTTTATCCAATTTTTAATGGCCCAGAAATTCAGGATTGTTTTGATTTTGTTTGGATCAACGTTTGTGCAATTGTTCTCCAACGCACCCTCATTTAGTTCTTTAAGGTTAAAAACTTTTTCCTGTTCTTCTAATTCCGGTAAAAGAAAGTTTTCAATTTTGGCAAAAGATTCCAAAATGGAAAGTGAACGGTTTACATCATCGTCTTTCTTTATAAATGCTGTTAAATCTTTGGTGTCGGCCAATATTTTTTCCTCCCGGAGCAGCGTAATGATTTTTATCACTTCCTCTTTTACAATTCCAAGGTGGTCGGAAATGTAATCGACCCTTGCTTCAGCTACTTCATCATTTGCATGCTTTCTGCTTTTGGTGGAAAACAGTTTTTTGATAATCCGGATGGCCGTGGTTTTCTGTTTTTCATTAAATCTTGAGGACAGGTTTATTTTTTCAATTGCCTGTTGGGCGTTTTTTGACAAAATACTATTTGCAAAAATCCGTGGGATATTTTGTCCACGTTTTAAATATCCGGCATGTTCAAGTGCTGCGATGGCCGTTGTGACCCGGGTTTCAATTTCAACAACATTATCGTCCCAACCGGCTTTTCGGGCAATTTCCAAAGCCGAGTTTGATACGGACGAACGAAATTTTGTAATATTCTTAATTGCTCTCCAAACTTGCTGAATCTCTTTTACGGAAAGTTTTGTTTGATTGAGTAAAATAAAATGTTTGTTAAGGTCTTCTTCGTTGAATAAAACAAAACAATCCGCCGAAATATTTTCATCGCGCCCTGCCCTACCGGCTTCTTGCACATAGTTTTCCAATGAATCGGAAATATCATAATGGATCACCATTCCAACATCTTTCTTATCGACCCCCATCCCAAAAGCCGATGTGGCAACCATGATTTGAACATCACCGGCAATAAAACTATTTTGGTTCCCGGTTTTCTCCTTTACATCCATCTTCCCATGGTAAGGTTTGGCATTAAACCCATCCTTGCTTAATCGTTCGGCCAGTTTATACGCTTTTCTTGTTCTTGAAACATAAATGATTGTTGGGCAATCTTTCGATTCGATCAACCTTCTTGCATTATTGTATTTGTCTTCTTCATTTTTGCTGTCATAGACCTTATAATGTAAATTTGTCCTTGTACTGTTTGCCTTGAACACTTCAAGTTGAAGGGATAATTTTTCCCCGAAATATTGACAAATATCCTCAACGACTTTTTGCTTTGCCGTTGCAGTAAAACAAGAGACAGGAATGGGTTCCGGGAGGTTTTTCTTTTCTTGCAGTTGTTTTATAAAATCGCCAATATATAAATAATCTACCCTAAAGTCTTGTCCCCAGGCCGAGAAACAATGTGCTTCATCCACAACAAACCGAACAATATTCCTGCCCAACAATAGGCGTTCAATGGTTTTGGAACGAAGGGATTCGGGGGAAATGTACAAGATAGAAGCAAAGCCATCTTCAACCCTTTGGAATGATTTACTTCGCTCAATTGGGTCGAGCAACCCATTTATGGTAACCGCTTCGGTAATACCAATTTTTTCAAGGTTGTCAACCTGATCTTTCATTAATGATTGCAAAGGCGATATCACAACCGTTAGTCCTTTTGTGTTTCTTCCTGCCATTAAAGCGGGGATTTGAAACGTAAGGGACTTGCCGCCGCCTGTCGGGAAAACAGCAAGAAGTGACTTGTTCAGGATTGCCGCATTTACAGCATTTTCTTGTAATGGTTCTCCATTGAAAGTCCGGTACGAACCGAATCCGAAAAAACTTTTTAATCCTTTCGTTGCATCCAATGCCTCATCACAATATTTACAAGCAATCAAACAAGGTTTATTTCGAAGCAGGTACATTATTCCCTCCATTTTGGGATAACTCAACAAAACCCATGGTGGAGTTATTGAATAACGATCTGTACTATTAATTAATGCCAGGCAATATGCAAGTTCGGTTGGGTATTTGTCAATGAAGGTTTCAATTGGGGCATTTGAACAGAATTTGTTTTGAAACCGTTCGGCAATTAATTTAGTTAGTGAGACTTCTTTAGAACAAGTAAATGAGATATATTCAAAGAAATACGAGAACCCTTCATGTCCTTCTAACAATAAATGGTAAATCAGTTTTAAAGGTTCATCCAGATTATTAAAAGCAGTTATCTCATCATAAAACAAATCCTTTGCCTTTTTGGAATCGTTTACCGGATTGTTTAATTCATCTGTTTGTATCTTGTCATCCTTTAGTAGATGATGATAGGGCCTTGTGGGAAAAAGTAAAGGAGACAAAAATAATGTATCTATATACCGGAAATGATTTTTCCCTTGGGATGAAAGATGTTTTTTGATATACTTCAGATCATGTCTGATGATATTGTGTCCACAAATGAAGCCTGTATTATCCAGGAATCCTGCAAATTCGCTTATCGAATTTGAATGAAAAATACTTCCATCGCTTTTTACACTTCCAATGTCAAGGATTCTCTTGCTTTTTGGGTCTATCTCAGTGTCAAAAAAGGTGATGGGCTTCATTATTGAAGTTTGCAATTTTATTTTCAGCCACAAAGTACGGAATTTTATTATATACTATGGCATTTTCGGCAATTCATCAGACCACTTCACACGGGCAAGCCCTGCTGGCAGTCTCTCATTCGTCAGACCACTTCGCACGGGCAAGCCCTGCTGGCAGTCTCTCATTCGTCAG
>JAADJA010000006.1 GCA_013151015.1 Chlorobiota bacterium
ACTAGTGACAGAATAGATAGATTTAATCCTATTGATATCATAGTTTAGTTCGTCATTCAAATAACCGCATTTTTTAAAATATCTTACAGGAACATATTCTTTAATAATACCCCAAAGCTCAATATTCTTTAAACGTAAAATATTCTTTTCTTTTATCCGCGCTTTGTCAATTTCAAATTGAGATTGAAATTTCATCCAATAATCTGCCGGTATCCCCAATACTTTTTCCAAAAGAATTGCAATGTTGGCTGTAATCGGTCTTTTCCCATTAATTATTTCATTTATAAAAGAAGCCTTTACCCCTAGCTCTTTGGCTAAATCTTTTTGCTTTAGTTCAGGGCGAGCATCTAATTCGTCTTTAATTAACACACCCGGATGAGTAGCTGTGAAAGGTGTTGTTGCTGTCATAATTATTTGTTTTATTTATAATGGTTACTTAAATCAATAATTGAGCAAATAGTGATTATTTCAGGTTTGTCCCTTTCAATATTGCTTTTGAATTCAATTCGGTATTTTTTGTCAACCCGAACAGATTCCAACCCTTTTTTATTCCCTCTTAATTTTTCGTAATTTAAACTCTTGAGTAAATATAAATCCTCTACCCTTTTTGCAACCCTTAGTTTATCAATTGTTTGAATGTATTTGGTGATTACAATCTTTTGAAACCTATATTTTTTGTTCTTAGCTTTCCCATTTTCATAAAGCTGTTTTAAGTAATCTTTCTCGAAAATAATGACCATAAGCAACTTATTTCATGCTACAAAGATATATAAAAAGCACATTAAATTCACCAAATAAGTGAATTTAATTATAAGGTTGGCCTGATTATAAGATATTTGCGTGGAATTAAATACAAATTAATTATTAATGAAGCAGATTGATTCCGTAATATTACAAGGTCATTGATCCTAGAGCATATACTTCAAATAATCCAGCATAAGTGGAACCTCCTTTGTGTCGATCCCATGTTTGATCAATACGGGCTTATCTTCTTCAAATCCGGCCAAAAACAGTTTCATGTTATTGTCTTCGCGGGTAACGGACAGTTTGTAATTTTTCAGTGCGGCCTTGCGGTTCCCGAGGCACCATTCCACATGGCCCAGGTTCATGTAATCGTATTTGTTGGCTTCCCTTTCCATTAACCTAAGGTAATAGGTCTTGGCCGTATCGAGCTTGCCGAGGATAAACGAACACCAGGCAATGGGCCGGAATACTTTTTCATTCTCCTGGTCCAGCATTTCCACCTTAAAATAATAGGACAAAGCTTCTTCATATTCTTTCATGTCAAGATATGAATGCCCGATATAAGTTTGGATATAGAGGTTGTCGGGCTCCAGTTTCAAGGCTTCGAGATAATAACTCAACGACTCTTTGTAGTTTTTAAGAAACCTGTTGCACAATGCAAGTTTCTTCAGGTTCCATGCTCTGTTGGCTTCATACAGTTCCGCCTTTTTATAGAATTCAAGGGCCTTTTCATAGTTTTTGATCTTTTGGTAACAAAAGGCTATTTTCTCGAAAACCTCCATGCTATTGTCGCCCGTTTCATTCAGCATCCGATAAATTTCAAGGGCCCTTTCAAAATAATTGTTCTCAAAAAAGAACTCGGCAATGTTGCGGACAATATAATCATCCGTTACAAGAAGCTTGAAAAACGAGGATTTGTAAAAATCGAATTTTATGGCAAATACATCGAGGAATTCATTTTTGAGCGGGTGCAGTTTGTAAAAGCGGTAGAGGTCGTGGATATACTGTGAATATATGTTTTTCAATTGTGAAGATTTGTTGAGGGCGCTATCTTCTTTTTGCAATTCTTTTATCCCTTCCAGCTCTGCATTGAACATTTCGATCATCAGGGTTTTTTGCATGGCGGGCATTTGCTGTAAATTAAGGCAGAATGAGAATTTGTCGGAATTGCACATGAAAAACGAATGGGAAAGGCCATCGAGGAAGGCATGGGAATCGAAATTTCCTTTTTCGTTTTCCATGGCTTCCATCATCGGGTAGTTATCGATGTGGAACGGCCTGAACCAATTGGTCATTTCATTGAAGAACTCGAAATATTTCAAACGTGAAAACGCACTCATAAAAACATCCACCCCTTCCATCTGCATTTTCGAGATTTCCTCCAGCTTGTCCATCAGGTCGGGCGCATCCTCGAAAACGCGTTCCCAATCCGGATTTTTGTCCTCAAAAACATCCTTTGACATGATATTGTCCAAATCAAGTTTATCCCTTAATTGGGGTTGGAATTTTGCAACTTCCGGCATGATTTCATTTTCCAGCTTTTGGGTCACTTTTTCCGTTTCGTTGGATTTCAGGAACTGGATTGCGATAAGCTCGATATGCTTTTCTATGTCGGGCAATGATTTCAGGCCTTTGATCTTTTCAATCAATTCAGGGTAAAAATGGAGGCGGCTGTCATAAATATGCAGCGTAAGGAAAAGCCCTGTCAGTGCCCGCTGCTTTATCTGGTCGTTTTCGTCTTTCGAAAAATCAACCAGCAATTCCAGTTTATGCACATCAAAACACCGGATGGCGCTTATCATCAAGGCGCTGATAATTATCGATCTTTCGTACCAGGGGAAATTGCGGGCTTTCATAATGGCATATACCAGTTTTACGTCCGCATCCTTAAATTTATCGGTGAGCCAGATCAGGTTGAAAATATCCGTCAGGGTTTCCTGGTGACGGAGGTAGTTTTTTTTGCTGTCAACTTCGCCCACGGAGCTGTTCACAAGGATATCCGACAGTTCTTCGTTGAACGCAAGGTCTTCGATACTTTGGATAGCTTCTTCTTTTATTTGTTTCGACTGTATCTCAATCCGTTTCTTCAGTTGGTAGATGTATTGCTCTTGTGAATTCCCCCTTGTATGCTGATAGGCCACATCTGCCAGTTCGAGAATAGACAATTGAAGATGCGTATAAATATTCTCCCTTGCCGGGTCATCGACCCCTTCGATGGTATATTTCAACAGGTTTTCGTAGGTGTCGTCCAATGACTCATATTGTGCAACCAGTTCCCCTTTTCCAGACTTTATAGTCAATTCCTTCAGTAAATCCAGGGCATCCTTGACACTTTGGTGGTGAATATAATTCTCGATTTTTTTAAAATTCCTTTTTAACCTTGCATTTTCCATGATCTTACCCTGTCTCGTATTTCAAATTTTGTTTATCTTAGTGGCTTAAATAGACTTTTTAATACTTATAGGACTTTAGTTTAATAAAGCGAACCCCGTCATATGGGATTGAAAGTTTTGAGTACTCAGTTAGTCTAAAGTCAAGTATCCAAAATTAACATTTTTTTGGCATAATAATTTCATTGAAGGCAAAAAACTTTATCATGCAAAAGAAAATCAGAAACGCCA
>JAADJA010000007.1 GCA_013151015.1 Chlorobiota bacterium
AAGGCCATTCAAGACAAGGACAAAACCATTCAAGACAAGGACAAGGCCATTCAAGACAAGGACAAAACCATTCAAGACAAGGACAAGGCCATTCAAGACAAGGACAAATTGATCGCTGAATTAAAAAAGAAAATCAAGAATAAACTGTGAGCCATTTCAGAATGTTTGCCTCACACTCTTCGTCATTGAATGAATCTTAAGTTCAATTGGGAAATAGCACGAATGTTTCCACCCTCATTTATAGAATTATCTCTATATTTGCCGGCTAATTATGGCAATAAGACAAAAGACATTAGCAACTTCCGTAACTGTTTCGGGCAAAGGGCTCCATACAGGAGTTGAGGTGAGTTTGAAAATAAATCCTGCCCCCGAGAACCATGGCATTTCTTTTAAAAGGGTCGATATTAAAGGTCAACCTGTTATTAAAGCTGATTGCGACATAGTAGTTGATACCAGCCGGGGAACCACAATTGGCAGCAATGGAATTGTTGTCAACACTATTGAACATGTGATGGCAGCCATTACAGGGATGGGGATCGATAATGCCCTGATTGATATAGACAATGAAGAGACCCCTATTATGGATGGGAGTTCACGATATTTCACCCAAGCCCTTTTAAAAGCCGGGACCGTAGAACAAGAGGCCGAAAAGAAGGTTTTTTCGGTTGACAAAGTCCTTACCTACAAAGATGAGGCAAACAAGGTGGAATTGACCATAATCCCGGATGACACTTTCAGGCTATCCGTGATGATCGACTTTGAGACGGAGGTGCTGTCAACACAACATGCCACCCTGGAAAACATTGAAGGATTTAATTCTGAAATCTCCAATTGCCGGACTTTTGTCTTTTTACATGACTTGGAATTCCTATTGGCAAACAACCTTATCAAAGGAGGGGATTTAGGCAATGCCATTATTTTCGTTGACAAGGAAATTTCACAGGAAGAACTAAACCGCCTGGCCAAACTATTTAACAAACCAACAGTAAAGGTTCTAAAGAAAGGGATACTCAACAATATCGACCTTCATTTTGAAAATGAACCGGCGCGCCATAAACTCCTGGACTTAGTGGGCGACCTTGCATTAGCGGGCAGTTCGTTCAAAGGACATGTTATTGCCAGAAGACCTGGACATAAAGCCAATGTTGAATTTGCAAAAATCATTAAGAAACATATGACAGAAAAAGAAACAAACAGGTTTTTACCGCCTTTTGATATTTATGCGGAACCTATCTACGACATCAACCAGATAAAGAAACTATTGCCCCACCGTCCGCCATTTTTGTTGGTCGATAAGATTATCGACATCGATGAAAAATCCGTGGCCGGGATAAAAAACGTGACCATGAACGAAGACTTCTTCGTCGGCCACTTCCCCGACGAGCCAGTAATGCCGGGCGTTTTACAGGTGGAAGCCATGGCACAAACGGGAGGTATTTTCATTTTAAGCCAAATGGAAGACCCTGAAAACTACGTTACTTATTTTATGAAAATTGATAAGGTAAAGTTCAGGAGCAAGGTAGTCCCGGGCGATACACTCGTTTTTGTTTGCACACTTATTTCCCCTATCCGTAGAGGGTTGGTCCATATGCTGGGCAAGGGCTATGTTGGCAACAAACAGGTAATCGAAGCCGAAATGCTTGCACAGATAGCTAAAAAAAACTCAAAATAACCTAAAACAAGAATTGAATGAATCAGCCTTTAGCATATGTTCACCCTCAGGCAAGAGTTGCTAAAAATGCCGTAATCGAGCCTTTCGTCAACATCGAAAGAAATGTCGAAATAGGGGAAGGCACCTGGATCGGATCCAATGTGACCATCATGGAAGGAGTACGGATCGGCAATAATTGCAAAATATTTCCAGGCGCCGTAATCGGGGCCATTCCACAGGATTTAAAATACGAAGGCGAAGATACAACCGTTGAAATTGGGGACAATGTAGTCATACGTGAATTTGTGACCATAAACCGTGGAACAAAAGCCAACTGGAAAACAGTGATCGGTGACAATTGCCTTTTGATGGCCTATGTGCACATTGCCCACGATTGCATCCTCGAAAACAACGTGATCCTTGCCAATGCGGTTAACCTTGCCGGACACATCGAAATCCAACGCTTTGCCATTGTTGGTGGCCTTTCGGCAGTACACCAATTTGTAAAAATCGGGGCACATGTGATTATTTCGGGTGGATCACTGGTGAGAAAAGATGTACCTCCGTTTACAAAAGCTGCCCGCGAACCACTCTCTTATGCCGGTATCAATTCCATTGGCCTCAGAAGACATTCCTTTTCCAATGATAAAATAAACGAGATACAGGATATTTACCGCTATCTGTATGTAAAAGGATTAAATGTCTCCCAGGGCTTAAGGTATATCGAAGCCAATCTGCCTTCAAGCCCCGAAATGGACGAAATCGTAGCTTTTGTAAATAAGTCAACGAGGGGGATTATGAAAGGCTATACAAAGGTCGTTGGGAATTCGTAACCAGCAACTTGCGACCTGCAATTGGCGAATACAATATTTAAAAACAAATAGCAAAACAATAAAACAGCAATAAGACATGGCATCAACATCTGATTTTAAAAACGGACTCACGATTGAATTTAACGACGACCTGTTGACAATCATCGAATTTCAACATGTTAAACCAGGCAAAGGCCCGGCCTTTTCAAGAACGAAATTAAGAAGCTTAAAAAACGGAAAAGTATTGACACATACATTTACCAATGGTTCAAAATTCACAATTGCAAGAGTGGAAAGAAAACGCCACCAATATTTGTACAAAGATGATATGGGCTATTATTTTATGGACTCTGAAACTTTTGAACAGGTTACTATTCCCGAAGAAATCATTAGTGCTCCACCATTCCTGAAAGAAGGCCTTGAAGTCGAAATCCTGTTTCATACTGAGACTGAAACTCCTTTAAGTTGCGATATGCCGGCCTATGTGGAATTGGAAATTACTTATACCGAGCCCGGTGAAAGGGGAAATACAGCCACCAATACCTTTAAAGATGCCAAACTCGAAACAGGGGCAATTGTTAAAGTTCCCTTGTTTATAAATGAGGGCGAAAAAATAAAAGTGGATACGCGTTCAGGTACTTATTCAGAGAGGGTGAAAGGATAAGTTGATTTACAAAGAACGATTTACGAAAAATGAAATTATCAACTCCCACCCAACTAAAGGATATTGCTTCCATAATCAATGCAGAATATGTTGGCGAACCTGATTTCCCGGTTTCGGGCATCAACGAAATACACATGGTAGAACCGGGCGACATCACATTTGTTGACCATCCCAAATATTACGACAAAGCTTTAAGTTCAAAGGCCGACATTATTATCATTAACAAGAAGGTGGATTGCCCTAAGGGAAAAGCCCTGATTTTTTCAGATGACCCTTTTTCCGATTACATGAAACTCGTAAAAAAATTCAGGCCATTCGAAGCAGCTTCAAAACCGATCAGCAATTCGGCAATTATAGGTGAAGGGACTGTTGTCCAACCGGGTGCTTTTATCGGCAACCATGTCAAGATTGGGAAAAACTGCCTAATCCATGCAAACGTAAGTATATACGACCATTGTGAAATTGGTGATAATGTGATAATCCATTCCGGGACCGTGATCGGTGCCGATGCCTTTTACTTTCAAAAAAGGAAAGACAAGACCCTGAAATTTGAATCATGTGGCAGGGTCATCATCAAAGACAATGTGGAAATCGGAGCGTGTTGCACCATCGACAAAGGGGTTTCGGGGGACACGGTTATTGATGAATATACCAAATTCGACAACCATATCCAGATTGGCCACGACACCTATATAGGCAAACGTTGCCTGTTTGCTTCTGCTGTTCTTGTGGCCGGTGTTACCCGAATTGAGGATGACGTGATTTTATGGGGACAGGTTGTAATCAACAAAGACCTTGTTATAGGAAAAGGGGCCCAAATATTGGCAATTTCTGCCGTTGATAAAAACATGGAGGGAAACAAAACCTATTTTGGTGCCCCTGCCATCGAAGTGCGGCAAAAATGGAGGGAGATGGTTGCCATAAAACAGCTTCCTGACCTGATCAAAAAAGTAAAACTACTCTCAAAGCAAATGGCGGAAAGGAAGTAAGGCCCACTCAAAAAACTTCTGGAGCGGCGAACGTTTTTCCCAATTTTCAAAATCAAATTTCTCGCTGTTGCGCATGGTCTCCTTCAAATGGCCATAAACCTGTCGGACAACCGACTTAACGCTTCCCAGAACCACTATTTCATGCTGGTATCGGAAACTTCGATAGTCGAAATTTGGCGATCCGATCGAAAATGTTTTCCGATCTACCAATAAAACCTTTGCATGAAGGTTATGTGGAAGATAAAACAGGATTTCGACACCATTTCTATGCAACAAACCCAAATATTTATTACGGAGGATATCGATCAACCGCACATCCGAATGTTTGGGGATCACAACTTTTACGTCAACCTTGCGCTTTGCGGCATCTATCATTGCTTTCCGCAAAAGGAACCCCGGCAAAAAGTAAGGGGTCTCGATGATGATTTCCTGTTTTGCCGACTTGAGCAGTTCTAGGTAACGCCGACGGATCCGCTGCTTTGTCAGGGACGGGACATCCCGGACGATTTCACAATTCTCATGGACAATCGAACGGATACTGGTTTGTTTTTCAAAAACATATTTATTGTAAATACTGTAGTGCTTTTCAAAAATGGAACGGAATTCAACTGCGATATCCGACTTTATCCGCAACATGGATTCCCTCCAGTTCAACGAATACTCCGTTAGGTTGGCCGACCCGATATAGGTAGTGGTGTCATCAATGATCAACAGTTTACGGTGGTTTCGCCGGTGGTTCTTGGTGAAGAAATCCCAGAAAAATTTCAGTTTCATAAAAAATCGGACTTCGCCACCATTATCTATCAATTCACGAAAAAAATTGGACGGCACCGATGTTCCCCAAGAATCCACCAGGATTTTCACCTTCACCCCTTCCCTGCTTTTTCGTGCGAGCAAATCCTTGAACTTAATCCCAATGGAATCATTGTTGAAGCGGTAAACCTCAAGGCATATACTTTCCTTCGCCCCCTCAATATCCTCGAGCATGGCATGAAAATACTGCATTGGATCATCGTACAACTTATATTCGCTCTTCACTTTTTTCGACATATACTAAAATGCAAATTGATTATTTGCCAACGGACGAAGATAACAAATATTTTTTTTGAATGCTAAATATAAAAATATTGGGGTTAATGGGAAAATGAATGGAATATGTTTAGTATTTTTAGGGCAACGACAAAATGTGGGGGTTCCAAGAAGCGTGACACAACCAACACACAAATATTCAAGCACATAGAGACTACTGGATTATTCATATGATTTAATAAAATGGACTTCTATTAAACTTATTACAAACAAATGAAACACAGCAGACTGCCATCACCTGAAAAGTACATCAGGACAAGGGCCGCCAAATTACCAATTCACGAATGCCTTATAAATAGCGGGTGGGAAGAAAAAGGTTTGGCCACCATCCTTTTAAGCAAAAAGCAACCCAGTGGAAATTATGTCTTTGCCCTTTACCTCGTTGATATATTTTGTCTCGGATTAAAAAACACCTTGTTCAATTTCAATTTTAGTGAAGTGGAATACAATGAGATAAAAGAGAAGATGGCAGGTTCGGAAATTTTCGTGCCATGCGATATTGTGAAAGCACATAACATTATTTATGGTGCAATGGACTATGCCGAAGAGTTGGGTTTTCGGCCCTATAAAGACTTCAAGACAACCGAATACCTCTTAAACCCTGAATTAATTGATGATGGGATTGACGATATAGAATTTGGGAAAGATGGCAAACCATATTATTTTGCAGGGCTAAATGATAATGTTGATTTGATATTAGAAACCCTCAACAGAAACGTCGGTAAAGGAAATTTTAAATTTACTTTACCGGAATAATATCGTGTAGAGGAGTTCAAACTTAAAAAAAATAGTTTCAAATAAAGGCATAATCCAATTGCGGGCCTATAAAAATCGTTTCCCAAGCCTACCGCCCACAAATACCCACAAAAGGGCAATATGAACAATTATCAGGGTTTTCCGTTTGGGAGAAAGGAATTGACCTTTCCAACAATTCTTTGGTGATTTCGGACAAAACAATTTCGAATTCATTCAATATATCCTGATCTATCATATCTCCCTCAGGGGTTTTTACGGCCATGAAACCGAATGAGAGGTTTCGGAAAGAGATGATACCGGCTTTGATAAGTGATGTCGGATTTGACTGACTTTTAGAGAAAACAAAGGCGTAAAACAAAACCTGGAAAACCTTGTCCCTTTTAATGCCTTCATCCAACATTTCCCACTCTTTCAATGTCAAATCATAAGTTTTAACGTTGCCGGTTTTGTAATCAATGACCCGGGTTATACCGTCAAGGATATCAATTCGGTCACAGTTCCCTTTGAATTTTACGGGATAGGTCACATCGCTATTCTCAAGCTTGATTTCCAACTCTCCGAGGTACATTTCTTCCAAAGAAACGATATGTAATTCAGGCTTGTCTTTTTGTAGCATGGCCATTTCACCATGCAAAAAGTTTGTAACGAACATTTCCGCAACCTTTACCACCAAGAGGTTCTTGCCATAATCCAATTCACCACCCTCATATTTATCCCCAAACGATTTTCTTACCAAAGCTGCAATTTTCGGAAACATTTTCTTAACATCCTGAACAACCACGTTTTTACCAATAAAAGGTGTATATAACTTCTGGAGGACCTCATGCACAACACTCCCAAGCGTGGCGGCCTCGATGGTTTCTTCCACTTCTTCCCTTTCGCGGAGTTTGGCGACATATTGAAAATAAAACCGCAAAGAGCAATTTCGGAAAATATTCAGCGCACTTGGTGAAAATCCATTGCCGGCATGTTTAAGCAGTTTTCCGAAAATCGCTTCATCCTTTGGGACAACAATGGGAACTTCATTATCGTTTTTTGCGGGAATCCCTGTCAATATCCTCTCAACAACCTCAATTTCGGGATTGTACTTTGGAAGCTCGACCAAAAGTTGTGCAATAAAGCGGCTTTTGTCGCCACCGCCCAAATCGCCCACTTCCGTATTATACAACAAATGGATATTTTTTGAACGTTGCAATAAGCGGTAAAAGTGGTAAGCAAAGATAGCGTTCCTGTCTTTATAGGTCGGAAGTCCATGCTGCATCCGGATGTCAAAAGGGACAAATGAATTTGCCGATTTCCCCGATGGGATCAAGTCTTCATTGACCGACAACATGATTAGGTTTTCAAAATCGAGGGTACGGGTTTCGAGCATTCCCATTATCTGCAAGCCCGTGAGCGGTTCACCATAAAAGGAAATCGTAAGTACTCCCACGACCTGGTGAAATAGCTGCTGAAGCGAACGGACAGTGTTCAGGTAAGGGAAACCGGTCAGCAGCTTCTCCATCCGTTTTAAAACCTTTGAATAGTGAAAAAGATATTCGATTTTCAACGAATCCGAGGAATTGGGCTTTTCGTTATTTTCCTTTCCGGTTTCAATATCCTTCATGAAAACCGTAATCGCAATAAGATTATCGAGGGCTTTCCGGGGATTATCCCCCCAGGGTTCAAAAAGGGAAATAAAACCTTCCTTAGCTTTTTTCGGCAAAGAAGCAAAAAGTTCGGACAACTCGTGCGGCCAATAGAAAATCTTATTCTGCGATTTCAATTTTTCAACCACCGGTTTTTCATTAGTGCCTCCGTTTCCCCGGGCAATAAATGATTTCAAATAGATATGCTCGGAAATATTCAACAAATCCCGAAAATAATATCGAAGTTGCTTCCCCCCTGTTTTATCAAACCTCAACGCATTTTCATGCAAATTAAAAAAAGCCTCATACAATGAAAACAGCGGCGATTGGTCCAAGGGCAAGCCCATTGTTAAGTTGAAACTTTTGATTTCGGATGGAATGGAATTCAAGACCGGCAACATCATTGCTTCATCGTTTAGTACCACAGCGGTCTGACTGATTGATTCTTCTGTTTCGCTGTAATCTTTCAGAATCTTGGCGGCAACTTTTGCCTGCCCCACATTTTGGGGAACACCGATTATTTCGATTTTCTTTTTCCCTGAACCAAAATTATCCCCCATCCATTTAAGGTTTTCCAATTTCAAGCTATTTTTCAAACGGCGCAAAAACAAACCTGCCTCCTGGGCTTCATTTTCCACATAATACTTATCGGCATCCCATAGCAGATCAGCTTTTTTAGCATCCAGCAATGTTTTGATGATTTTTTCCTCGGCGGTGGTCAATGCGTTAAATCCTGCAAAAACGACTTTTCCCCAAGGCAATGAAACGGAAACTTTATCTATTTCGTCAGCCAGTTTTCGATAGGCAAGCCCCTGATAGACTTGGTTTTTCTTCAACAGCCGTTCCTTTAATTGGATGTAATACGTTTTTAGTGATGAAAAAAACCGGAGATATTTCAGTTCAAAGTCTGTAAGTGCTTTACCATCGGGGTTCCATTTTTCGATGGCCTTGGCATCGCTCAGGAAACCAAAAACCTGTCCGGCATCGGCAAGGTACATGTCCACATCGTTGAAATCGTGGAGCAGGACATTCCCCCATTTGATGAACTGATCGAAATCCTGTGCATTGGCCCCTTCAACTTCCCGATGGACTTCATATAATTCAAAAAGCAGGAATACAGGGTCGATGGTTTTCAGACCCGACATTTCTACCACAAAATCCTCGATGGAATAAACGGCAGGTTCCCAAATGGTTTTTTGAAGGGAATTCGAAAGATGCTTTTTCAGGAACAAACCGGCCCTGCGGTTAGGAAGGACAATGCAAATTTCACCAATACTGTTTCCGTAGTTGTCAACAATATGGCCGGTAACATTTTTTAAGAAAGGCTTGTTTGTCATAGATTTGTCCTTATGGTCTATTCCCCATTTATTTCCTTCAATAGATTAACCCCATTCTCAATTGAACTCAATGTTCTATCTCCATTTCTATAGGTATTACGTGCAATATCAAGAACTTCTGTCCATTTAATATTTGGTCTATACTTTTTTGCCCCAAGTTTATAAACATCGTATTCAGGTTTCTTTGTAAATCCGAAATCTTCATATAACAATGATGCCCAGACTTCAGCAATATTCCTTGTCCTTTTCATTTGCACTTCATCAAATGCTTCGGTAAATTTTGCTTCGATAACAATAAGTTTATTGTCAATGGTAATTGCTAAATCCGGTTTAGCATTAAACATTCCTTGTATTGTTCCAAAAACTTTTCTTTTGTTTTCTGTATCCGCCCTTTGTTTAAACTTGCTTGGGTGAGTTGATTTAATTTCTTTTAAAATCTGGTTTATATCAAATCCATTAAGACCTTCTTGCACTACCACTATCTTTGATAATTTACTCATAAATGAATCTATATTGGATTTTCGGTTTTTAAATGCATCCCGAATTATGGAAACCTCACTATATATACCAATATTTTCAAATTTCAGGTCTGTCATATTAATTCCGTCCTTCGTTCGAGACAAGATTTCAAGAAATTGGCCAAGTGAACTATTCTTTTTCAAATCAAGGTTTTCATGAAGTAATCTGAACAAATGCGAGCATATCGCTCTTTCTTCCCTGTTGTATTTATCGTAATGCGGCATTTATCCTTTATTTGGATTTTTAAAACAATTGTTCCTCCCCCTTTCCCAATCAAGAGGGGGAAATTCGATTCCTCAACTAAACCTTTTCAGCTTCCTTCAGGTTCTCTATCCGGCCTAAATCAAACCACTGTGTTTCACTATGATCGTATCCAAGTATCTTGCACTCTTTTGCAAGTCTCAAATATACATCAATTATTGAAAAACGACCGGATTCAGTCATTAAATTAAAAATTGCAGGTTCGATAATATGGATACCGCTAAAAGCAAAAGGTTTCAAATCCGGTTTGGCAACAGGGATTTTCTTTTCACCGGTTTTCACATTTTGCCAGCCACATAAGGTAAAAACTTCATCAAACAAAAGGTAGCGGGAAGTTTTCCTTTCTCTAACGGCAAGGGTAACAAGCACTTTGTTCTCCTTATGAAAACTTATCATTTGCCTCAAATCAATATCGGAAAGAATATCCACATTGTAAATAAGGAAAGGTTCTCCCCCTTTTAAAAACCAGGATGCTTTCTTCAATCCACCGCCCGTGTCCAGTAATTTTCCTGATTCATCTGAAAAGCGGATATCAATTCCGAAGCTATTTTTTTCTTTTACAAAGTCGATTACCTGATGTGCGAAATGATGTACATTAATGATAACTTCGTTTATCCCCGCCCGGATTATTTTGTTGATCGCGTTTTCGAGGAGGGTTTTGCCGTTCACCTGTACCAAAGCTTTGGGTTTGTCATTGGTAAGGGGTTGTAAACGTGTCCCAAGGCCGGCGGCAAAAATCATTGCTTTCATGGAAAAGGTGTTTTTGGTTATTGTTTGATTATGGAAAGCATTAAAATATATTTAAAACATTCAAGTTGAGTAACGGTGACAATTCTCATGAAATGGCCTGCACATATCGCCCATTCCAATTCAAGAATCAATCAACTTTTTTTGCTTTGCAAAGATGCTTCTTTTTGTTGGCCAGCCCCTCGCACCTTAGGCATTTATATTTTGGATTTGCAACTTTCTTCTTCTTTTTCCTCTCGCAATATGTTTTTCCCATAGCTTTTCAAACTTATGAAAAGGAAAACAATGAAAAGGGGAAAGGGTTCAGTTAGAAAGAAGCATCGGTATCGTCCTGGTCGAAGAAAAGGTTGACGTTCAGGATTTGTTCCATCCCGTTTAAGGCACGCAACATCTCACTGCTTTTTTCCTTGTTCTTGAAATTGACATGATAGAATATCTCCACACTTTCGTCGCCCAGGTTTTTCATGTTCACCAACTGGATTTTCTTGCAATGCTTTTTCAAAATGGATTCCAGCTTCGATTCATTTTCGGGAGTGGAAATAAAAGCGATTTGCAAAAGGTATTCCCGTTTTCCCGGTGCCCCAAAATTAAAGGTGACCAATACCACCGCCACAATACTTATGAAAACCGTCCCGAAAAGGGCAATGATGTGCAGCCCAACACCCGATGCCATTCCCACAGCAAGTGAGAAAAAGATAAAAACAATGTCCTGCACATCCCTCACGGCCGTCCGGAAACGGATGATGGACATGGCGCCCACAAGGCCAAAAGCACGAGCGAGGTTATTCCCGATTACCAGCATAATCAATGATGTGACGAGGGCAAGCAGCACCATTGAATTCACATAGGTTACCGAATAACTGGGTCCTTTGTAGATAAAACGGTAAACGAGTGCAATGATAACACCACAGACGAGTGCCACCAACATATTCATAAAAACATCCAGGACTGTTACCGGGAAAAGCTCAATATCTTGAAATTGGTCAAACATTTTTCAATACTTGTATTTGGATAAATAAAATCAGGAGTTGTACCATTTGGCGTTTGTATAAACCGAAGACCTTGAAAATTTATTGACCGTCCGGTTTTCATCAAGGCAAATCACATATTTGGAAGCCGACTGTTTGTGCAGGCCAAGCCGTGAAACAACCGGGGCCATCCAATGCGGAAAATGCTTGTTGAATTTTATTTCAAGGATAAAATGCTTATTCAAAGAACGCCGTAAATTTTTCTCCGTATATATTTCTTCAAGGGATGGGTATTCCTTACTTCGTAGGTTTTTATCAAAAGTGATGCGCACCGTGCTGTCGAATTTGCTCAGGTATGCCTCTCGGTCGTATGTTACAAGCACCACAGGTCGCAGGTTTTTGCTGAACACCTGAAAGAAAAACCGCTGTGAATCTTCATATCCTTTCGGAAACTTTTCATGCTTCAGGATATGTCCGTTAATGTGTGTGTTCTCGAACATATCCAAGGCATCAACAAACTTCAGGGGAGCACGGAATTTCACGATGGGGATTTCATATTTCCTTTTTATTTCAAGGAATACAGTATTATCGGGTGCTTCTACATCATAACCCCGAAGGCGTACTTTTTTCCGGTTTTTTATTCCGTCGATTTTCTCAAAATAAAAGTCAAAGCGGGGGGAATCAAAATAGATTGAACGAACCGTATATTGGTTGCTCCCCGAAGTTTCCGCAAATTCATCCACGTCCACAAAAGGCAAGATCATTTGCCTCAAAGTTTCCAGCTTCGACTCGTTTACAATATATTTATATTCGTACCTCACTTTGATGTGTGTTATGCGTTAGGTGTTAGGTGTTATGCGTTAGATGTTATGCGTTAGATGTTATGCGTCAGGTGTTATACGTTGATCTTTAAACATTTTCTAATTTTTAACCTAAAACTTCAAATGTATCCCTCTTTTCAAAAACTCAAAAATAGTAATTTTATCGCATATAACCTCGCACTGAACGGCCATTCCCGGATAAACCCGCTTTAACTTCAAATTAATAATTGCCTTGGCGATCAACATTTGTTCATTGGCCGCCATATTTACATTGTTGTCCAGGCCTGCAAATGAAGCTTCTATTTCGTCATCGTATCCCGGCACGGAAAACCTGATCGCCGAAATGGAAGCCAGGTATTGGATATTGTTAACCTTCACAGGTATTTTCAGGATATACCTCCCCGTATCGCTCACCGTGATAATCCTGTTGTTGGATGTGCTAAACCTCAACACACCTGAAATAGCTGGCTTGATATAATATTGGTCCAGCAAATCCTCAAGGTTTTCGATCTGGTTTTTATAAGAATCTATCTTTTGATAAATCAAACTGATTTCTTCTGCTTTCCTTCCTGTTTTCAATGATAACAACGCACTCTCGGCAATCTGGACATTTACCTCTGCAAGATGGAACGTATTATCCGCCACTTCAAAATCTGCTTCTGAAATAACACTATCCTGAAATAATTTCTGCTGCCGCTTATAATTTTTCTCCTCCAGGTCCAGTTTCAGCTTTGCAAATTCATATTCCTGTACGGCCTCATCTATTAACTCCTGTTTTGCACCCGTATTGTTTACGGAGATGGAAGCTTTTTCAACCTCGATCAGATTCCGTAAACGGACAATATCGTTTTCGATCAAATAAGACTGGATGTATGCGACCGTATCCCCTTTTTCAACAAAGTCATCTGTGGCCAGCCCGTCTTTAATGTGCAACTCAGAAATATCGCCCCTTTCGAACTTATAGGCAATCATATGGCTGATCACATCCTTCTCGAAATCGTGCAATTCGCTCACGTAACTATCATCCGTCGCCTTTTTCAAATACCATTCTTTTGCAGGATACACAAGTGAGGTAGCCTGAAAACTATAATGCATCTTTATGGGAAGAAATATTACAATTATCGCAAGAAGCCCTATCAGCAATAAAACATGTCGTCGGTTAAATCTCATCAAATATCAACTCAATTCATTTTAAGGGTGCAAAAGTATCAATTCCAGTTTATATTACTAACAATAGACTGACAATTATCAAGAATAGTTGCTAATAAACGCTAAAATAAGTGGAGGTGGCTACCTGTTCCAAAAATTGGCCATGTCATGTTCCAGGATAACCTGAACGGGGAAGGTAGATTCAAGGTGTGATTTTGTGAATTCTGCGGAATAAACCGATCGGTGCTGGCCACCTGTGCAACCAAAATTGACCATCAAATGTGAAAACCCCCTTTGCAGGTAGTTCTCCACGGTTTGATCAATGATTTTTATCACATTTTCAAGGAAGGAGCCAACTGCCGCTTCATTTTTGAGGAAATCGATAACGGGTCGGTCCAACCCGGTGAAAGTACGGTATTCATCAAAACGGCCCGGGTTTGGCAAAGCCCTGCAATCAAATACAAAACCGCCACCATTGCCGGAATTGTCCTTTGGGATACCGCTCTTTTTAAATGAAAAGCTATGTATTTCTATTATTAGTTTATTGTTCATTTAATTATTGGTCATTAAGTTTATATAAGATAATGTGCATTGCAAAATTCCACCGTTTTTATTTTCATTGATTTCCTGTCGGGATGATCAAGTTTCAAATCCCTGCCCATACGGTCAGGCGGGCCTGCACCCATTGTCAAACTGCCGTTGCTTTCAAACCAAATTTTCGGTAAACCGTACCTTGAAACCGATTTCGACCTTAAAAACTATTGCCATACCGCTCTGATTACTCAAGCATAAGCTTCATCACCCGGTCCAATTCGGGCAAACGTATAGGAATCGAAAGGTTCCCGAGCAGCCATTTCACGTTTTTCATTGCATAAGTTACACTCTCGATAAAATGCGGTTTGCGTTGGAAATATCCCCTGAAGCCATAGGCACCAAGGACTTGCAATGTTCGTATCAGGACAAAGCCCGAATAAAAATCCTTAAACAGCTTTCTTTCGACAATGATTTTCTTTTCCAGTTCATCAAGATAGAAATCAAGCAATTCATTTCTTAATTCAAATGGCAAATCCGCTTTGGCCTGAAAAAGCAAAGAAGCAAGATCGTACTGCAAAGGCCCTTTCCTCCCGCCCTGATAATCGATAAACCAGGGGACATCCTTGTGAATCATCACATTCCGGGCCTGAAAATCGCGGTACATGAAATAATCCGATGGGGCCTGCAAAAGATAATCTATCAAGGAGGAAAAATCATTTTCCAGTTTTTGTTCATCAAATGGGATATCCTTTAATTTCAGGAAATAATACTTGAAATAATTCAGGTCCCATTGCATGGACTGCCTGTCGAACGCCTGCCGTGGATAACATACCGAATAATCCAGGTTTTTGCCACCCTCCAATTGAAAACGGATCAAAGCCTTCAAAACCTGTTTGTAATATCCAATCACTTTATCAGAAACAGGTAGCCGCTTTTCCCCATCGAAAAGCAAGGAAAACAGGTTGACATCGCCCAGGTCCTGCAACAAGTAAATCCCTTGGTCCAACTCAAAAGCAATCAGGGAAGGGACATTTAATGACAGTTCTTCAAAATGATTTGTAAATGTCAAAAATGCGATGTTCTCTTTTATGTCTTTGTTAAAAGCACCAATCACATTGTTGTTCAAGGACTTTATCCTGAAATACCGCCGTTCCGACCCGGAAGAAGGAAGTGCTACAAACCCAGTAACATTTTCCGTAAAAGTTTGTGTAAAAAGGTTTTTAAGATTTTTTTCTGCAATTGCCTGCACGTGATTGATTTTTTAATACCAAACAAAAGTATCATAATCCCTTTGTTTTTTTCCTGAAAGAAATCATTGTTTTTAACAAATATAAGTTAGTATTGTTATTCCTATTTAAAAAAATAATAGTTTTGTAATCAATCTCCGATAAAGGAATTTTAAACAAAAAAATCAATAAAAAGATGAGCAAATCACCAACTGATATTTTAAAGGAAGCCATACTGCTTGAAAAAAGGGGAAAAGCATTTTATTCCAATGTGGCCAAGCAATCGAGAAGTGCGGCAGCGCGCAAAATCTTCAATATGATGGCCGAAGAGGAAGATGAGCATATCAAATTTTTGGCAGTCCAGTTTAAATCCTATATGAAGGACAAAAAGTTCGTGAAACCCGATGAACATATTGAACCTGCCGATGAATCCGCAGCTTTGGAAATCCTGACAGAAAAAATCAAAAAGGAAATTTCGGCCGCAAGCTTTGAGGCCGCAGCTATTTCAGCAGCCATGGACTTTGAGACCAGGGCCGTAAAAATTTATTCTGACAGGGCTAAAGAAGCCACCGACCCCTTGGAAAAAGAGACCTATCAAATGTTGGCCGATTGGGAAAGCGGGCATCATTCGCTGCTCCACCGCCTGAACGAAGACCTGAAGGAACAAATCTGGAACGACAATAATTTCTGGCCGTTTTAATCAACTTTCAATAATAAAAAAGCTTTCCGCATTATTCCGTAGAAAGCTTTTTCGTTTTCTGAATGCCCCCGCCTCGTCCTCGCTTATAACAAATACGTTTCTATACCAAGCACTTGTATGGCCCAAAACAAAAAATTTGTTTTTTGGGTCATGTCAACAGCTTATTTTCCACTCGATTATTTCTTTTTAAAGACAAGCTTTTGTTCATAGAAATCATTGGCGGAATCCAGGAATTCCAGCATCTTTTCCCAGTTTTCGGCGGGTTCGTAATTATGTTTGTAAGCTTTGGAAATCGAAATATGCACGAGCGTTGAATCCAAGCGCGCGGAACTTTTAAAAAACCCGGTGTTGTTTTCAACATCAAATTCCAGGTTTTCGGTTTTGTCCACATAATATCCCTCAGGTATTTCCACATCTATTTCCCAATCGTATTGCCTTGGTGCATCCATATGAATATCGCTCTCCCTTTTTCTGTCATCCACATCAAAATCTATATTTTTGCCCATCAATTTCCCGACATCAAGAATCAAATAGCCCCCAGCCTTCTTCGTAAAACCCTGAGTGAAAAACCCATATGAAAACACCACGCCATTAGTTTCGGAAAAACGCCCGGCTTGCTCAATTATCAAGGTATCCAATTCACATTCAGGGATGGAATAATTATCTTTCAGGTACATATTAAAAATTTCTTCCCTCGATTCATTTAAACCCTTTTTGTTTGCCTTCATTTCATCCATTGTCCTGTCCATTTTTGAATAATCCGATTGCCTGAACCTTTTATGGTTTTGTATAAATTCAAATTCGGCGGCATAATAATCTTCCGGGTTAATGAGCCAGGGACCAAAAGATTTTTTCGTTGCGCCATAGGATGTCAGGCGGGTCTCGATTATCAACGTATTGCTACCATCAGGGTCAAATTCAGCTTTTACAAGCCCAAGTTGAATATTGTCCGCTCTTTTTGAAACAGGAATGGAATCGGGGAATATTTCAACATTTGTTGTCCCCGGGTTTTGAAGGGTAGCGTAAATCTTTGTCCCTTCCATTTTATAGTCACCTTCTTCAAGAACACTTGATTCGCGCGGGAAATAAATATATCTCGGTTGTCCATTTAATACCACCTGGATCCCTGGGGTGATTTCATCCAATAAAACCACACTATCGATCAATCCCATATATCTTTTTGTCCCAATGAACACCGTATTATCAATGTGCTGTCGCTTGAGCAAATAAGAGAAGCTGCCAATGAACCTGAAACGATCGGTAAATAGATATTGAGCATACTCAACTCCATAATACATGGTCTTTTCAAAATAAAGACGATGCCTGAAATAATAATACAGATCCCTCACAAACTGCACCGTATCAGTTATTGGCAGTTGTTGCCTAATAAACTTGATTGCGTTTGTTTCCAGTTTGCTATTTACTTTGGACTGCTTTACGATGATCCCTAGCAATTTGGCAAATTCATCTTTTGAAACACTGGTTTTAGGGGTTTCCCATTCACCAAGAAAATACTTCTCCGATTCGGGAAAGCCTTTTCCTGAAATAATAACCTGCATTTTAATAGTGGGTTCATCCCGCAATGGATAATTCCAATGGGTATCTTTTGAACGTTCAATATCTCTATAATCAATTACGTAATAATCCTTTTTGCCAATTTTCCTTAAAACTGGTTTGGGTGCTCCATTGCTTACAGAGATATTCATAAAGCACTTTCGTTCAGGTAGTATTTTTATCTCACCTGTCACGATTGGATACTTTGCGGGCAATGTTATAAAAACAGGATCAAAGACATATCTGTTTCCTGTTTGCGCTATGTGGGTAGAAATTGTCACATAATAGTAATCCAGGATGTCCCCGGTTTCCAGGTCAGGGATGGCCAGCT
>JAADJA010000063.1 GCA_013151015.1 Chlorobiota bacterium
GGATTGGAGGTTGTGCCACGGGCTGCGGGAGCTTGAAAATGTCCCTTTTGTCCGTCATGCTCCAATTGCCATCGCTGTCCTGTGCCCGGAAGAAAATCACATGGAATCCCAGGCTCAATCCCGTAATGTCTATGATATAGTTCTCGTCCACATTTTGCCCTGGTGTAACGGCCAATGCGGTCCCGTTCCCAAAACCGGGGTCGGTATCAAAGAAATATTCAGCAACCGTTACGTTTGGGATTAGGGGAAAAGGGGCGGAAGGGGCAAGTTTAAATATGTCCCGCATATTGGTCATACTCCAGTTTCCATTGCTGTCCTGTGCCCGGAAGAACAATTTGTGGAAGCCCAGGGAAGTCCCTGATAAATTGATGGAGAAATTCTCATCAATATCAGTTCCTGTCGTAATGCTTATTTGTGTGCCATTGCCCAAACCAGGATCGGTATCAAAAAAATACTCAAGATCGGTTATGTTGGGCTGTGCCATTGTCCCGAAAGAAATCAAGCACAAGATGGCCATCAAATAGGCAGATGGAAATTTGCTTTTCGTTTTCATGGCAAATCCTAATTGTGGGCTTTTGCCTTGATATTTACATTTATTGGAACCACATCACTGCCGTAATTGTTGAGCGTAACCTCCCAGATGGCCGGAATGGCAGGAAGCAAAGAGATATGATACGGATAGCTTCCACCGTATATACCGCAGTCTTCACCTGCAATGCCCGCACCTATGGCCGGTGATGTGGCAGGGATTAATTGCAGGTCACTGTCGATACCTGTAGTGTAGTCAACGAAAATGGTGGCCGGTGCAACATTTTCCTGGTTGCCGTTGGTTGAGCCAAATTGTGTGCTGTTCCCCATATTGTTGTTGTAATAGGAGCCATCGGGTGTAAAGGTACCTGCGATCATTATGTTGTTGTAAAACTGGGTTTGCTGGGCACTTAAAATACTTGCACTATTATTTGTATTGATTACATTTTGATAAATTGCAACATTATCTGACAAAACAGTTGCTGATAGATATATTGAATAGCTCGCTGCATTTGTTTTATGTGTATATATATAATTGTTCCTGATCGTAAGGTTTGATAAATTGGCCCCGTTGGAATGAATTCCATAATTGGTCGCATAGGCATAGTACCCAGCAATATAGATCCAATTGTTCTCAATAAGGACATTGGAGCTGTTGGCTGCAATCCTTATTCCATAATATGTTGTAGCAGCATTTGTAGATGTATGGAACCTGTTCCTCCTTACGGTAATATCAGAAGTATTAATCAAAACATAGGTATTCACAACACGAACACCTTCAACTATACTGTTTTCGGAGCCGGCATTGAATGTAATTGTGCTGACATTGGAAACTTCTTTAAATGCTTGTGTTTCCGTATTATCGTTCAGGAAATCACCGGTACCGATAATATGAAGTTGTTTTGTACAGGCCAGGGTGCCATAACCGGTAGGGCTTCCTTCTATATAAAGTGTGTCACCTGATGTTGCGCCATTATGGGCGGCCTGGATTGTCGTGAAATCTGCATCTGCATTTGGGCGGTTGTTCACTCTCCAAACAGTTGCCGATGTAATTTGGGCAATCATAATCATTGCCATTGCGATAAGTGTAGTTCGTTTTTTCATTGTAAGTAGTTTTATTGAGGTTTATAAAAGAATAATTAACCGCAAAATTAGATTTGATGGGCCATAGACCACCTACGGGATACATCGTAGATTGATGGGTTGTTTAACGTATTTTTGGAATGCAACACAAATGCAACAAAAGAGGATATTGTAAAGATAACTCGCAAGCGTGGACGCTTGCTACATGGAAAGATCGTAAGCGTGGACACTTGCTACATGGAAGGTGATCGTTTGCTGCAATAAGGGCACAAAAAAAGCCGGAAAAATCCAGCCATCAGGAGTGTTGCTTTTTGTAATCACTCAGTGCGATAGTCTGCTTTGGGTTTGCCACCACCGCTATATTTTGGTAAAGATGTTTTTTTCCATCTTTATTTTATGTGGCAAAAGTAAATGGTTAATGTTAAGGATTTGTTAAGCCAGTATAAAGTTATCGGTATAATCAGCCTTGACTTCAAAAGTCTTTTTTCATCCCCACGCAACTAATCCAGAATCCATCCCATCATATTAACAACGAAATCAAAAAGAATTCCGCCTATTCTGCAAAGCTACCTTCGATTTTTCACTTTTTTCACTAACCCTTAAACTTTTTCACTTATGAAGAAAACAATGAAGTGTATGGTAGTGGCATTTGTTATGCTTATTGTGGCAATGGGCGTTCAAGCCCAAAATTCAGTTTTATCATCTGGCGATTGGTATAAAATAGCTGTTGAACAAACAGGTATCCATCAAATTACCTACGATGATTTGGTGAGTTATGGGATCGATCCGGGGCAAATCAATCCAAAACAAATCCGGCTTTATGGAAACGGCAATGGAATGTTGCCCGAAGCTAATGATGCTTTCCGCTATGATGATTTGCAGGAAAACGCCATTTTTGTTTCCGGTGAGGACGATGGTGTTTTTGATCCGGGGGATTATGTTTTATTTTATGGCGAAGGTCCAACCGATTGGAAGCTGAACGAAGAAACCGGATTGTTTGAACACAGAGTGAATTTATATTCTGATTTCACTTTTTATTTCCTGAATTTTGATTTGGGGGATGGAAAAAGGATCGAAAAGCAAAATCTCTCAACTGCGGCTCCAACTTATACCTCGTTTGCTTTGCAAGATTATTATTATCATGAACTGGAATTGGAAAACCTGATCCATAGTGGCAAGCAATGGGTTGGCGATCGTTTCGATAATGTGCTTGAGTACAGTTTTGAAATCGACTTTCCAAACCTGATTACAACTGCGCCGGTTAATTTTGCAACATCAGTCCTGGCAAGATCAAGCCTGGCAAGCCATTTTAGTTTTACAATAAATGCTTCGGAAGTTTTATCACTTACTTGTGCTTCAGTATCTGGAGTAATTTATTCTGATTACGCAAAAAATAGAACGGGTTCGGTAAACTTTTTTGCTGATACTGGTTTTCTTAACCTAAGTATCTCCTATGAGAAGCCCAATGATACTGCGGTAGGTTGGTTAGACTATCTCGTTTTCAATGCAAGCCGCTTGAATATTTTTGAAAACGGGCAAATGCTATTTAGGGATGTGGGTTCAATTGGTGAAGGAAAAGTAACGCAATTCCAGGTGACGACAAATAATTCAAATATTGATATTTGGAACATTACGAATCCCATAAACCCGTCATTGATTGAATATGAATATTCAGGCGGCAAAGCAAAATTCACCCTCGAAACCGATAGTTTGCTTG
>JAADJA010000230.1 GCA_013151015.1 Chlorobiota bacterium
GTATCCAATTTCAGGACATTATTGTCAACCTTTTGTAAAGCTTCAAATACCTTTGGTTTATGCAGCATGGAAGCATTTGACAAAACGGTGATTTCAGCATCCGGGAAATAAAAGTTCCGAAGGGAGATGGTATCATCGATGATCCCTGAAAACTGGGGGTGAACAGTTGGTTCGCCATTACCGGCAAAAGTAATATTGTCGGGTGGGTTGCCCTCTTCGGTCATTTGCTGTAATTTAAGCTCCAGGCTTTGTTCAACATCGGAACGGCTGGGCAGTTTAACTCTATCTGCCTTGTTTTTATAAGTCCAGCCGCACTCGCAATAAACACAATTGAACGTACAAAACTTATAGTTTTCAGGGAGCAGGTTCACACCGAGGGAAACCCCGAAGCGGCGGCTTTTTACAGGGCCAAAAATAATATCGTCAAAAAGGAATGTTGCCATAAAGGTCAAAGCATTTAACAAACATTGAAAAAGCAGATAATCATTGAGGGCATCAATTAATAATCCCTGTTACAAGTTACGGGTTAATGGTTATGCGATTATCCAATCATAAATATGGACGACACAAAGATTAGTATTTTAACTCTCTGTTAATACCATATTTTATCATGGTTTAGTTTTCAGTATTTGAAATCAAAAACCCTGTACCTTTGAATTTGTTTCACAAACCAAGAATCCATATATTATGGGCAAAAATAAATATCTTAATCAAACAAATTGCATTAATTTTGGCAACAGAAATTTATGGATACCCTTGCTGAAATAAAGCTCCCGGTTCAAGCCCACCTTACTGTGTTTGAAAAGAAGTTCAGGAACTCGATGAAAAGTTCTGTCCCCCTTCTCGACATCATCACCCGCTACATCGTGAAACGTAAAGGGAAGCAAATGCGGCCCATGTTTGTTTTTTTGAGTGCCAAGCTCATGGGCGAAGTGAACGATTCAACTTTCACGGCGGCCTCCTTGATCGAATTACTGCATACGGCCACACTTGTACACGATGATGTGGTGGACGATTCGAATAAACGTAGGGGCTTCTTTTCCATCAATGCCCTTTGGAAAAACAAAGTGGCCGTGTTGGTTGGCGATTACCTCCTTTCACGCGGTCTTCTCCTCTCTTTGGATAACGGGGAATTCGATTTGCTGAAAATTGTCTCTAATGCCACCAAGGAAATGAGCGAGGGCGAGCTGCTGCAAATCGAAAAGGCGCGCAAATTGGACATCGAGGAAGATATTTATTTTGAAATCATCCGTAAGAAAACGGCCTCGCTCATTGCTTCCTGTTGTGCTGCCGGGGCTTCCTCGGTAAAGGCGGAAAAGGGACAAATTGAAAAGATGCGGCACTTCGGGGAACTTACCGGTATCGCTTTTCAGATAAAAGATGATTTGTTCGATTATGAAAAATCCAATGCAACCGGAAAACCAGCAGGCATTGATATCAAAGAGCAAAAAATGACGTTGCCCCTTATCTATCTGCTGAACAATACGGGTTTCATGGAAAAAAGGAGGATCATCAACATTGTGAAAAACCATAATAACAATCCCGAAAAGGTGGCCCTTGTAATCGACAAAGTGAATAAAAGCGGTGGGATAGAATATGCCCGCGAAAAGATGAAAGATTATCACAACCGCGCTATTCAAATTCTGGACGAATTCCCCGATTCCCCTTCAAAAAATTCCCTAAAGCAATTGGTGAGTTTTACGATTGAACGTAAGAAGTAAACCGATAAATCCACAAAATAGATTTGTAGTGACAGCAATCACATTTTGTTGGATTAAAAAACTCATTGACAATTAATCAAAGTTTCTATTTCATTATTTTCTTTAAGGAAACAAAACTCCCGGCCGTCATTATGGCAATACTACTATGTTTGTAGTCTTTTAAGTTTCTTGTAACAATCACATCAATGTTGCTGTTTTCAACTGCTGTAAAATGCTGCAAGGCATCTTCAAAATCATTAAACCTGGAAGTGAGGGCTTTCATTACAACCTGTTTATCCACGGAAAGCACATCTACAACCTCTACCAATCGAATCAACAATCCTATTGTGTTTTTATGTCCAATTTGCTTTCTTACTAAATAGTAAACATTGTTTAAACATAATGAAGAAACAAACAGGTCAATTAGGTTTTTATCAGCAAGGTTAAAGAGCTGGGCAGCTTCAATATCAAAAGGCTCCCTTTTTGTAACGAAATCCATGAGAACATCGGTATCAACCAGTACCTTATATTTTGTGTTTTTCATTGATTGCTTTTTCAAGTTCAATTTTATAATCAAAATCATCAGGGACGGAAACAGAACCATAAAGTGATTTTACTTTTTCTGTCAAATCATTTATACCCTCCATTTCTCTTGATTTTGAAAGAAAACCAAAATATGCCTCAACAAGGGCAGAAAGGCTCTTGCCACTTTCTTTAGCAAATTCCTTTGCCTTTTTAATTGTATCTTCTTCAAGAGTCAATGTTAATTTTGTAATCATTTCACACGTGTTTTAGTACTGCAAAGATACGTATTGGATGAATAGGATACAAACTATTTGATGAAAAGATGCTATTACAACAAATCCATTCTTACCGAATCCAATTTTACGAAAATAAAAAGCAAAACGGTAAAGGCCCAGAGGGAAGAGCCCCCGTAGGAGATAAAAGGCAAGGGGATGCCAATGACGGGAAAAAGGCCGATGGTCATCCCGATATTTACCGCAAAGTGAAAAAAGATGACGGAAGCGACCCCGTATCCATAAATCCTGCTGAACCGCGACCGCTGCCTTTCGGCCAGGATAACAAGCCGGATGAGCAAGGCCACAAAAAGAAGGATAAGTACAAATGTGCCAACGAATCCCCACTCCTCACCAATTGTACAAAAAATGAAATCCGTGCTTTGCTCGGGAACAAAATCGTACTTTGTTTGTGTCCCCTTTAGGAAGCCCTTTCCTGAAAAACCACCGGAACCAATGGCAATTACCGATTGATGGACATTGTAGCCAACGCCATGGGGATCTTTCTTTTTCCCGAGAAGAACATTGATCCGGTTCTTTTGGTGGGGCTCCAAAATATTCTCAAACGCAAAATCCACACTAAGGATGTAAACTGCCGCCATCAAGAACAAGCCGGTGATTATCATGTATTTTTTTCGCAATCGCTTGTTCAGGACATAGACCAAAACGGTAAAAACCGCAAGGATCCCTATCAAAATAAACTTATTGATAAGTAGTGCCAAAATAAAGAGGACTGCCAATACAAAACCAAGGACCAGAAGGCTTCCGGAAAGCCCTTCACGAAACAGGACAAGGGCAAAAGCCACGAACACCATGGCCGATCCGGTATCGTGTTGCAATAAAATCAATGCCGCCGGGGCGAAAATAATAAAGCCTGCAAACAATTTGGTTTTGAGACGGGTAATATCCACATCAATCTGGCTAAGGTATTTTGCCAAAGCAAGTGCCGTTGCAAACTTGGCAAACTCTGCGGGTTGGATGGAAAAACTGCCAATCTGAAACCAGGATTTGGAACCCGCAATCTCTTTTCCCACCAACAAAACGGCTATCAATACCAGGACCATTAAAAAATAAATAACATATGAAAACGTGGAAAAGAACTTTGCTTCAATAAGGAAAATCACCAAAATCAAGATAATGGAGGTCGAAATCCAAATCAATTGTTTGCCATAGTTCTGGCTCATGTCCAGGATGCTCTGGTGTTCATCATTATAAACAGCTGCATAGATATTTATCCACCCGACAAAAACCAGTAAAAAATAGAGCAGGATGGTCACCCGGTCAATATTTTGGAATATGTTGCCCCGATTTCTCATTCCCTTGAAATTAAGTTTCCATCCAACATTCTTTTTTCGATATGCTTGCGCACAATGGTATCGTTCAAATACTTTTCGATGAGCAGGGAAGCGATCGGAGCAGCCCATGTTGAACCATAACCCGAATTTTCAATAATGACAGACATGGCAATCTTTGGATCGCCGACAGGTGCAAAAGCAATGAACATGGAGTGGTCTTTCCCATGTGGGTTTTGCACGGTCCCTGTTTTCCCGCCAATTTTAACCCCTTCCAGTTTCGACCAGCGGGCCGTTCCGTGTTCCCCTTCAAATACATTCAACATGGCTTCCTGAACTACATCAAAGTATTTTTCTTCTATTTCGGTCATTTGTTTTTCATGAAAACGGGGGATCTTGTTTTCTTTTGACCCGATGGCCGTAACAAGGTGCGGCGGATAATAAAAACCTTTGTTTGCGATTACTGCCGAGAAGTTTGCCATTTGTAAAGGTGTTACCAGAATCTCACCCTGCCCGATGGCAAGGGATCGGATCGTTAAAGCGTTCCAATGCCCTTTACCGTAAATTTTATTGTACAAGTCCAATGTGGGGATACTCCCCGGTTTTTCAAAGGGGATGTCCGTATTGAATTTTTTTCCAAAGCCCATGCTTGTCACGTCCTTTCGCCAGGAACCAAATGCCTTTTCCACCGAATTGTATTTCGGGTTGTTGATGATCGAACGGAAAACGTTCCAAAAATATGGGTTGCACGATTGCTCGATCCCCATTTTCAATTGCAAGGGCGTGATGTGATGGTGCGTGCAGCGGATAGGGGTTGTTTGTGGCCCGTTGCAAGAATAGGATGTCCCTTCGTGCAAAACGCCCTCCTGCAGGCCCACCAATGCATTCACGACTTTAAAGGTGGACCCCGGCGGGTAAGTGCCCATGATTGCCCTGTTCAACAAAGGTTTCAGGGAATCTTTCATCAACATCTGGAAATTTTTGCTGCGCACCCTGCCCACCAATAAATTCGGGTCGTAAGTAGGGCTGGTTACAAAGGTGAGTATCCCACCGGTTTTGGGATCAATGACCACGATACTCCCAATTTTGTTCACCATTAACTTTTCGGCATATTCCTGCAAGTCTGCATCGATGGTTAAATATAGGTTTTTCCCGGCTTCGGCAATGCTGTCATATTTCCCGTTTTTGTAACTTCCCTGCTGCCGGTTGTGCACATCCACCATCACGACCTGCACGCCCTTTTTGCCCCGTAATTCCTTTTCATAAAATTTCTCGATACCGCTTTTCCCGATATAATCCCCAGAGCTGTAATAAGGATTGGTATTGATTTCGTTATTGTTCACTTCGGCAATATAGCCCAATATGTGTGCTGCAATGGGCTTGGGATATTTCCTGAGCGATCGCGACCTGACAAAAAAGCCGGGATATTTATAAAGTTTTTCTGCAAGGAAGCCAAAATCCTCTTTGGAAATCTGTGCAAGGAAAAGGGAAGATTTATAGCGCGAATACTTTTTGGCCTTTGTCATCTTCGAGATAAAAACGGAATCGGTAATCCCCAGCAAACTGCAAAACTCAACTGTATCTATCGTTTTTACTTTTCGGGGGATAACCATCAAATCATAAGCGGCTTCATCATAAACCAGCAATTTGCCATTTTTATCATAAATCAACCCACGGTTGGGATAGATGGTGTTTTTCCGCAAAACGTTGTTTTCGGCTGAAAGCAGATAGGAATCATCAATGACCTGGAGATACAGTAACCTTGCGACAAAAATCACCGCCACCACAATAAAAATGGCAATGATGATATATTTCCGACCTGAAAGGTTTCTTCGCATGTGAATAACTACGCAGTTTGTACGCTAAAGATGCAAAATTAGGTATAAAGCTTAATGCTTCCTCCCTGAAATGAGGGGATTGCCAACAACGAATTGTTAGATACTATATATTTATAATACTTCGGTAAAATTTTTCTCGCGCAACGCCGCAAAGAACGCAACGTTTTGATTTGCAATAATGTGCTTAATAAATGCACTAAATTGTAAACATATAACTATCAATAAGTTGTAATTGTTTACCGAACTAATGTATTTAAGAAGCTTTAAATAAACCGATTATTACAGGAAAACCATGGATCCATCAATTCATGGGTTAAAAAGGTATGTGTGTTTCCAAATCGGATAAACGAAGAAGAAAACAAACCAGTTAAGATTCAATGTACAAGCGGGAAATAAATCTTATGCTTATCATTATATTTTCTTAAGAAAACAAATTTCTTATCTTTTCTTTTTAAGGATGATTTTAAATATTCTTCATAAACTTCCTTATCGTTCGACAACAAATTTTCAAGATATTTTATCCTAAAATCAAAAGTCTTTCCTGTTTCTGCATCCAGTAATGCAAAATGCTCCGTTGTTGCTGCATTAAATGGATTCTGTACTTCATCATCTTCTTTGCCTCCCCTAATCACATCCAGAAAACAAATACCTCCAAACATCAAAATCTTATAGAACATATTTTTATGGGTAACATAAACACTGCCTCTTTTTGCATATCCCCATATATCTGCACCATTTATCCTTATTGTTTCGCCTTTAGATTCATATTCAATGTAATCACTCACAGTCCCATTCCTACATACAAATTCACTCGCTCTTGTGATTACCCTGAACGAACCTATTTCAGTTGGGCTATTTGTTTTAAAGTCCTCGAAGGTATAATATACTCCCGTTTTAAAGGGATAACCAAATTCATATTCAACCAGGCCACTCTCTGATGGCTGTGAATTCCCATACAAGTAAAGCAGAACCAAAACAAGGCCAAATAGTTTACGAATTGGTAAATTCATTCTAAATGATTTGAATCAAAAATACTAAAGAAAGGTCAACCAAACGGCTGATCTCATTTATCTGTTTCATTTTCTTTTTAAAACAACCCCCCATTTTGGAATATCTCAAGCTGTACTTCGGAAAAGGCTTCGCCGGAGATTGATTTGTTGTTTTCGAGGTTGGTGATTTCGCCGGTCTCGAAATTGACCCGGATTTTGTCCCCATCCTTCAGTTCCAGTTCTTCCATCGAATCATAGGCCATGATCGGGAAGGCGGCATTGATGGCGTTCCGCTCGTAAATTGCCCCAAATGATTCGGCGAGGATGGCTTGCACACCAAGGGACTTAAAACAATCAACGGCCTGCTGTCGCGAGCTCCCGCTTCCGAAGTTTTTCTGTGTCACAACAATATCTCCCGGCTTTGCCTTTTTAGCAAAATCTTCATAGCCTTCCAGGTTATCGAAGGTATATTGCCCCATTTCGTTAATATCGGTGATGGTTAGATAGCGGTTATGGAAAATCATGTCCGTATCAATGTTGTCTTCTTTAATGTACCACACCCGTCCTTCGATGATGCTCTTTTTTTGTTCCAAGTGCTTTTCGGCTTCCTCTGCCTTCTTCAATTTTTCTTCATGCTCTTCCATTGTGAAAACCGCTGGCTCATCAGGGATATCATCATAAGTTGTAATATATCCCGCTACTGCCGAAGCTGCAACTGTTGCCGGGGAAGCGAGATAAACACTCCCTTTTCCCTGTTTGCCCGGAAAGTTCCGGTTACCGGAACTGATGGTGATTTCGCCCGGGCCGTTTTGCCCAACCTGTCCGGCAGCACAACCTGCACAACCCGCATTGGAAACCATGGCCCCCGCATCCTTAAATATCTTGATCAAACCTTCATCCAGGCACTGGTCCCAGATAGCATTGGTAGTTGGGACAATCTTTAAAACCACGCCCGGGGCAATGGTTTTCCCTTTCAGCACATTGGCCACAGCCCTCAAATCTTCCATACGCCCGTTTGTGCAACTTCCCACAAAAGCCGAATCTATCTTGGTTTTCTTGGCTTCCAAGATATTTACTGCATCATGGGGTTTTCCCGGCAAGGAAACCATGGGGACAAAACCGCTTAAGTCCACGTCAAATTCCTCTACATATTCCGCATCCGTATCTGCTTTCATGGCTTCCAGTTTTCTTCCCGTTGCGGCTTCGCAATAATCCATCACTTCCTGGTTAGGGGTAAAAAGGATAATGATCGTTCCCATTTCGGTTCCCATGGATGAAATGGTTATCCTCTCGTCCAAAGTGAACTTGTCCACCTCCTCACCATAAATCTCTACGGAATAGCTCAGGAGCGAATTCGCACCAAATCTGTTCAATAGGTTAAGGACAATATCTTTGGCCGTAACATTGGCTGGCCGTTTGCCGATAAGGTTTATTTTCGCCGACTTTGGGACCTTGAACCAAACCCTTCCCGAATGAAAAGCGGCCGCAATATCCTTATCGCCCATCCCTTGTCCGAAAGAACCAATGGCCCCGAGGATATTGGCATGTGAATCGGTGGTGAGCGAAGTAGAACCCGGATAAGAATATCCTTCCGAAATCAATGTGTGCGTTCCAATACCATTATTAATATCAAAAACTTTTATCCCGTGTTTACGGGCAAATATCCTGATGATCTGCTGGTTCATTGCATATTTCTGATCCGATCCTGTTGGGTTGGTATCAAAAGTGAACAAGGTTTTGCTCACATCATCAATTGTCAAATTGTTTTTTTCGATGTGCTTCACCACATTGGGCCCGCCAAAATCGCGGGCTGCCCGTGCATCAATTTCAATATCCACAATATCGCCTGGTTTTACCGTATCAAATTTGGAATGCTTTGCGATGATTTTTTCTATGATTGTCATGGTTTTCTCTGTTTTAAAATGTGGGGCAAAAATATAAAACTAAAGCCTATTTTTTCTCCAAAAATAAATTTTTCTATCTAAACCTCGAATTGTCCGAAAGCTCTTTCATTTTCTTGAAACCCGATTTCCACAGAAAATACAAAAAGGGGATAAAGGCCACAACGAGGTATGGGTGTTGGGTCATTAAAATGAAATCGTAAAGTCCGTGCAAAGCTATTGGGACAGTAAGTGCCAAAAGGAAATTTACCGGTTTGTTCTTTGGTGACAGTTTCGCCAGCCCAAAATAGTATCCCATGGCAACCCCGAAAAGCGCATGGCCGGGAACAGCCGTAAGGGCACGGGTAATCCCGGTGGCATGCCCGTACTGGAATACGTACATCACGTTTTCGACTGCGGCAAAACCCAGGGAGATAAACACGGCGTAAACAATTCCATCGAATTTCTCATTGAACTCCTTGTTATTCCATATCAACAGATATAAGGCAATAAATTTGAAAATTTCCTCGGTAAATGCCGCCACAACAAATGCTGTGTAGGCCACGGAAGAATATCCGGTCAAGTGAACCCCTTTTGCATCCAATGCCTTTTCTGCAAAAAATATGGGTATTACGGTTAAGCCTCCCAAAACCAAAGCTTTTACAAGCAAACCTATGGGTTCCTTTTCGTATTTGTCCCTGATATAAATATATATGAGGATGATAAATACGGGTGCCAATGCAATGAGGAGTAAATCCATTTTTTTGATTTAATCGCGCAACGATCGCTATGGCGCAACGCTTTTGTTTGTTTCGTGCAACGACCGCAAAGGCGCAAAGTACTTTCATTGAGGTTCTCGCACAAGGACTGCTTCGATGCAAGGTATTACAAGCCACTTACCAACCTTGTTATTCCATCTTTAAATAAAACATTGTGGAAATTTAATAAAAGGGCTAATTTTAACCCGGTCATACGTAAATATGTCAAGACAATTTTTGGAAAAACAGGGGACATGTTTTCAACGGATTTCAATTCAACAATTACTTTATCTTCCACAATAACATCTGTCCTGAAACCAATCTCCATTTTCACCCCTTTCCAATAAACAGGTACTGGTTTTTGTCGGCTAAATGATAAACCCCGTTGAGCAAGTTCATAACATAATACTTCTTCATAAACTGATTCCAACAAACCCGGCCCCAATTTTCTATGGATGTCAAAACAAATATCCAATACGATTTTCGCAATTTCATTTTCGTGCATGAAAAATAGTTTTTTGCGCAAGGGCCGCTACGTCTCAGCGTGGTTTCCCTGGTTATTATTTGCGCAAGGTTTTCTTTCTTTTCGTTGCGCCGTTGCGAACGTTGCGCGAGGTTTTCGTTCTTTTCGTTGCGCCGTTGCAAACGTTGCGCGAGGTTTTCGTTCTTTTCGTTGCGCCGTTGTGAACGTTGCGCGAGGTTTATTAAACGATTAGCCTTTCCTTAAACGGCAAGAACGTCATAAAATCAGCATGGTGCACCACATAGGCTTCGGTTGTCCTTTTCACCATATTGCCTTCGCCCGCATGGGTTGCTATGATATGGCAAACTTCAGCCGGAACGCCACATTCCTCGGCAAGCGACAAGCCCGAAAATGGATGTCGTACATATTTCCCATAGGTTCCCTGAATGGCTTTTCCGTTTTCGTCCAAAACATATTCCAGGAGCTTTCCCACATCGGCCAAGATTGCCCCGGCAATCAACACATCCATATTGCAGGTGAGTTCGCCATGGTACATATCGTTAATTTTCTGGCCTGCATCCCGGGCGATGTGCACCACCGAGCTTTTATGATCCATAAAGGTAACTTTAAGGTCCGGGCCGCACAACAAGGTGAAAGGGATCTTTTTCAGGTCAGCCGGAGTCAAAACACTTCGTTCAAGTGCCAATTCCCAGGTTTTTGCCGTTTTGTCCCTTAAATCCTGATCTTGTATCCAGTTTAATTCTGGCCACAAGTCATATACTTCTTTTGTCATTTTATTGGTTTTTTAATTTTAGTGTTAGAACAAATGATTAAGATGAGCAACTAGTCTCTAGCGACTAGTCACTGGTCATCCCTTAAAGCTTTGCAATCACTGCATCCGCCATTTGGGTCGTTGAAGCTGCACCTTTATCAACCACATCGGCACGGCCTCTCATCTTCATCATATCGTAGGTTCGCACCTTTCCCTCGGAAATCACTTCCGCAACAGCTTTCCGGATATTGGCCGCAATCCCGTTTTCATTAATAAAATCCAACATCATACAAGCCGACTCTATCATCGCAATTGGGTTCACGATGGAAATTTCATAATCAGCATATTTTGGTGCGGAACCGTGGGTAGGTTCAAAAACAGCCACTCCCGAATCAGGGTTGAACTGTGCGCTACAAGCAAAACCCAAACCACCGATCAGGCCGGCAAAACCATCGGAAACAATATCGCCAAACATATTCCCCGCCACGATAACGCCATAGGTTTCCGGGTTTTTGGTCAGCCACATCATCTGGGCATCAATATTCGTGTTCCAAAGTTCGATGTTTGGATATTCCTCTTTTTGGATTTGCTGGGCCATTTTGTACATCATCCCCGAGGTTTCACGGATAACATTTGGTTTTTCGCAAACGGTAACCGATTTGTAGCCGTATTTCTTTGCATGGTCAAAAGCTGCCCTTAAAATGCGCTCGGTCGCTTTTTTGGTAAATATCCGGGTCGAAACTGAAATTTCCTCCTTGGGCGTATCGCCAAAGTTCTTTACAAATTTCGGATGTGTCATCAGTGCATCATATACTTTTTCCGGAGGATCGCTCCACTCGACACCACCATACAAACCTTCGGTATTCTGACGGAAAATAGCCACATCAACAGCGGGTTCTTCAATTACGTCACCCACGCCCCTTTTCACAAAATTCAACGGGTTTCCAATATAAGACTTACAAGGGCGTAAACAAATATCAAGGCCAAAATGTTGGCGCAAGCCCACTATCGGACTTGAATAAACCAGGCCCTTTTCCTGTAATTCGGGAGCCAACTCCTCAAATGCAGCATCTTTTGGTTTGGAGGTAATTGCCCCAAAAAGTGCGACTTTATGTTTTCCCAGCAAGTCAATAGTCCTTTGTGGCAATGGGTTGCCCTCGCTTCGCCAGAACTCCCAGCCAATATCCCCTTCAACATATTCTGCATCAAATCCTGCTGCATCCAATACACGTATGGTTTCTTCCAAAACATTTTTCCCGATACCATCACCCGGTAAACTTACGATTGTTCTTTTAGCCATTTCTGTAATTTTTTAAAGTTTGATTTATTGATTCTTAATTATTGATAAAGGTGTCAAATATACAAATTAGAATAATTGGCAATTTAGTTTTTATACTTTTTTATCAAGATAATCAGGCGGGAATAAGGGAATAAATATATTTTTTCCTGAAGAAAGTAAGCAAGGTGCCACGGGCCACCATAAACAGCATTATGGACAGCCATAGGCCGTGGTTCCCAAGGGGTTCGCGAAATAAATAATAGGACGGGAGGAAAACAAGAAACGTTGCTATCAATAAAGAGTTGCGCATGGCGACCGAAGAAGTGGCCCCAATATAAATACCATCCCAGATGAAAGCCGGAAAAGTGACAAATGGCACCAAACCAATCCAAAACAGATAGGGCGCGGCGGCATCAATTACTTTTTCATTGTCGGTAAGCAACCATAACAAGGATTCCCCAAAAAAAAGATAAAGGATCGAAAAAGGGATACTGAACCCAAAACCCCAAATGAACAATTTCCTGATAACGATTTTGAGGTCGGCAAGACTTCCTGCGCCAATAAATTTACCCACGAGTGCTTCAGCAGCATAAGCAAAGCCATCCGTAAGATAGGCAAACACGAACAGATATTGTAAAAGAACCGTGTTCACGGCAAGAATGGTGTCGTCAATTTTTGCCGATTGGGAAGTGAAAAAGGCAAAGGCAAATATCAGGCACAATGTGCGGACAATAATATCCAGGTTGACCTTAAAAAAACGCCCAAGTATTTCCCAGTTGAAAAAATCGGTTTGTCTCCAAAACTTAAACATCTTCCTGTATTTTGCCCTCAGAAGAACTAAACCCAAAACCAATCCTGAATACTGGGCAATGACAGTTCCCCAGGCAACCCCATCGGATTTCATCCCAAAACCATAGACAAAAATAAAATTGGCGCCTATATTTATCACATTTATGGCAATAGCGATATACATGGGTATCCGGGCATTTTGCATCCCCACGTACCAGCCTGACAATGCAAGTATCCCCAAGGAAGCCGGGGCAGCATATAAACGGATATTATAATACTCCCGTGCAAGTGTTTCCACTTCTGCCGAACCATCGATCAAATAAAAGCTGAATAGCTCAATGGGATATTGAAGGGCGATAAGTATCAAGCCGCCTAATATTGCAAAGAACATGGAACGGCCAAACATCAATATCATCTCCCCCTTGTCCTTTTCGCCAAAAGCCTGGGCCGTAAACCCACTGGTCCCCATTCTGAGGAAGCTGAAAATTGCATAGATAAAACTGAATATCAATCCGCCAATGGCAATGGCACCAATATAAACTTCGGACTCGAGATGCCCCAGAATGGCAAGATCGACCATTCCCAGCAAAGGGACGGTTATATTGCTGATTACATTGGGGATAGCAAGTCGGAGGATTTGTTTGTCCATTATTTTTTATTGAGAAGCGAAATTACAAATTGTTAAGATGCAGGATCAATTTCATTTTGAACAATTCCAATAACTATTGGTTCTATAATTAATCAAAACATTTTACGAACACAATGCACATGAATTACTTGAAGTCATTAATGTTGTTAGCTATTTTCAGTATAGCTTATCAATTCCCACAAGCGCAAGACAGCAGCTTTTACGACCTTACTGCGATAACAATTGATGGCAGGCCTTTTCAATTCTCCGATTTAAAAGGGAAAAAAGCACTAATTGTCAATACCGCTTCCAAATGTGGTTTTACACCGCAATATGAAGATTTGGAAAAACTCTTTAAGGAATATGGTGGTGACGGTTTTACCATTCTTGGGTTCCCGGCAAATAATTTCCTGAAACAAGAACCCGGGACCGATGAGGAAATCAAAGAATTCTGTACTGTCAATTATGGGGTCACATTTCAGATGATGTCTAAAATATCCGTAAAGGGCAAAGACATACACCCGGTTTATACATGGCTTACCGAAAAGTCAAAGAATGGTGTAATGGATTCAAAGGTAAGCTGGAACTTTCAGAAATATATGATTGACGAAAACGGAAGGCTTGTTGACTTTGCAAGTCCGAAGGAAGAACCTATGTCCCCAAAAATAGTTGATTGGGTTAAAGGCGTTGACAAATAGAGTCAGGTCAAGCTTTAAAGCTCTGGTTGATGTTTCGTGTTTTCATATGATAGCTTGCGGTCTTTTTTTTACAAGAAATCACAAAACTTGCGAAGCAAAACAGGGACGTAGGTGTCCGAATGGATAGTTTGTGTTTTAAGAATTATAAAATGGGTATTTATTTGAATTTTATTTTTTGCTGCTTGTCTTTTTCTGTTTATCCGGGTTAGGGTATTTACACCTGACTTGAAATTAATCTTACCGCACTTCTTTCAAATCTTATAAAGACCAATCAATTGGGCCTTTTCCCACTTGAACCAAATAATCGTTTGTTTTTGAAAAAGGCCTGCTCCCAAAAAAACCTGAATGGGCCGAAAAAGGCGAAGGGTGGGGTGATTCAACTATAAAATGCTTTTCAGTATCTATCATACTCTTTTTGGCCCGGGCATAGTTTCCCCATAAAATAAAAACAAGGTTTTCTTTTTCAGCCGAAAGCTTTCTTATGATCGAATCGGTAAACAGCTCCCATCCTTTGTTTTGATGTGATCCCGCTTGTGCCGCCCTTACCGTCAATGTAGCATTCAAAAGCAGAATCCCTTGTTTGGCCCACTTCTCAAGGTTTCCGCTCTCAGGGATTGGAATACCAAGATCTGTATTAAGTTCCTTGAAAATATTTTGAAGTGATGGTGGTTTCCGTATCCCATCGTTCACCGAGAAACAAAGGCCATTGGCCTGGCCCGTCCCATGATAAGGGTCCTGACCAAGGACAACCACTTTTACGTTTCCAAAAGGGGTATGGTTAAAAGCAGAAAAAATATCCGAACCCGTAGGATAAATTTTATATTTCTTTTTTTCTGAAATCAAAAAATCTTTTAAAACAGAAAAAGAATCAGATTGAAATTCTTCGGAAAGTGCTACTTTCCAAGAGGTTTCGATGGTAGGATCAATTTTTTTCATGTGCTGTTAAATTACAATTATCATTGATGGCAAATTATTTGATATAAGTGAACCCAAAATTAAGTTATAATCCAAAACGTTAGCTTGTAAAATAATTATATATTTGTAACCTTATTATCATAATACTTATGAAAAAGATAGTCGTTATAGTACTCGCAGTAATTACCATTGGAATAATTGTTTCATCTTGCAGGTCAGCGGAGAGTTGCCCTGCTTACGGGGAGGCCAAAAAATTCCAAATAGAACAACGCCATTAAAAAGGTATTAAAGGGTTTTCTTCTTCCAGAAATAAATAATTTTCAAAAGCGTTAATAAATAAATTAATATTACTTTTATTGATTCTTTGGTCAAAAATAGATTTATTCATGAAGAAATCTACCCTTTTCATACTATTCATTTTCGCTTTTCTGTTTATAAGTGGTAGATTATTTCCGCAAACGGCAGTAGTAGATACGACCAAAAATATCATCTTGCTGAATGAATTGAGCGGTGGGATCATATTCCACACACAAGGTTGGGGTGCAAAATTCACAAAAGGCTACAATAAATCCGATTTCAGCAGGCGTGTTTGGAACATTGAACTGATTGAAATGCGTTCGCCAAAACAAATCAGGACCATCAACCCCTATTTCACAAATTCAAAAAGCTATAATTACGGAAAACTCAACTCGGTTTTTATTTTGCGCGGTGCTTATGGTACGCACAAACGATTGAACCGAAAACCATACTGGGGCGGTGTCGAACTTAGGCTCCTTTATATGGGAGGCCTTTCGTTAGGTTTTGCCAAGCCTGTTTACCTTATAATACTGAAGCAATCATCACAATATTACGAATATACGACATTGGAAGAAAGGTACAATCCTGATGAACACTTCGTTGACAATATCTTTGGCCGGGCTTCTTTCACAAAAGGCTTTGGTGAAATAGATGTTTATCCGGGCATCCACGCAAAAGTAGGGCTTGATTTCGAATATGGGACGTATAGCACAAAAACAAAATCACTCGAGATCGGGGCCATTTTAGACATTTTCCCACGGCCAGTTCCAATCATGGCTTTCAATGAACCCAATTATTTCTTTTTCACGTTCTATCTGAATTTTAATTTTGGAAAACGGTACAACTCTTTATAACCTGATGAATTTAGAGCCCAAACCGAATTGCAATTGGCCATAACCGCTTCTCCGTACTTTCTTAAAAACCCGGAAAACAGCCAATAAAAAAGGCCATCAGATAACTGACAGCCTTTTTCGCCTAATTAAATACTTTATTATTTATCCAAGATAATTTTTTCGTTGTAAACCTTATTTCCACTTTCCAGCTTCAATATATACAATCCATTTTCGAGGAAATTCAAATCAATCATTTCCGTTTGTGTTCCCTGTTCAAAACTTGCTTTTTCTTCAAACACTTTTTGTCCAAGTAAATCCATAACCGAAATACGGATCATTGATTTTTCGTTTGGATTCAATTCAACTTTCAGGATACCATTGGAAGGGTTCGGATAAATACGGACATTCTCCTTTTGTAAGAGATTGTCATTAATCCCAATGGGAAATGGCGTATAGAAGTTCCCGGTCGCACTCCAATCGGTCGTGTCCACATCCTTAATAGCACGCATTCTCCAGAAATACTCCATCTCTTTTTCAAGGCTAAAGATGATTTTATAGGAAGCTTCAGGTACATCAATATAATAAATTTCGGGTTCATCAAAACTATTTGATGTTCCATATTGCAATTCATACTTTTCGATACCTGTTTGGGCTTCCCATTCAAGAACAGGAAACAGGTCAACGGTATCTCCATTTGCAGGGCTGCTCAGAAGGACCGTATTAATAACTTCAAAACTCCTTGAGCCACTCCAATTGGAAGTATCTTTGGTGTGCATTGCATTCACTCTCCAATAATAGGTGTTCCCAAACATGAGTGCTTGTAATGTGGCTGTATATGTCTCCACTGTCACACTAGCACATGGGGGATCAAAATTGGGATCGGCACAAAGCTGATATTTATACTCAAAAGCACCCGTAATTTCTTCCCAAGAGATTACAGCATCAAGCATTTGGTCAGTTGCCCCATCACTTGGGTCAACCAACTCCGGTGCCGAAAGTGTGGAAAATGACCGTACTTCAGACCAATCGGATTCATCAAGGCTATGGACTGCTTTGACGCGCCAGTAATATGTAGTATCGAAAAACAATTCAACACAGTTTACTGCGATAATTGATTCACCCACAAAATCCTCGGCCAAAACAGTGGACTCAATATAAACATCAGTAAAAGCATCATCAAAACTTACCTGATAAATAAAATTGTCAACACCGGTAATACTAATCGACCCAACTTTGTTTTTCCATTTTAACAAAGCATCTGGCATTAGTCCATCACTACCATCATTTGGTTTGTTAAGGATAACTTCATTGAACACAGTAAACTTGAAAACTTCGGACCAATCACCTGTACCATTATCGTCCGTGGCCCTCACCCGCCAATTATATTCATGGCCAAAGAAGAGGTTTTCCATCTCAGAAGAGGTAAATTCAGTGGTAAATGAAGCCGGGCTTGGAAACGAAGAATCTTCATCCAACTGGACTTCGTAAGTAATGACCCCAATTCCGGAAACAGCGTCCCAATCCAATAACACATTGGGCATTTGGTTATCGTCCTCATTTTCAGGATTCACCAATGTGGGTGCACTGATTTTAATTTGGGCTGCTAAGCTTAGGGCGATAAATGCCAATAAAACGGTAAAAGATATTTTTTTCATTTCAAATATTTTTTTTGTTCAAAATAATTTAC
>JAADJA010000104.1 GCA_013151015.1 Chlorobiota bacterium
TTTCCCAATAAATCAACTTCCAATAAAATCTCCTTCCCCTATTTTACTTTTTATTATCTTCATCGTATCATTTCAAGAACAGAATGTTGCCAATGCAGATAAAAGCGGACAATAATATCGAAAAAGCCAGGAAGGGTGACAGGGAAGCATTTGGCAAGCTTGTGAAAGAGCATCAGCAATATGCCTTCAACCTTGCTTTCAGGATAGCATGCAACGAAGAAGACGCAAGGGACATTGTCCAGGAAAGTTTCATTAAAATATGGAAGAACATGAGACTATTTGAGCCCAATATGAAATTTACGACATGGATGTATAAAATCGTATCCAATACTGCCATTGATTTTTTACGATCAGCAAAGAGAGCAATCAAAGTGGATATTGACGGATTTCATGAAAAGCTGGAACAGATAAACTTTGAACACCCTGAAACCCAGTTGAACAATAAAGAAACTGGGCAATTGATCCGCTTGATTTCCGAAACGCTTTCAGAAAAACAAAAGCTGGTGTTTGTATTAAGGGATTTGGAAGGTTTAAAACCGAATGAAGTTGGTGCGATACTGGATCTGCCCGAAACATCAATAAAAAGCAATCTTTACCATGCAAGAAAGGCAATCAAAGAAAAACTGTTAGAAATATTTTCATATGAAAGGATCATGACGGCACGCCGACACACAGGAGAATGATCAAAAGCCCCATCGGGGCGAAATATTGGTAGCCCCGTATGAAGCAGAGCGGAATACGGGGCGAGTTGAAACGACAGAAAAGTTTTGGCGGGATTTTGGTTAGCGAAGCCCAAAAATCATGACAAAACAGAACAATCGGAAGTACAATCAATTAAAAAGTTTTAACAGGTATAAAAAGCTTAATGATGAATTGCGAGTTGATAAAAGAAAAAGCAGACCAATTGCTTTTTGAGCAAGAAAAACAATTGATGACAGATGTATTTGAACATATCGAAAGCTGTGAATCTTGCCGGGCATATTATAATGAAAGCCAAAAAGCAATTAAAACAATGGAGTGGGCCAAAAAAGAACCAAAGCTTAGGAACCCTGAATCCCTTACCAATTCTATATTAACAGCTATTGAAGATACTGGGCAAATCCCAAAATCAAATACCAAAAATCAAAAGACCATTCGCTTAATTACACGAACACTTGCAGCCGCTTCCATCAGCCTGATGATGATATTTGGGGTAGAACAATACATCGTAATACACAAAATCACAGAATTGGAAAACCAGGTTTCACAAGTATCATACAAGACCAACAATATCAGTTTCAAGAACATTTTACGGTACAATGCAGGTATGCAGCTTTTTACGATTAAAAAATTCCTCAATAAAGATTTCACCAAACGGGATTTCCGAAATTTCAAGGCCAGGATAATGTTCGCAAGGCTATCCGCAATAGCCATGAACGAAATGGAAAACCAAATCATCGTCAATCAAGGTTTTATCAGGGAACAACAGTCAACGCCAAATATAAATTGATCTTAAAAACCAGAAATCATGAAAAGAAAACAATTTATTATCAGTCTTTTTATTTCAATTTTTCTTTTAAGCAGTTGTGAAGAAATAAGTATCCGAACCGTAGTGAACAAGGACGGTTCGTTTACCCGGACAATTATGGTCACAGGCGATTCAAACGAAGTCCTGAAATCGGAACTCCCTTATCCCGTTGACGAAACCTGGGAAAGGACATTTTTAAAAGATACCACCGATAACAATGATTACATCTTGGTTTACTCAAAATCGTTTAAAAGCAGTAAGCTCCTCAACCGGGAAATAAACAGGGACACAAGTTGGAGGAAAAACCTGAAACGCCAGATCGAAGTGGAGAAGAAATTCGGGTTTTTCTATTCTTACCTTGTTTACAGGGAAACCATTAAGGCAGCCAACCCATTTACAAAGCTTGATTACAAAGACTATATCAGCAAAGAAGATTTGCTTTGGCTATCAGGTAAAAAACTGGCATTGAACAGCAGTGATTCCGCAAAAATAGATGATGCCGAAAAAAGGGCCGAAACCTATTTACAGAAAGCGTTTACAGAGGAAATAATTGCCGCATTGAAGAAAGGCGTTGAGCAATTCAACAATCGGGCAATCCGTCCTGAATTGATCGACGAATACAGGGACAGTATCGCTTTAAAGATCCAGGACTGGGATTTCAAGTCCGCCATGGACTTTGTAGATTACCTTGCTGAATGGACAAACGACAATTCTGTTTACAAGTTAAAAAAAACAATCCCGGCCCTTTTTGAAAACATTGACGATGACACAAAGTTCATTAAAGATATCTTTTCGATGCAAGCCTATAAAGTTTATGTAGAAATGCCTGGGATCATCACCGAAACGAACTCCCTCTCAATGAATGGCGGCCAGGCACAATGGAATGTCACGGCCTCTTCAATCTTGATCGAAGACTACGTGATGCTTGTGGAATCCAGGATCGTTAATTATTGGATGTTTATACTTACAGGAATAGTACTTATCTCCTTTATTGGATTGATTTTATGGAAATCCAGAAAATAATTTTTAAAGAAACCTTTTTCCTATTTTTGGGTTCTTTTAATATCCAGTTTATCCTGTACAAGAAATGTTGCCCCTGCGCCCAATATCATAAACACACCGGCCATATACAGCGACTTTATGGGATCATCGTTAAAGACATATTGCAGGATCAAACCACCAAATATCCCGTTTACAATTTGTGGGATGGTGATCGACATATTGAACAAGCCCATGAACATGCCCATTTGTTTTGGGGGAATAGAGTTGGCCAACATTGCATAGGGCATAGCCAGGATGCTTCCCCAGGCAATCCCAATCCCTATCATCGGAATCACAAGCAAATCAGCGTTTGGGATAATTGCAAACGACAAAAATGACAAACCACCAATACCAAGGGCAAAAGCGTGTGTGGCCCTTCGTCCAATCCTTTTGGCAATTTTTGGAAGGGACAATGCAATTATTGCCGAGACCCCATTATAGATACCAAATAAAATCCCGACCCAATCCCCGGCATTTTGGAATTCGGTTGAATTGGGATCAACGGTATTATAAAATTGCTTTGCCACCGCCGGGGTCGTAAAAACCCACATCGAAAAAAGGGCAAACCAAGAGAAAAATTGTACCAGAAGAAGTTGCCACATGGTTTTGGGAATTCGGAATTTCGTTTTCATTTCTTCCCCTTGTTCTTCATTCTCATAAAATTCAGGTGGATATTCCCTAGTTGAAACCACTGTCCAAATAATTGCGGACAGTAAGAC
>JAADJA010000051.1:0-6796 GCA_013151015.1 Chlorobiota bacterium
ATCGAAGAAAGCAAAGAAGATGGAAAAGAGGTTGTAAAGACCGATGCAGCCGAACCCATTGAAGAAAGCAAAGAAGATGAAAAAGAGGCTGTAAAGGCAGATGCAGCCGAACCCATCGAAGAAAGCAAAGAAGATGAAAAAGAGGCTGTAAAGGCAGATACAGCCGAACCCATCGAAGAAAGCAAAGAAGATGGAAAAGAGGTTGTAAAGACAGATACACCTGAACCCGGTAAAGAAAGCAAAGAGGATCATAAGGATGTGGAAGATGCCCATCATGAAGGGGAAATAGCCGAAGTGGAAGCAGAGGTCGATTATGATGCATTAAGCCGGGAAGAATTGGTCGATTTGCTGGATGTGGCAGTAAACGAAGGAGAAGTCCAGGAAATCAAAAGAAAAGTGGCTTTGATAAAAGTAGCTTTCCTTAAATTGAACAAAATAGAGCAAGAGAAGAAATTGGAAGGCCTTGCCGAATCCGAGGATGAAGCTGCTGAAAAGGAACCTGTTATTGATGCGCTCGAAATACGCTTTAACGAGGCTTTTAATATTTACCGAAGGAAAAGAAAGGAATACCTTGCCGAGCAGGAAAAGGTCAAGCTGGTGAACCTTGAAGCAAAAAAAGTAATCCTTGAAGAATTGAAGGCACTGATTGATTCAGAGGAGAGTTTGCGTAAGACTTACGATGAGTTCAAGGCCTTGCAGGATAGGTGGAAGGAGATAGGGATGGTGCCTAAGGCAGATGTGAACAATTTGTGGCAGAGCTATCACTTTTTTGTCGAGAAGTTTTTTGACAAAGTAAAAATCAACCGTGAGCTCCGTGACCTCGACCTGAAGAAAAACCTGGAATCAAAAATAGCCCTTTGCGAAAAATCCGAAGAATTGCTGCTTGAGGACTCCATTGTAAAATCTTTTAAGGAACTGCAAAAACTACATGAGAAATGGCGTGAAATCGGGCCGGTGCCACAGGACAAAAAGGACGAACTATGGGAGCGTTTCAAAAGTACCACCGATAAAATAAACGAGCGCAGGCACGAGCACTACCTGAAATTCCAGGAGGAACAAAAGAACAACCTCCTTGCCAAGACGGCACTTTGCGAAAAGGCCGAAGAGCTGATAACAAAAGAAAATACCTCCATAAAACATTGGCAGGCAAATACAACTGAGATTACGGACTTATTAAAAGTTTGGAAAACATTGGGCCCGGCCCCCCGTAAACACAATGATGAAATTTGGGAGCGTTTTAAATCCTCGCTCGACAGTTTTTTTACGGCCAAAAAGGAATATTTCCAAAAAATAAAAGAGGAGCAGCAAAACAATTACAACCTGAAACTGGATTTATGCGTTCAGGCCGAAGCCGTAAAATCAAGTACGGAATGGCGCGATACCACACGTGAATTGATCAACCTTCAAAAGGAATGGAAATCAATCGGGCCGGTACCCCGTAAGCATTCGGACAAAATCTGGAAACGGTTCCGGGCGGCTTGTGACGAGTTTTTCAACAATAAATCGGAATATTTCGGCAATATTGGAAAACACGAAACCGAAAACCAAAAGCTGAAAGAAGAACTCATCGAAAAAGTAAAAACCTTTGAGTTTGAAGGGGATGATAAAAAGAAGAACCTTGAAGTGCTAAAAGGTTTCCAAAGGGAGTGGACAAGTATCGGCCATGTTCCGATAAAAGAGAAAAACCGTTTGCAAAATGATTTCAGGGCCGTGGTCAACAGCCGTTTGGATGACCTGAAAATCAGTCAGGCCGAAATGCAAACAGCAAGCTATCGTGAACGGATGGAGGGGATAAAGGACAAACCGGATGCCAGGAGGATACTTTACAATGAAAGGAATTACCTCTCGAATAAGCGGAACAAACTGATCGAGGAGATAGGTTTGTGGGAAAACAACCTTGGGTTTTTCGCCGCATCCAAAAAGGCAAATCTTTTGAAAGAGGAATTTGAGAAAAAAATCCAAAAGGCAAAAGGTGAACTGGAATTGCTAAAGGCAAAGATTAAGTTTCTGGATTCGCAAGATTGAAAGAGAATAATTGAAAATAAGTATTAAAAGCCGGGGGAAAATAAATTTCCCGGCTTTTTTTGGTTTTTGATCTAACCGTCAATTATCAAAGATGCAATTTAAATTGCGAATGTTTGCCTCCCTTACATTAAATCTTTGTATTTTTACGGTTGCCAATTCAGTTGAAAACCAAATGATGCAAATACTGCCCAGCTTTAAACAAACAATACAATGAGAAACCGATATGCCGTAATGGGAATCATAACCTTGATAATGCTCTTTGCCCGGGTTCACGGACAGGGGAATGAAACCGGGGAAAAGAAAACCTGCTTTAAAGGGCACACAACAATTTATGTAGATAAGAACAATAAGGATATTTACTATTTCGATTTAAGTTTTCTTGAATCATAAGGAAGATATGAATTCTGATTAATCTGGGAGTTGCTGCAACTTTTTCACTAAAAAAGGACTCTTTGACAATAGCGGATTATTGAATGTTTGCAAAATCAAGTGTCCGGGCCTGAATGAATATGTTGTCACATATATCAATGTGCATGATTCGGATACGTTCAATATCCCCATTGGCTTTAAGTCGAAATCTTGATTTGAGCCAGCAGAAGAATGAGTTTTTTCCACAAACCAAAAAACAAAACACATGAAAAAAGGACTACGAACAGGCTTGATTGTATTGCTGTTGAGCCCACTTATGGGGATTGCCCAAACATACAGTCAGTATTTTGATGGTGCGGACACCTCTGCACTCAATTCCATTTTTGTCGTGATTGACACGGCTGCTTCCAATGTGTGGCAAATAGGGCCGCCACAAAAAATCATCTTCGATACGGCGGCCACACAGCCCAATGCGATTTTAACGGATACAGTGGACAATTATCCGGTGAACAACAATTCGTCTTTCTCTTTCGGGATCGACCCACAATTGTTTGGTTGGGGGATATTGGCGTTGCAGTGGAACCAGAAATTGGATTTGGAAAGCGGCCATGACGGGGGTTATGTCGAATTTACCACGGATGGGGGCGACACCTGGGAAAGTGCCTTCAACAATCCCTATGTTTATAATTTTTACGGTTTCGACCTGGAGAACCAGGATACCCTGATGAATGGGGATGTGGCTTTTAGTGGCGTTGACAGTACCTGGAAGGACATCTGGCTCTGCCTCGATCTTTCCTGGCTTTCCTATGGAGATTCCTTGATTTTCAGATATACCCTGAAATCCGATTCCATCGAAAACAACAGGGAAGGCTGGATGATGGACAATTTTATCGCCCACCTCACCATTATCCATACGATAATCGAACCGGTACAGAAAGAGTATCTGATAGTCTATCCAAATCCCACAAATGGACGAATAGATATAAATGCACGAAAAATTGATGGGTTTCACATTATTGAAAAAATGGAACTTTTTGATGTGGCCGGAAGCCTTGTGCAGGAGTTTGGTGTCAGTCCAACAAAGTTTTCCATTGATATTGGAGATCATCCCAACGGGGTTTATTTCCTGAAAATAAAAACCAATTTGCAAACAGAAACGTTTCGGATTGTCTTAAGCCATGACTAATGAAGCTGTTTAAAAGGACTTTTTTAGTATTGACATTTGTACTTTTAAGTGTCATAATTGTGGGTTTAAAATACAGTGACAACCCAACACCTTATCAATTCCCCGAAATAAAGTTTTTTCCTGAAATGCCCGTATCGGTTGATAACCCGGTTACCGTTGAAGGTGTGGAACTGGGAAGGTATTTGTTTTACGATCCCATCCTTAGCAGGGATTATTCTTTTTCATGTTCATCGTGCCATAAACAGGCAACCGCTTTTTGTGATTCGCCCAAAAAATTCAGTAAAGGGATCGATGGCAAATTGATGGTTCGGAACACAATGCCTTTATTCAACCTTGCATGGTATGCCGAATTTTTTTGGGACGGAAGGGCCAGAAGCATCGAAGACCAGGTGTTTCATCCCGTTACTGCAAATGATGAAATGGACATGGACTGGGATAATGCCGCAAAACGGGTTAGGGAAAGCGAATTTTATCAACCTAAGTTCAAAGCGAGCTTTGGGGAAATGGAAATCGACAGCATCCTAATTTCAAAAGCAATTGCCCAGTTTGAACGCACGTTGATTTCAAATAATTCAAAGTACGATCGTGTGATCCGGCGTGAAACAGTTTTGACACAGGAGGAATATGAAGGCTTCAATCTTATCAACGACCAATCCAAGGGCGATTGTTTGCATTGCCACACAACGGATTCGGATGCTTTGGGCACAACGGCAATATTCAGCAACAATGGGCTTGATGCAGTTTTCGGCCCAAATGCCTATACCGACAAAGGAAAAGGCGGGATAACAGGACGAATGGAAGATAATGGGAAATTCAAGATCCCTTCCTTGCGGAATCTCCTTTTTACGACGCCCTATATGCATGATGGCCGCTTTGAAACCCTGGAGGAAGTACTCGATTTTTACAGCGAAGGGGTGAACGAAAGTTACAACATTGATTCAAAAATGGGATCGGCACATCGGGGCGGTGTACATTTGACAAAAGGAGAAAAGCAAAAAATCATCGCCTTCCTAAAAACCATGAGCGATTCAAGTTTTATCGAAAACCCGAAATTTGGTAATCCTTTTATTCAGGAATAAAGATTGTTAGTCCAGAATGCAACTTGTTTCGGATTTCCTTAGCTGATCGGAATTTGCAACCCTGCTCTAAAAACTGCTCCAGGTTGGTGTTGTCACCAACCTGCTAGTGTATCAAATCATAAATATGTTTGTTTGTTTTCACCTCGGTTTTTTCTTTAGATAAGGCAAAAATTTAAAGCATAGCCGTACCGCGTTCGCATAAAGCTTCTGCGGTTGCGAAGCTACGGTTTCAATTTTTAACGCAATATAAAGGAAAAAGAGCGTGAAAATACCAGTATGTATTTGTGATTTGATGCACTAGTTTATCCCCTTGCCAGTTTCCGTATAGCAACCCATTCCTTTAGTTTTTCGCGAGAATCTGCTGCCGGATAACCAACAACGGTTTTCCCTGCCGGCACATCGTTCATAACGCCGGAGCCTGCGCCTACCACAGCGCCCGAATGAATGGTCGTATGGTCTTTAATGGATGCACTGCCACCGATAATAACGCCATCTCCCAAAGTAACGGAACCCGCAAGCCCACTGTTGCCGGCCATTATGCACGAACGGCCCATGATGCAGTTGTGCGCAATCTGTACAAGATTGTCGATTTTGCAACCATCACCGATTATCGTTGAGCTGAACTTTCCGCGGTCAACACAGGAGTTGGCGCCAATTTCGACACCATTTCCGATCACCACGTTCCCGATTTGTGGGATTTTCACCAAGCCCCGGCCATCATCGCTTGGGCGGTAACCAAAACCATCGGCACCAATGCTCACATTGTTATGGAAAATGCAGTATGCCCCGATTTCACATCGTTCACGGATTACTGCACCCGGCCAGAAGACACTTGCATCCCCGACCTTGGTTTCATCAAGGATAGTGACATTGGGATATAAAATAACGCCATCGCCCAAAACAACATTTTTCCCCACATAACAGCCAGCCCCGATTTTACAGTCTTTTCCCATTTTAGCCGATTCATGGATCACCGCCGTTGGATGTATGTCAACATCAAATTCAGGTGGCCCCGGATCAAAAACCTTTAATACTTGTGCCATAGCCAAATCCGCATTTTTCACTTTTATCAAAGCCCGGTTTTCTCCCGGTTCAATTTCAAGTTTTTCATCGATAATGGCCGCACAGGCTTTTGAAGTTTCCCACAACTTTGCAAATTTCCGGTTCCCTATAAATGTGATGTGATTGCTTTCGGCCCTTTCCAGTTGTTCCGGGCCGTTAATTAGCTGGTCGGTATTGCCTGCCAGTTCACCTTTTAATATTTCGTTGATTTCTTTGATCGTAAATGATTTCATCTGTTTGTATCTTGAAAGTTCTTTGTTTTTTGGAAAATTTTGAATTCGTCCGTAAAACTATAAAAATTCAGGGAATTCCCAACATTCAATGGCTTGTCAGGCATTTTAATATTCTCCGTTCAAGTTGGTGACAACACCTACTTGAGGCAAGCAGGCCATATTAACTTGAAACAAGTTGCCAACCACTTGCAATCGCTGCCCGTTGGAGTTTGTGAGAGCCGGGTTATATTCCGACTGCCATCCGTTGGTGTTGTCTCCAACGGCATCAATGGTTTTTCAGTTTTCTGCAAACTTCCTTGGGTTTAACGGATAAAAGTATCTTTGCCTGTTAAAAGATGATGATGTTAGGAGCAATTGATGGATTTTATTTGGAAAAAGAAGAGCCAGTTAAAAGTTGTTTGCTGGCTTTAAAGGAGATTATCATCAACCTCGATGAAAACATAAGCACTGCCTGGAAATACAAAGTCCCTTTCTTCTGCTACAAAGGAAAAATGTTCTGCTATTTATGGATAGATAAAAAAACGAAAGAACCTTATATCGGCGTTGTAGAGGGAAACCGGATTGAACACCCTTCTTTGGAACAGGGAAACCGGAAGCGGATGAAAATCATGAGGGTAAACCCCAATGAAGATTTCCCGGTTGAAACCATTGAACTGATTTTGAATCAGGCCCTGGATTTTTATCGGAATGGGATCATTAAATTAAATGGTTGATGGATATTTTGGCAGGCGAGACACACGGCCATTGACAGGTAGAGACGCACGGCCATTGGCAAGTAGAGACGCACGGCCATTGGCAAGTAGAGACGCACGGCCATTGGCAAGTAGAGACGCACGGCCATT
>JAADJA010000051.1:6844-23811 GCA_013151015.1 Chlorobiota bacterium
CAAGTAGAGACGCACGGCCATTGGCAAGTAGAGACGCACGGCCATTGGCAAGTAGAGACGCACGGCCATTGGCAAGTAGAGACGCACGGCCGTGCGTCTATACGTGCCAATTCCAATATCTATCAAAACCGAACCCTCAACTGCACCTTAATCTCCGACCGTTGATTCCCATCGATTTCCTCAAGACCAGAACCAAATGTTTTTTGGTTGGCCAAATAGGTATGGGCAAAGCGCAACCACATATCCAGGTTTTTGGAAATGGAATATTTTACAAGGAAATAAGCCCTGCTCCCTTTGTAATAATATGCAGGAACGGTAAAAGCGTAAAGCACGTCATTTTCATAAGCATAAATCCGTTCGTCATAAGAATCACCATCAAAAATTGCATAGCGCATGACCACCGAAAGGGGGATGTTGTGGGGTCTCCAGGCAATGTCCTGGTACAGTAGGTAGCCCACGCCACGGTATTTGTCCGATTCTTTGTAGGTAATCACTTCAAAACGGTTTTTCAGCACCACGGTATTTGAAACTGCATATTGGATATGGTAACGGAAATAATTCTTTCGGGTGTTTTCCAGGGGGGATACACCATATTCTTCACCACTTTTGTTTATCTGTTTGTTTTTTTGCCGGAGTCTGAAATACATCAGCACCTTGCGCGACATATTATAGTTCAATTGAACCAGGAACTCGTTCCCTTTGGAAGGTGAATCCACGCCAAAACGCAACCAGGGAAAACTAAAATTATCAAGATAGGCCGTCATGGACCACTTCCCCGAAAGCTTTATGCCAAGTCCTGTGTAGAAGCCTTGTTCGTTCTGGTTGCGGCTGGCTTCCGAAAATGCGTTGCTGAAAATATTCTGGAAATCCTTGCTGTAATTTCGATAGAGCAAAGTCAAGAGCAACCTGGGATGTGGGCTGACCGTTAAACCATGGATTTGCGCAAAACCCCCGTTTTTGCTCATGGACAATTCACCAAAGAAATTTACGTTTTTAACAAGATAACTGTAATCAAGTCCACCGTTTATATTTTCGGAGCCACTGAAATTGTATCGCTGATAAGGCGCATTGCCAATTTGCAGGTCCGATCCCAATTGTGTCTTAAAACCGGTAACTCCCAGCTTGATCCTTTTGCCATTATAGGTTACATTTCCCCCGATCAGCTTTACGGATATGGCATCTTTATCCAGGATTTCATTCACTGTTCGGTGTAGGCCACTCTCCTGAATGGAAGTGATAAAACGCACTTCATTGGTAATCGTATCGATATCGCCCACGTTGGCATCTATTTTATGGTCGGAATAAAAAGCGGTCACATCAAAACGCCCCAGGCCGATGGTGGCGGCCGCCCCGCGCATAAACAGGTTTTCGTTGACAGAAGAGTAAGGCCGCAGCCCGCTTGCAAAACGTTTCACGTTGTTGGCATCGGCACTCTTTCCAAAAGCCAGTGCCGACCACATGGTAAGCCCTTGCCCGAATTGCAATTGGTAATCCCCCAGCGAAAGTGCCTTGATGTGGCCAATGTCTTTCAAATGAAAATGAAAGGAGAAATAGTCAAAGCCGTTTTTGAGTTTTCCTTCGGTGAGCGATAAAATGGAATCGTTTACATTTTTTGTAAGGAAAGGCTCCCCGGCATCTTTTTCGGCAGTGAAACCAAAACGGATGTTGTTGAAATAGCTGTATTTATAACGGATATAGATTTTGTCGGGGCTGCCAAGGTAACGTGAATTTGGGTTTTCATAAAAAGCTGAATCATCGATCGGGGCATAGCCCGCCTGCTGTTGCGGAACACGTTGATAGCGCAGGAAAAGGTCGTGTCTGCCATATTTTGCCGCTTTTTTGAAAGTGATTTTGTATTTTGTCTTTTCCTTGCTCACATATACAAAGGGCAGGATTTTTTCGATGGTTTCTTCATCAAAGCCATCAATTCCCTGAAGTTCGTAAATGCTTGACATTTCACCGTAAGTAGCAATGTAGGCCTTCAGGTTATAGATTTGCAGGTTGTTGAGGAAAATGAGTTTCTTTAAATCTTCATCGGAAGCATAGTTAAGGTTGAGCGGGTTTTCGAGATAATAGCGCAAACTTTCGATCATCTCGGTATAATCCAGGTTTGCATCGGTTTCTTCGGCCAGGTTCTCGATTTTGTCCGAAATGTCGGTCGTGGCTTTTTCCGTTTTCTCGGTTTCGACCTGTGAATAAAGGTTTGTCCCAAAAGTTGAAAACAGCAATACCAAAATAAGAACCTTCAGGGTTTTATTGACGAACAAACCTATTTCAAGCCTTTTGCCTTTCATCCTAATTGAAATTGTAAGAAATTGAAACCTGTGGCGACCAGCCCAAAGTCTGGTGGATGGAAGATGCAAAATTGATTTTCAAAGCCTTAATGTTCAGCCCAAAACCAAAGGAATACATGGAAGATATATTGAATTTTTCAGAAGAAACAGTTGAAGGGATCGTTGAATATCCTATCCTTACCGAAAGCATTTCGACAATATCGTATTCCAATCCTCCACGGAGAAGCGGTTTGTAATCGGTGTTTTTTTCGGTTTCAATGCTGAGCCTTAGTTCATCGGAAAAAGAATAGGCCATCCCCAGTTTGAATATGGCCGGGGTTTTTTCTTCCAATTCATTGGAAAGTTTTGCACTGAATGGGTTATAAATATGTGCGCCAATTACAAAGTCGTCGGTGATCTTGGAATAGAGGCCCAATTCAAATGTGAGAAATCCCGTGCTGCCATAATTCTCACCAATGCTAACGGATTGATAATCCAGTTGCAAACCTGCTGAAAAGTGCTTGCCGAGTTTCCTCCCGTAAGCAAGCCCAACCTTCTGTTCATTGTATTGCGAATAGCCAAAATAGGACAGGTTTACGCCAAAAGCCCCATTTTTTACGGGCAGTACAAAAGCCATGGACTTCAAACTTAGTTCATTTACGGCAAACCGGTTTTCATAATAAAAACCGGCCGCGATATGTTCAAATTCGGCAAGGGCAGCCTGGTTGTTATGTGTTGACCAAATATCGGTAAGCGTTACGGATGTCCCGGCCAATCCGGCAGAGCGACCTCCAAGTGCTTGGTTTTGAGCAATGCCTTCAATAGTGGAAAATAAAACAAAGAGGAGTATTGTTACGTATCTCATAGGCCGAAATTTTGTTGCTCAAATGTACAGATTCTTTGTGATACCACAAGAAAAAAAATGGATTTCAGTATTGTGTGGGCAGATGGGGGTAAATCCAGTTTGAATTGAACAATATGTTCTTGGGGATTGTATTGTTTTAGGGATTTAATATTTTAAGCTGTCATTATGAATTTACAAACTATACTTGCCTTTCTGAAAGAATTAAAATCAAACAACAACCGTGATTGGTTCAACGAAAACCGAAAGCAATATGAAAATGCAAAAAGGGAATTCGAGGGATTGACTAATTCGATTATCCCCAAACTTTATGATCTCGATCCCCAAATTGGAACGCCCAATGCAAAGAAAAGCATTTTTCGGATTTTTAGGGACGTGAGGTTTTCCAAAGATAAATCACCTTACAAAACAAATTTTGGGTGTTTTATTGCCAAAGGGGGGCGAAAAGGGGGCCATGCAGGATATTACTTTCATGTGGAACCTGGGAAATCTTTTGTTGGCGGGGGAATGTACATGCCACCTTCGGATATTTTGAAAAAAGTCCGCAGTGAGGTTATGTACCATGTGGACGAGTTCAAAGGGATAATCCAGGATAAGGCTTTCAGGAAATATTTTGATGAAATAGAGGGCGAGAAACTAAAGAGGCCACCGAAAGGGTTCCCGGCTGATTTTCCTGACATTGAATTGTTGAAAATGAAAAGCTATGTTGTGTTAAAGCCCTTGGATGATAACCAAATTGTTTCTGAAGGTCTTGGGCAATATGTGATTAATGCCTTTGGTGCAATGGTCCCTTTGGTGCATTTCCTGAACCGGGCGATGGATTAAGTCATTTGTCATTCAACCAATTCCACCGTAAACAGATACGTTTTTATCCGTTTTCGTCGAAAAAAACCAGGGTTTTTCCCTTCGGTATTTTGCTTGTTTTCTGAAATCCATATACTTACAGGTTTGGGTATGGAGTTTGCGTAGGGCTTTCCGTCCTATTTAAACGAGAATTTGAAATTGTGAAATCCAAATCAGAAGATATCAGTGGAATATCGGTTATTCCAAAACTTCAGCCCGACTGTCTGAAAAACATAAGTGGGAATGGATGTGCGGTAATGATCATTGATCCTGACAAGGAATCCCATAAACTTGTAAAGAGTGCCCTGAAGCATTTTGCTTTTCGCGGGGAACATTTTGGTGTTTTGGGCGCTGTCACCATGAAATCGGCCTTTGAACAGGGTGTTGACAACCCATCCCTCGTGCTTGTGCTTGTCAACAGGGGTAAATTTAACGAGGATGAGGTTTACCGGTTTATCCGTTTTGTGAGGGACAAGCTGAACAATCCGGCCTGCCGGATAATTTTTAAGGATGAACTCGTTGCCTACAAACGAATGGAGGATAATTCCGACTTAATGGGCCTAAACGGTAGCCGAATGGAATTTGAGGAAATGAGGGGCCATATGATAAGCTATCTCCGTGAAGTGTTTATTAGTTTCGATAAGAAATCAGTAGATGACAACAAATCGGATTGCCATGAGCCCAAGCGGGATTTTGCAGAAAGCAATGCAGTTAAGGAAACCTTGCCAAAAAGTGGACTGAGCCGCGAAAAAACCTATTCCGTACTCGCCCATGATTTGAAAGGGCCGATTGGCAGCATCAAAATATTGATGGATGTGTTGACCACCGAGCCGGAGCTTTTGGACAAGGATACCACCAATGAGTTACTGCTTAATGTTAGGGATACGGCGGGTTCGATCCATGAAATGCTCGAAAACTTTATGTTTTGGGTGCGTGTCCATAAGCACAACGTTCATTTCAACCCTTTGAAAATCTACTTGAAGGATGCTGTAAATCAAACCATTTTACTGCTCAAGAGTTCCGCATTCAATAAAAAGATCAAGTTGCATTCCGATATACATTCCGGTATTACCGTATTTGCCGATGAATATATGTTGAGTACCGTTTTGCGGAACCTGATTTACAATGCCATTAAATTTACAAAAGAAGGTGGCGAAGTTTCTATTCATGCCGTTGACCAGGGAAATGATGTCGAGGTCGTTATACAGGACAACGGCATTGGGATTTCCGAACAGGAACTCACAAAGATCTTCAAAAAGGAAATGCACTTCAGCAAACAAGGGACGGCCAGGGAGAAAGGTACCGGTTTTGGTCTGATCCTTTCAAAAGATTTTGTGGAGAAAAACGGTGGGCAATTGTCCGTTGTGAGCGGGGTAAACCAGGGAAGTTCGTTTTCTTTCACGGTTCCCAAATGGAAAGCAATGATTGCCAATTAAATTGTCCCTAACTACTTCAAGTTCAAATGAAAATTCCCTCTATATTTGCACACGCAAATATGAAGATCAATGAAGATTGTCCAAAAATACTTTCCGGGATTAACCGATTTGCAGAAATCGCAATTTAAAATGCTCCTGCCCCTATACAAAGACTGGAACCATAAAATCAATGTGGTTTCGCGTAAGGATATCGACCAATTGTATGAGCGGCATGTTTTGCACTCCCTTGCAATTGCAAGGTTTGTGCAATTTGTCCCTCGTACATCCGTATTGGACGTTGGCACTGGTGGCGGTTTTCCGGGCATCCCCCTTGCCATTATGTTTCCTGGGGCGCAATTTCACCTTGTCGATTCCATCGGGAAAAAAATAAAGGTGGTGGAAGCCGTAGCTTCTGAATTGAAACTCCAAAATGTAACTTCTGAAAAGATAAGGGCCGAGGACATACCTGGCTCCTATGATTTTGTTGTCAGCCGGGCCGTAACTTCGCTTCCGGTTTTTTATGGGTGGGTTAAAGGGAAAATAAAAAAACAAAATAGGAATTCGATAAGGAACGGGATTGTTTATTTGAAGGGGGGCGATTTTGAAACTGAATTAGCGGGTTTTAAAAACAAGTCAAAAGTTTATCCTTTGAGTTCCTGGTTTTATGAACCTTTTTTTGAGACAAAAAAAATAGTCCACCTAATTGTATGAGATATTATTAGATTTGAACATTTCTCCACAGCTACGATAAATATTATATATTTGCCACTTAAAATTTTAAAAAATCATTTATTATGACAGAGAAAATTAAACAATCTTTAAGGGATTCTACGAAAGCCCGCTGGACAGCGTTGATTTTGGCGTCGTTTTCAATTTTTGGTGCGTATTACTTTAATTATGCACTTTCTTCGATAAAACCAATGCTGGAGAGTATCCTGGGATGGAACAGTGAAGATTTCGGAACCTATACCTCTGCTTATGCCTGGTTTAATGTTTTTCTGTTCATGCTCATTTTTAGTGGTTTTATCCTTGATAAGCTTGGTATCCGAAAAACAGGTCTTGGGGCAACAATAGTAATGTTTATTGGCACAGCCTTGAATTATTGGGCGGTCAAGCACCAGTTTTCCGATAATGCCGTTGTTCATATCCCTCTGTTAGGGGAAATGCCGATGCAGGTATTGTTGTCCTCCCTTGGTTTTGCAATATTTGGCGTTGGGACCGAAGCCATCGGGATAACCATTTCAAAGGCTGTGGTACGTTGGTTCAAAGGGAAAGAAATGGCTCTTGCCATGGGTATGCAGATGTCTATTGCACGTCTTGGTACTGCACTGGCCCTTGTTATTTCCTTGCCCCTTGCAAAAAACTTTACGGTAACCGCACCCATCCTTTTTGCATTGATCGTAATGCTGCTCGGAGTGGTCTCGTTCATTCTTTTTTCCCTTCTCGATATAAAATTGGATAAATCGGAAGAAGATGTTATGGTTGACAACTCTGATGATGAATTTAAAATAAAAGATATTGTGTTGATAATAAGCAATCTCGGTTTTTGGTATATCGCAATATTATGTGTGCTGTTTTACTCGGCGGTTTTCCCTTTCTTGTTTTATGCTACTGACCTTATGATAAATAAATATGGCGTCAGCCCATATCTTGCAGGGGCTATCCCAAGTTTGTTGCCATTTGGGACAATAGTCCTTACCCCTGTATTTGGAGGTATTTATGATAAGTATGGGAAGGGGGCAACCATAATGATTGTTGGATCGGCGATATTGATTTTTGTCCACGGTATCCTTGCCCTTCCTTTCATTACTTTGTGGTGGGTCGCTGCTATGATGGTTGTCATATTGGGGGTTGGGTTTTCCCTTGTTCCTTCGGCAATGTGGCCTTCCGTTCCTAAAATCATCCCCGAAAAACAGTTGGGGACGGCTTATGCGGTTATCTTCTGGATTCAAAATATAGGCCTTCTGTTTATCCCATTAATCCTCGGGTTTGTCCTGAACTCGACCAATCCCGAAGTTTCCCCCAATAAAAAAATCGTGAAGAGTGCAATTGAACAAGCATTTACCGAGAAACTGGCAGCTCATTCGTTCACAAAAAAGGAGATTGGCAAAGCTGTTGAAAAAGCAACGGGCACGGCTGTTGATTCCATTGTTCAATATGCGGTTTATGAACCGATAAGCCTTAGTGAGGTTAAGAAAGGAAGTATTGAGAACGATATATATGCCAGTATCTCCCAAAGCATAAACGATATTGATTTTTCAGGTGACAAGAAGGCAGCATTGAAGTCGGTAATACAGGCCGGGGAGCAAAGTGCCTTTAACATGATTGAAAAGGAGAAGCTGAACCTTAGGTACGATTATTTCTATGATATGTTGATTTTCCTTGGACTATCAGCATTGTCGTTGGTTTTTGCCTTCCTGTTGAAAATTGAAGACAAGAAGAAAGGTTATGGCCTTGAAATGCCGAACATTAAAAAGTAAGTTAAAATAAAAACAACACCGGTAAGGGCAGCAGAAATGACTGCCCTTTTTTTTCGTTCCGAAAGGTAGTTTTTTGTAATTTCGGCCTTTTGAAACTTTAAACATAAAATACAATAAAAATCATGAGTAAAGATATCTTAAACTTAGAACCCAAGGCTCTCTGGAAACACTTCTATAGCCTGACGCAGGTTCCCCGCCCTTCTAAAAAAGAAGAAAGAATCAGGGCTTTTGTCGCCGATTTTGGCAAAAACCTCGGACTGAAAACCATCATTGACGAAATTGGCAATGTGATTATCAAGAAACCTGCGACCCCGGGCATGGAAGACCGCAAAGGGATTATCCTCCAGGGGCACATGGATATGGTTCCCCAAAAAAACAGGGAAACAAAGCATGATTTCGAAAAAGACCCCATTGATGCCTATATTGATGGAGAGTGGGTAACTGCAAGAGGTACAACATTGGGTGCCGATAACGGTATGGGCGTGGCCGCCGGGATGGCCGTCCTGGAAGCAACGGATATGCAACATGGCCCAATAGAGGTTTTTGTGACCACGGACGAGGAAACGGGAATGACCGGGGCGATAAATGTGAAGCTGGGCGTTTTGGACGGGGATATTTTATTGAACCTTGATTCGGAAGATGAAGGCGAATTGTATATCGGATGTGCCGGAGGTGTTGATACCAACGTGAAATATCATTTCAAAATGGAACCTGTACCTGGTGGTATGGTTGCATATAAACTTACTGTTAAGGGGTTAAAAGGAGGCCATTCCGGTCTTGATATCCATTATGGAAAAGGGAATGCCTGTCTTATCCTGAACAATTTCTTGATGACCGCCGGGGAGCGCTATGGAGTACGCCTCACGGATATTGATGCCGGAAGCCTCCGCAACGCTATTCCGCGCGAAGCTTTTGCAAGCGTTGTTGTCCCGAAGGAAAATGAGCTTGCTTTCCTTAATTATTTAAAGGAATTCGAATCGGAAGAAAAAACAAAGTATGAAGCTGTTGACCCGGGATTGATCATTGTTGCGGAAGAATCTGATGTGCCCAAACAGGTGATTGACAAAGCCGCACAGGAAGGATTGACAAAAGGTGTTGTCAATTGTCCTAATGGCGTACTGGCATGGGACAAAGATATGGAAGGGGTTGTTGAAACTTCTTCAAATCTGGCAATAATCAAAATAGTTGATAATGCCATTGAAGTAGCTTGTCTGACAAGAAGTGCAGTAGATGCCGAGAGGGATATTGCTGCTGCAAAAATTGCCGAAAACTTTAAAGCTTACGGTGCTGAAGTTTCTCATTCAGGTGCATATCCGGGTTGGAAGCCCAATGTGAATTCCGAGATTTTGGATACCATGAAAAAGGTTTATAACGATAATTTTGGGAGAGTACCAGAAGTAAAAGTAATCCATGCAGGTTTGGAATGTGGGATTTTGGGAGCAACATATACCAATTGGGACATGATCTCGTTTGGGCCAACTATCCGCCACCCACACTCACCGGATGAAAAAGTGAATATTGCAACTGTACAAAAATTCTGGGATTATTTGGTGGAAACACTGAAAAGCGTGCCTAAGAAATAAAAAGGTGTATTGCATGAAAAAAACCGGAAAATTTTATTTTCCGGTTTTTTTATGTTTTCTTCCATCGCTCCAATTTGGGTATCCTTTTGGCGAACATCCCCGCCAGAAAGCCGGGGAAACCCATCTCTTTTAATTTATCCTTGACCAGGATTTGCATTTCGTCAGCGGTTATTTCAGGGTTTTTGAATTCCCCGTTTTCGTAACAATAGCTGCAATACATTTTGCTCCTTGATCCATCTTTTTCAGCCCCACCGCCTTCCGGGTTTTTTTTGAGCGGCATCCCGCAACTTTGGCAATTCTTGTTTGTTTTCATGTTTAGGTGATTTATTGTGAAGGCATCACTCCTTTTTGCGGCTTGTTTTTAATGGGCTTTGGCTGGTATGGAAAATGTCGGCAATTATCAAAGAATTATGTGTTTCGGAATTTCCTTTTAAGCCTGTGACCCTTAACTCATAACGCATAACCTTCTGCCCATAACCCTTAATACCTTGGCCTTTCGCCCCAGTAATTCTGGAATTCGCCGGAATCATCGCCAAAGCTTTCCACAACCGTGTTGTCGCGTATTTTCATGGTAAGCCTTTTCCCTGCTATTTCCGAAAAAACGATTTCAAACTCTTCACCGGTATTGTCGATCATCAGGATTTCTGCCAGGTCTTTGTTGATTTTTGGGATGCCAAGGCTGTTGTTGCAAACCGGGCAATAAAAATCCAGACGGTCACCGGCTTCATATTTGAATTCGGGATCGTGCAACATTTGGTAATTTCCCAAATTGGCATTCAATAAAAAAAGGCCGCGTTGTTTTTTTGAATTTTCGGCCGAAAAAACGATATTCTCACGGACATTCAACAGCGCCCGGCATTTGGGACAAAGGTATTTGTTTTCCATAGCTACAGAATTTAAAGACACAAATATATTAAATAATCAACCACAAATCAAGGCAATGTGGATAATTCAAACAATTTATTTTCATGTGATACGTAATAATGAATTACTTTTGAATATCAAAAATAATAGATTGTTTTTAATCATGAAAAGAAAACCAACGAAATCCCCCATTGTAGCTGTTTTTGTGGCTTTATTTATAGTGAATAGCGTTTTTGCACAAATAAATGTGTCGCATGTGGACGGATCTATGGATTTGTCAGGGAAAAAGGGCTTGTTGTACGCACTCCCAAAAACGGCCATTAAAGTAGATGTAACGGTTAAGAAGACCGAAAACAAAAAAGGCCCTTATGCTGAATATGCGGCCAAGTACCTTGATCTCGACAATGTGATTTTAAACGATTACAGCAGCTATGAAATCATAGGTATGGAGCTTACGCAGCTTGCGGTTCCCGATCCTTCCAATTATTATTTTGTTGAGATCAGCGATAAGGTCTCAAAGGAAGGAAAGTCCATGTTGCTTTCGCTTTCCCAATCGGGTTTGATCCTCGGTATGGATAATTCTTATGGGGCCGCTGAAATGAAGGAAATGATTGCGAAAATCAAAAAGGGCGGTGATGTGTACGATGATTTGTTTTCGTATTTTGCCGAAACAAACCTCTACGAGAAAACCGACACTATTATCCGTAAAGTAGTGGTGGACACTGCTGTGATTATCAAGAAATATTTTGAGCATCGCTGGATAGAGAAATCCAATGAACAAAAAGCAGTAGAGGCGGCCAACATGATCAGCAAGATAAGGGAAAACCGCTTTAACCTTTTAACGGGTTATCAGGAAGTACCATACGATGCCGGTGCAGTGATGTACATGGACAAGGAGTTGCAAACCATGGAGAAAGATTATTTGTCGCTGTTCACTGGAATTACTTTTGAAGAAACGTTTAGTTATAGTTTTACGGTTGTCCCTGATGAAAACGACGAAACAGGGAAGATACCCATTTTTAATTTCTCGAACCGTACGGGGGTCAGCGAACCTTCGGGAGGCGGTGGTGAAAAAGTATATCTGGAATTTGTTCGTACAGGTGATACCAAGGTGCTTTCAGGAAAAACAGGGGCATCATCGGACGGGCAGGGTTTCTTTTATCGTATTCCTGAGCGGACCGGGGTAAAGGTAGCAGTAAACAAAGATATTGTGGTGCGAAAAGATTTCTATATCAGCCAGTTTGGGGTTGTTAGTTCTTTGCCGTCCAATATCACAACCTTGAAATTCCATGAAAGAACGGGCAATGTGAAAACTATTATTGTCGAATAGTGATTTGTGACAAACTGAAGAAAACCCGATAAACCGTTAAGGCCTAAAATCCTTGACGCATAACGCATAAACCCATAACGCATAACCCATAACGCATAACCCATAACGCATAACCCATAACGCATAACCCATAACGCATAACCCATAACGCATAACCCATAACCTTTAATCGCTACCCAGTTTTCCAAAGGAACCCTATGATTAATTCTTTAACCAGCATTAGAAAATAAAAAACGCATTGAGCTTTTCCGTATATAAATCTTCGGCCGGATCGGGCAAAACATATACCCTCGTCAGGGAATACCTGAAAATCACCCTCCTTTCACCAAAGGATTTCCGCAGGGTTTTGGCTATCACGTTTACCAATAAGGCGGCCAATGAAATGAAACAGCGGATACTTTCGAGTTTGCAGGATATTTCTGATTTTGAAAATAAACCAAAAACCGTTGCCGTAAAATTCATGCTGCCCGAACTGGTTCTTGAGACCAGTCTCGATAAAAATGAAATTGCCCTCAATGCCGGAAAATGCCTTCAGTTGATCCTGCACAATTATTCCGATTTTGGCGTGAGCACCATAGATAGCTTTGTCCATAAGATTATCAAAACCTTTGCCCATGATATGCACCTGCCCCTGAATTTTGAAGTGGAAATGGACACGGATGAAATGATCGTGAAAGTGGTGGACATATTGATCAGCAATGTGGGCACGGACAAGGCTTTAACGGATGTCCTTGTGAATTTTGTCCGCCATAAAACCGAAGGGGACAAAAGCTGGCATATCGAGGGGGATCTGGCAGATATTTCAAAGGAGATATTGACAGAGGATGGGCAGCAGCATATCGGGAAACTGAGGGGTTTGTCGTTGTCGGATTTTGGTGAAATCCGCGAAAAGCTGGAATTTTCCGTTCATGGTTTTGAAGCAAAAACAAATGCCATTGGGAAAAAGGCCTTTGACCTGATTTCCGGGAATGGCCTGGAAGCCAAAGCGTTTTTTCAGGGGGCACGTGGGATTTATAAGTATTTTGAGAGCCTGGCCAACAGGAAGTTCGACAAGATTGAGCCAAATAATTATGTAAAGAAAACCATTGACGAAGATAAATGGGTTTCGGGAAAAGCAGATCCAGGCGACATCTCTGCCATTGAGTCCATTAAAACCGAACTAATTTCCGCTTATCTGGATCTGGGTGTTTTGCTCGAAAAAGAATATCCTCATTATCTGGTACGAAATGAAGTGCTCAAGAACCTTTATCCGTTGGCACTTTTAAACGAGATTGAGAAAGTATTGGAAGAGTATAAAACGGATAATGAGATCGTCCATATTTCGGAATTCAATAAGCGCATTGCCGAAATCGTGCTGAAGGAGCCGGTCCCTTTCATTTATGAAAGAATGGGGGAGAGGTATAAACATTTTATGTTGGACGAGTTCCAGGATACGTCTGTTTTGCAATGGTTGAACTTGTTGCCGCTCATTGATAATTCCCTGGCCGAAGACAACTTCAATATGCTGGTGGGCGATGGCAAACAAGCGATTTACCGATGGCGCGGCGGTGAAGTGGAACAGTTTTCGAGTTTGCCAAAAATCATCAACAAGGACAACGACCCTTTGTTAAAGGAACGTGAACATAGTTTGGAAAGAGGTTATAAGCCGGAAACCTTAAGTTCAAACTTTCGCTCAAAAGCAGAAATCGTTGAATTCAACAATGACTTTTTTCGTGTGATTTCAGGGGACTTACCTGAAAACTTGCAAGTGATATATGAAAACCAGGAACAAAAGTTTAACAGTAATAACACGGGCGGTTCGGTTCAATTGAAATTTATTGCAACTGCAAATGATGAATCTTCTTTTGAAGACCTGAATTTGCAGGAAATCCTCTCTACAATCTATAACGTCAAAGAGGATGGGTACGGTTTGAAGGATGTGGCCATTTTATGCCGTGACAATAAAAAAGCGAGTGTTGCCGCAACCCACCTTCTTCAGAATAACATAAACGTGGTTTCTTCTGAATCGCTGTTATTGGAAAATTCACCGGAGGTCAGGGTTTTATTTGCCATTGTAAAATGTTTGTTGGACCAATCGGATTATATCGCCCAGGTTGAGGTCGTGTCTTATTTGAAAGCGCAAAATGCCGTCAAAGGGGAGTTGCACGAATTGATTGCCGGTATTGTGCAGCCCAATGATAAAGACGGAGAAATTGGTTTTTGGAAACTGTTAAGGTCAAATGGATTTGATTTCCGACCTAATCTTTTGTTGGGTTTGCCCGCCTATGATTTGTTCGAGGAACTGGTACGGAATTTCAGAATGAACAGTAGGCCCGATCCTTATTTGCAATTTTTACTGGATGCGGTTTTGGCCGTTTCTGCAAAGAAATTCCAGGGTCTTTCGGAAATATTGGAGTGGTGGGAAAAAAAGAAACAGAAGCTTTCCATTGTCGTCCCCGAAGGAGTGGATGCCGTGAGGGTAATGACCATCCACAAGGCCAAGGGACTTGAGTTCCCGGTCGTTATTTACCCCTTTGCCAATGAAAAACAGCGAAATTCTAAAGACAGGCTTTGGGTGGACATACATGACAATACTGTCCCTGAATTGACGACAGGGCTTATTAATGTATCCGAAAGACTGGAGAAGACCGAATACAAACCGCAATATCGCGAGGAGGTGGACAAGTCCTTGCTCGATTTGATCAATCTGCTTTACGTAACCCTCACACGGCCAACTGATCGTTTATATATCTTCTCCGCACAACCTCCCGCAAAAAAACCGGGCAAGCATTCCATACCGCAATTCTTCAAACAGTATTTACTTGAAAAGGGGATGTGGGACGAAAATCAGGATTCGTATCATTGGGGCGAAACAACGAGGAAGAAAAAAGATGACGGCAATGCCGGGCAACAAAACGATTTTTCCCTGGAAGAATTTGTTTCCGTTCCCTGGCGAAAAAGGATGTTGCTAAGCTTACAGGCGCCCGAACATTGGGATGTGGACAATGTTTCGGGGAAAGCGGAATATGGGAGTCTGGTCCATCTTGTCCTTTCGAAAATAATAACAATGGAAGATGTGCCGAATGTGATGGAACAGTTGATTGGTGAAGGGGTCGTAAATGAAGATGAAGCCGTTGCAATATCCGGTTCAATCCGGGAAGTCCTTCAGAAACCGGAAACAGCACGTTTTTTCAAGAAAGGCCTTAACGTAAAAACGGAAGCCGGTATCTTGGACATGAATGGCAAATCCCATCGCCCCGACCGTTTGGTTTTTTATGAAAACGAAACAGCGGTAATCGATTTTAAAACCGGGAAAAGGGAAGAAAAACACCGGGCGCAACTTCAAAAATACAAGGATCTGTTATTGCAGATGAATTATAATAATGTGAAGGGTTTTCTGTTGTACCTGAATGAAGAGAACGGATTGGCCGAAGTATGATTGGTTGTGCCGATATTGTGCAGTAGTTTCAAAATAGAAAAGCATCCCGGATTGGGAAATGATTGCAATATCAGGAATTATTTAAACAAGCCCATGAACAAATTATTGTCAATACTATTGCTAATTGCCCTTGTGTCCTGCGAACGGAAGCCACATGGTTATAATTATGAAACGGGAAGCCTGCCCGATAGCCCGGTAAACCTCACTGAGTTCAACAGTGAATATGATGATTATAACTCCACGGCACCTTCGCTTGGGTCGCTTGTCGCATTTTGTTTTTCTACCAACCGGAAAAGTCAGGGAAGCCAGTTTGACATTATTTATATGCCAATGAACGTGAACTTTGATAAAACAACGGGTGTCCTCACGGTGAAGCCCGAATATGCAAACTGGGGCATCTATCAAAGCCTGGGAATAATCAGGCACGGGCTGGATAAAATAAATACGGCAGGCAACGAATTTGGGCCCTACCTTGTTTACGATGGTCATAATTTCTTAGATAATGCCAGGTTCTTGTTACTCTGTGCATCGGATAGTGAAGGCGATTTTCAGATAAACTTTACCTATAAAACCGATAGTACGGATTTTTCTGAATCCCAGGCTGTTCGTTTCCTGAATTCAGAGTTTGACGATTTGTACCCTTCTTTCGTTGATGACTATTCGAGGGTTTATTTTTGTTCAAACAGGGAAAATGATGTTTTCAATATTTTTTATGTGGACATCGATACTTCCAATGTTGAATTGCATGAAGTCCTGGCAGATACAAACTTGAAGATTGTCCATAAAGATGAGGTGTTGTCTGGTGGTAATGATGACAAATGCCCATATATTTTCAACAATACGCTGGTTTTTACTTCCAATCGGCCGGGCGGTTTTGGCGGCTACGATCTCTATTTTTCCAAATTGGAAAACGATCACTGGACAACGCCCGAAAACCTCGGCCCCAAAATAAACAGCGAATACGACGAATACCGCCCCATCCTATTTGAAGAGGACGTTGACTTTGAAAGGCATATGCTGATATTCTCCTCCAACAGGCCGGGTGGTTTGGGTGGTTTTGATTTGTATTTTGTGGGGCTGAAGCATGAATAGTGATTTCTGTAAATAGAACACTGTTTTGTTTAAAAAAAGGAAAACTAAATTCAAGATTGATTGTTCTAATTAATAAATTTGGGGCATGCAAAATCTTAAGTTCTCAGGGCACGAAACCTTTAATATTGTACTTCTAACCAAACTATTACAAGACGAACTAAATGGCAACCAAAGTTAGACATCTGTTGGGAGTATCCGGGGGAAAGGATAGCGCAGCCCTTGCCATATACATGAAGACAAGGTATCCTGAAATTGATATGGAATACTATTTCTGTGATACCGGCAAGGAACTCGACGAAACCTATGAGTTGATCCATGAATTGGAGGGGTTTCTTGGTAAAAAGGTAAAGAAACTTCAAGCAGCAGAAAACAGCCCGTTAAAACCATTCGATCATTTTTTGGAAATGTATGGGGGCTATCTCCCTTCAAGTCAGGCAAGGTGGTGTACCAAAGTATTAAAGTTGGAACCGTTTGAGAAATATGTGGGTGATGATCCTGTGATTTCTTATGTTGCCATCCGTGGCGATGAAGACCGTGAAGGTTATGTTTCAACAAAATCGAATATCCAAACGGTTTTTCCTTTTAGGAGAAACATCTGGAGTATTGAGGTTTTGAATAAAGTATTGCATAATGAGAATATCCCTTCATTGCTAAATGCTTATGAGGCAGAAGCCGATGAGTTGCTTTTAATGAAATCCAAAGAGATTGTTTTAGCTACGCTTTCCGCTAAATTTTTGTTTTCACAAAAATTAAATACTTTACTCGAGCTGGATATTCCGGTTTTTAATAGTGCCGTGTTCCAAACCT
>JAADJA010000154.1 GCA_013151015.1 Chlorobiota bacterium
AGGAAATCGTATATTGTTGGGCGGTATTCTTTTGAATGTTTGCTTGTATCAAGGATTGCATCATAATCCTTCAAATGGGTACGTTTCAAATCATCCGGGTTTTCGAGGGAGGCCAAATAGTTCTTTATCACCACATCCAACAAATGCTTCAAATCCCAGGTTTTTATGTCATCGCTGTTGATATCGCCGCCAACTGTCCTTTCCATAAACTTATAGCGGTTCGATTGATAGTAACGCCAGTACAGTTCTGCCTGTATGGAATAGAGGATTTGTTTCACCGGGCTTTCCGATTGGGCAATTTCGTCGTTCAAATCCGAGATGGCCATTTCCATAAAATCCTCTTTAAAATCGGATTGCAGTTTAAGTTTGTACAGGCTTGCCTTGATAAACTGTGGATAGTTTTCTTCAGCTTTTGCCTTGATATAAATTTCATCAACGATTTTCAATGCGGATTTTGGGAGGCGTCTTTTCTCGAGGGAATCCACCCTTTTCCAATCCGAAAGGTATTTTGGGTAATCTGTCGGTGGTTCCATTGCATTTCCGGGGCTACAAGAGGTTGACAAAAAGGAAAAACTGCTTATGATGACTGTGATGCCGATGAGGGCGAGAAAAACGAGGATCTTTGTTTTCATTTTATTGTTTTTTTTCAATGTTTCGGTGCGCCGCACCTTGTTTTAAATTATATCTGATTGCTACAAAGGTTATCGGTGCGCCGCACCTTATATGGTTTTCTTTTCATTTGCTGAACATCAGTATCTGTTCAAACGGGAACAGTAAAGTCGGACAAGCACCTAATAATTATTCAAAATTCAAACAGATTTTATAAATTATCCACAATATGGTAGATGTAAATTTAATACAAATTCCATAACCATCATTCATACTTCTCAATAAATGAAGTCATAGGATTTGACAATCCTTCAAACTCAATGAGCTCGGCCTTTACACTTCCAACTACAACCGCCGATTCCAATAAAACAGGGAGGTGGTTTTTGTCATCTGTCACATAAAGGCTCATGGGGTATTTATCGGCGAAAACCTCGCCCGTGGCCATTCCTGGCAGGAATTTAAGGCAGCGGATACTTCCCAGTTCCACCTCGATGATTTCCTTCCCCTGATAAATAATGGCCGAAATATAAACCGAATCATCAAGGAAAAAATTGATGGGTATAACGTCCCCTTTCTGCAAAGTATCGAAATCAAGGCTGCGGGCATAATATACCGCCGACACAAAATCCTGGGTGTAGTCCGGGATTGCGACCGAATCGCTTCGGGTAACCACATAATTTTTCTTTTGGTTGAATTTATATTCATCGTCCTTTTTGTAGCCCCCTTCGCGGGTACGGCGGATGAAGAACTGCGGGAACAGCCCTTTGCGGTCAATGTAAGAATCGAATTTATTGCGGACCTTGAAAAAGGTATTGAAGAAACCCTTTGAATTGGCCACAACGTTTATTTGCCAGGTTTCCCTTTCATCAAACACCATTGGCGACTCCAACACCCTTAAAGTTGCAATACCTGCCGTGAGCTTTCCAGTTAGGAATGATTGGTAATAAGCCCGGTAAACCAGTTTTTCACCTGGCTTGAAGGCCTTGTTTTCCATTTCCCTAAAAACCCCTGTTTCCTGGGAATTGGCCTGGAAATAAAATAAACTTAGAAATAGTATGAGAATGAAGTTGAGTTTCATTTATGATATTTAATGGGGATCGTAAAACAAATAGCGTACCTAAAAACATTCGTTTGCTTTCGCCCCTTCAGGGCTTTATTGTTTCCCCCCTTTACATTGGGCGTTATCCAATGTTTATACTATAAGCCCTTTGGGCTTTTTTTAGCTTTTATATTTTGCCCTGAAAGGGTGGAAACCAAGAACAACAATACGCTCCGGTATTGTTTAAAACACCATTCAAAATCAAAATGAACAGGGAAACATCTAACCTACCACCACATTGATTATCTTCTTCGGCACCACAATAACCTTTCTGATTTGTTTTCCTTCTATCCACTTTTGAGCCTTTTCATGGCCAATGGCGGTTTTCTCTATTTCATCTTTCGGCAAATCAACAGGCAATTCCAGTTTAAAACGCATTTTACCGTTAAACGAAACCGGGTATTCAAAGGTGTTTTCTTTTACAAATTCTTCATTGAACTCTGGAAAAGCAGTATAAGTAATGGAGCCGGCATTTCCCAGTTTCTCCCATAATTCCTCTGAAATATGAGGGGCATAGGAGGAAAGCAAGATAACCAGCTTTTCAAGGATTTCCTTTTTGTGGCATTTCAATTCCGAAAGTTCGTTCACACAAATCATAAATGCACTAACTGCCGTATTGAACGAAAAACGGGTTATATCCTGCTCGATTTTCTTGATGGTTTGGTGAAGGATCTTTAACCCCTTATTGTCCGGTTTTTCATCGGTAACAATGTAATTGGCATTTTCATCATAAAAGAGCCGCCACAGTTTTTTCATAAAACGATAGACCCCTTCGATCCCTTTGGTGTCCCAGGGTTTATGGTTTTCCAATGGGCCCAGAAACATCTCATAAAGACGAAATGTATCGGCTCCATAACGTTCGATCAACTCGTCTGGGTTCACTACATTGTGTTTTGATTTGGACATTTTTTCCACTTCCCATCCACAAATATATTTACCTCCTGCCTTGTCGCCAGACAAACCTTCCAAAATAAATTCAGCATCCTTAAACTCGGGCCGCCACTTTTTAAAAGCTTCCGTATCCAAAACGTCATTGTCAACCATGTTCACATCCGCATGGATACGAGTTGTTTCATATTCTTTCCTTAAATTGAAGGAGACAAACTTATTGGTTCCGTTTACACGATAAACAAAACTGGAACGACCCTGTATTTTCCCCTGGTTGATCAGTTTCTTAAAAGGTTCTTCTTCGCAAACAAGACCGATATCAAATAAAAACATATTCCAGAAACGGGCATAGATCAAATGTCCGGTGGCATGTTCGTCGCCACCGAGGTACAAATCCACATCGCGCCAGTATCCGTTGGCCTCTTTTGAAAAATACTCATCCTGATTATGCGGGTCCATATAACGAAGATAATAACCACTGGAACCAGCAAAGCCGGGCATGGTGTTCGTTTCAAGGGGATACCCCTCTTTTGTGACCCAGTTTTCAGCCCTTGCCAAAGGCGGCTCACCGCTTTCCGTTGGCAGGTATTTGTCCACTTCGGGCAATCGTAAAGGGAGCTCGTTTTCGTCCAAAGGATAAGGCATTCCATCTTTGTAGTAAATCGGGAAAGGCTCGCCCCAATAACGCTGACGGCTGAAAATAGCATCGCGTAATTTAAAATTCACCTGTCCGGAGCCAATCTGCTTTTTTTCAAGGAATTCTATTGTTTTTCGGATTGCATCTTTCACTTCCATCCCGGTGATAAAACCGGAATTGATCATCTTTCCTTCCTTGGAATCATAGGAATCTTCCCATGTTGCCGGATCGGTCGGTTCTTCCCCCTCTTTGCATACAACCTGGATAACGGGCAATTTAAAATGGTTTGCAAAAGCAAAGTCGCGGCTATCGTGGCCTGGAACGGCCATAATTGCCCCCGTACCATAACCGGCCAATACATAGTCTGCAATCCAGATGGGGATTTTTTCGCCGTTCACGGGATTTATACCATAAGCCCCGGTAAATTCCCCGCTTATATTTTTAACTTCTGATTGACGTTCGCGTTCCGAACGGTTCTTTGCCCACAAAACATATTTGTCAATGGCCTCTTTTCTATCAGGGGTCGTTATTTTTTCAACAATTTCATGCTCCGGGGCGAGGACCATAAAAGTTGCGCCCCAAAGCGTATCGGGACGGGTGGTGAAAACCTCAAGCTTATCATCAAATCCGTTCACATTAAAGAAAACAGCCGCTCCTTCTGAACGTCCGATCCAATAGCGCTGCATATCCTTCAAAGAATCTACCCAATTCACTTTGTCCAAACCATCGAGCAAACGCTGGGCATAGGCCGAAACCCGAAGTGACCATTGCTTCATCATTTTTCGTTCCACGGGATGCCCGCCCCTTTCCGAAAGGCCGTTTACCACCTCATCATTGGCGAGGACAGTCCCGAGCTCGGCACACCAGTTCACCCAGGTATCGGCAAGATAGGCCAAACGATAGTTCATCAGGGTTTCCTGCTGCTGCTTTTCGGTCATGTTTTTCCAATCATTTGCCGAGAAAATTTCAATATCTGAACAAGATGCCCGGATTCCCGAATTTCCCTTTTCATTAAATTCAGCAATCAACGAATCAATGTGCTCGGCCTTATTATTTTTCAGGTTGTACCAATGATTGAAAAGCTGGATAAATGTCCACTGTGTCCACTTATAATAAGCGGGGTCGGAAGTCCTAACCTCCCTTGACCAGTCAAAAGAGAAACCAATGCGGTCCAGTTGTTCACGGTAGCGCTTGATGTTCTTTTTGGTTGTAACGGCGGGATGTGTGCCGGTTTGGATGGCGTACTGTTCCGCAGGAAGCCCGTAGGCATCGTAGCCCATGGGGTGCAATACGTTGAACCCCTTTTGTCTTTTGTACCTCGAATAAATATCAGATGCGATATAACCCAGGGGATGCCCAACGTGCAATCCCGCACCGGAAGGATAAGGGAACATATCCAACACATAATATTTAGGTTTGGACCAGTCAATTTCACTTTTGAAAGTTTGGTTTTTTGCCCAAAACTTTTGCCACTTTTTTTCTATTTCGTTGTGATTGTATTCCATTAATTTTTTATTTCAATATGCATCTTGATAATTATCAAAACAACAAGTTTATAATATCGCACCACACATGGAGCAAGCGTCCACGCTTGCGGTAAATCCCTATTGCATCCTGTGTACACAACAACAAGTGTGGACGTTAGCTGCATGACATAACATTGTTCTCAACAACAAGTGTGGACACTTGTTGCATCTCGGTTAAAAAACCAAACTGTATTTCCATTCAACCTTCCGGGTCTCCACCGCTCTTGCCTTCCTCGACCCGAAAGGTTTAAAGGGGCATTTTCTACTTTTTCTTTTTCAATTCTTTTTTCAAACGTTGGATATGTCCACGGCCCAAGGCTTTCACTTCACAGCCCAGTTTGAAGTATTCTTTGATTTTATCGTCCGATAAAATACCGAAGGCATCCACAATGGCAACAGGCCCTCCTGCCCATTTCACAATGTCGGCAGGTTCCAATTTCAAGTATTCAGAATGGGGAACAGCCAAAATAACAGCCTCCACACCTTCTAATGCTTTCGGCAAATCTTTTTGGATCTTCAGTTCTTTCAGGTGTTCCTGATTTCGGAAGAAGCGACTCCATGAATGCTCGGCGTTTTCATCCTGGAATTCCAGTTCGTCCCAACTATCCACATAGGAATCATGGACACGCATATCAGCACCCATCTCAGTGAGCTTCCTCACTACCATTTCGCTACCGCTGTATCGGGTGTCGCCCACATCCTGACGGTAACTGGCACCACAGATCAACACATCCGATCCTGCGATATATTTTCCCATGTTGCGCAAGGCATCACGTGTAAGTTCAGCCACATGCAAACCCCTTGTATCATTAATGTCAATGGCCGTTGGGGTGATTTTGAAAACATTGTCTCCATCTTCAAAACCGAGGATGTGACGATAAGCCCAATAACCCAATCCACCATCTTTTGGCAGGCAATATCCACCAATTCCCGGGCCCGGGAAAATCATATTGCTATGGGTCGGGCGCATTTTAATGGCATCAATTACTTTAATCAAATCCACACCATTACGTTCCGAAAACAGACTCCATTCATTCAGGAAAGCGAGGATAGTTGCCCGATATGAATTCTCCACAATCTTAGTTGTTTCCGATTCGATAGGCCTGTCCATAACGGTCAATGGAAATTTTTCCGTGTTCAAAACCTCATGTAGGAATTTCTCCACCTTGTCCCTTGCCGGCTCGTCACAACCGGAACAAACCCGCCAGAAATCACGGATTGAAGAAACATATTCCCTTCCCGGCATCACCCTTTCAAAACTATGTGAAAGCAATGGTGTTTCAGTGAGTCCACGCTTTGAGAAAGCTTTTTTCATAATTGGCCATGCAACAAATTCGGTGGTTCCTGGCGCCACGGTGGTTTCAATAAGCGTTAAGGCATGGGGCGGGATTTTTTCACCAATGGTTTTCATGGATGCTTCGAGGGCGGCCATATCGGTTTCCCCGGTTTTCATATTCCCCAAATCTTTTTTGGAATAATCACATTGTACATCCACCACCACAACATCGGCCAATTTCAGGCAATCGCTGTTAAAGGTGGCCACAAATGTATTGGCTTCTTTTGTTGTCCTTCCAATCAATTCGTCCACTTCCGGGTCTTCGGCCTTCACAGGGGATTCGCCACGGTTCACAAGGGGGATTTTCCAATAGCTCCTTACGCTTGGCCTTTGATAGCCAATCACGAACTTGGAGTATTTCCCGTTTTTATCTTTGGTATCTGCAACGATGGCCGCCATAACGACGCCAACAAAGCCAAGGCCCATGACAATTACGACTTCCTGCCCTTTGTCACGGGCTTCTTTCGCTAGTTTTTCCAATCTGCTGTATTCCGCATTGTATTCGTTTTGTTGGGGGATTTCAAATTTTTCTCCCGCCGGGGTAATTGAAAATTGTTTTGCCATTTCTTTAAATTTTTTAGGTTTGTAAATATTGATATCTCACGTAACGCTTCTATTAATAGATTTCATGTGGGCTATTTTATACCAAATCCCAAAACACAAATAATAAAAAACAAATAAATCTCAATTACAAAAAAACAATAATTGAAGCATCTTTGTGATTTGGAATTCCAAAAACTGAATTTTATTTGAAAATTGAATTTTATAATTTGTTATTTTCATTCTGCTTTTTGTATATCATTTCCGGAAGCTTCCCCTTCACAATGATGCAGTGCTTACCGGATTGTTGCGTTCAGCTTATGCTGATATGCTCCCATTAGCTTTCTCATTGTTTTATCAATCATTTTATCGGTAAGGGTTTTTTCTTCATCTTGTAAAACAAAACTTATTGCATAGGATTTCTTGCCTTCTTCGATATTTTTCCCTTCATATACATCAAACAGATTGACCTTCTTCAGTAGTTTTTTCTCCGTTCCAAAGGCAATTTTTTCAATCTCCTCAAACTGTGTTTGCTTATCGATAAGCAAAGCCAGATCCCTACGGACAGCAGGGAATTTGGAAACTTTCTGATAACTGATCTTGTTTTTCTTTGCTAACGCAATGAGCAGGTCCCAATTGATATCGGCATAAAAAACATCTTGCTTAATATCAAAGACACCCAGCATTTTGCGGGAAAATTTCCCCATTTCCAACAATAACTTATCCTGATGGATGAAAAGCAAGCCCTCATTGGCATATTCTTTTTCGATTGCATTTGTCTTTAAGGAAGTAATTGAAACGCCAAGCCTTTTCAAAATATTCCCGGCAACTGCTTTCAAATAAAAGAAATCGGTTTTATCATCCCCGGTGTTCCAACTTTCCGGTTCTTTCCTGCCTGTTGTAAAAAGCGCAAGATGATTGGTTTCCTTGTATTTCCTGGTGATATCGCTTTCGTTTTCCTTGCCCGGGGTTATGGAATAAACCTTTCCAAACTCAGCAATCCTTTGGTCATAAATGCGGTGGTTCAGATTATAAGAAACCACTTCAAGTCCGCCAAACAAAAGGGATTGCCGCATCACGTTCAAATCCTGGCTCAAAGGGTTCAGCATCTTCACGCTCCGTTTTTCATCAAAATCGTTGCTTGTTTCATAATAGGCAGCTTTCGTCAATGAATTGTTCATTATTTCGCTAAAGCTGTTTGCAGCAAGGTAATCCGCTATCGTATTCCTCAATTTTTCCACATCCGGTTGCTCGGTATGGGCAATGGCCGAATGCTGTTTTGTTGGTATCTCGATATTATTGTACCCATAAACCCGCAGGATTTCTTCAATAACATCGGCTTCCCGGGTGACATCCACACGGTAAAGTGGAACAAACAGTTCCATGCCATTTTCATCTTCAGAAACAGTTTCGAACTCCAATGAATTTAAAATGTTTTTTATTACCTCTTTACCAAGGGCTTTTCCAATCAGGCGATCAATATTATTCCAACTAATCCCTACTTGTTTTCTTTCAAAGGTTTTAGCTGAAACATCTTTTACTTCAGAAGAAATCTTTCCACCAGCAATTTCCTTTATCAGCAAAGCAGCCCTTTTCAAGGTATAGATTATCATTTCAGGATCCACGCCCCGTTCAAAACGGAATGATGAATCTGTTTGCAGATCATGGAATTTCGATGTTTTACGGATATTTACAGAATCGAAATAGGCACATTCCAGAAAAATTCCTTTTGTGTTTTCCGTTACACCAGATTTAATCCCTCCAAAAACACCACCAATACACATCCCTTCCTCTGCATTGCAAATCATCAGATCATTCGCATTTAATTTTCTCTCAACTTCATCAAGGGTTGTGAAAACAGACCCTTCTGGCATTTTCTTCACAATAATCTTATCCCCGTTTACTTCTTTAAGGTCAAATGCATGAAGGGGTTGCCCGGTTTCATGAAGTACATAATTCGTAATGTCCACCACATTATTGATAGGGCGCAAACCAATTGCACTCAAACGGTTTTTCAACCATTCCGGCGATTCTTTTACCGAGATGCCAGTAATGGTCAGTCCGGTATATCGTGGACAAGCTTCCGGGTTTTCGACAATAACTTCCACATCTTTGTTGGTATCGTCAACCGAAAAACTACTCACATCAGGGATAATAAGTTTCCTGTCTTCCTTTCTATTTTGGACAAAATCAATATTTTCCAAAACCGCTTTGATATCCCGGGCCACACCAATATGCGACATGGCATCGGTCCGGTTGGGTGTCAACCCTATTTCAAAAACATAATCTTCCTCAATATCGAAATACACAGATGCGGATTCCCCCACTTCGGCATTCTCATCCAACACCATGATACCATCATGCGAAGTACCTAAGCCCAGTTCATCCTCGGCACAAATCATCCCTTCGGAAACTTCACCCCGGATTTTGCTCTTTTTGATGGTGAAATCTTCATCCCCTGAAAACAATTTTGTCCCAACAGTTGCTACCAAGACCTTTTGCCCGGCAGCCACATTCGGGGCACCACAAACAATAGGGAGAAATGTTCCATTGCCTACATCAACTGTTGTCACACTCAATCGGTCAGCATTTGGATGGCGTTCACAGGTAATCACTTCTCCAATTACTATACCTTTCAGGCCACCTTTTACAGATTCCCATTTTTCGAGCCCTTCCACTTCCAGGCCACAGTCAGTAAGCAATTCCGAGAGTTTATCTATTGGCAAATCAATGTCTAAATATTGTTTCAGCCAATTATATGAAATCTTCATGATCAGTTATTTTTTAAGCTTGCAAATGTAAGATTTTAAACCATTTCTAATTAATTATGTATGAAAATATCTACTTTTGCCCTCTTAAAATATCAGGGATGGTTTTTAGCAGTATCGTATTTGTTTTATTCTTTTTTCCCGTCTTCCTTATTACATATTACCTTGTGGGCAAGAAGCACAAAAACCTTGTGCTCTTGTTGTTCAGTATTGTGTTTTATGCCTGGGGGGCACCCCGGTTTATTTTCTTTTTGGTTGGTTCGGTATTTATCAATTTTTATATCGTGAGGGCAATGTACTTAACAAATGCCCGAATTAAAAAGAAACTCTGGGCTGCATTATCCATCGCGATTAACCTGGGGCTACTGGCTTACTTTAAATACGCTAACTTCTTTATTGACAATTTCAATTTCATCCTTGAAAGTTTTGGTGCAAATTCCATTTATTGGACAAAAGTAGTGTTGCCAATCGGCATTTCGTTTTTTACATTTCAGTCGCTTACCTATACAATTGATGTATATCGAAAAATCCACAGACCGCTCAAAAACCCTTTTGATTTTTTGCTTTATATCCTGATGTTTCCTCAAATGATCGCAGGGCCAATCGTACGTTTTCAGACCATTGCGGATCAGATTACCGAACGCAGGGAAACCAACGAAGACCGTTTATTGGGTTTTTACCGTTTTGTTATCGGCCTGGCCAAAAAGGTATTGATAGCGGATGTCCTGGCATTTGAAGTGGATAAAATAATGGCGATGGATTATATTAACCTCGACACAAATATGGCCTGGATCGGAATTATTGGCTATGCATTCCAGATATATTTCGATTTCTCGGGTTATTCGGATATGGCAATAGGTATGGGCAGAATGACCGGGTTTAAGTTTCCTGAAAACTTTAACAATCCATATACCTCACGTAGTATTACTGAATTTTGGCGTCGGTGGCACATTACCCTGGGGCAATTTATGCGCGATTACCTGTACTTGCCATTGGGAGGCAACCGAGTAAGCAAACCACGCCTATATTTCAATCTGTGGGTCGTATTCCTTATTTCAGGTCTATGGCATGGCGCTGACTGGAATTTTGTCATTTGGGGCGCATACCATGGATTATTTTTAATCGCAGATCGTGTTTTTCTTCTAAAAGTTTATGAACGGATCGGTAAAGCCCCGAGCATTTTGATTACTTTTTTCATCACGATTGTTGGTTGGGTGTTTTTCAGGGTCGAGGGGTTTGAAAATGCACTGACCTATCTCGAACGGATGTTTGCTTTCGATTTCAGACCAGTAACATCCCAATTAAACAACCATTTTTATTTTATAATGCTTATGGGAACTATTTTCTCATTTATCACGGTTTTTCGGTTTGGCTCACGGATGGAAGACCGGATTTATAAAACCAAATTAAACGGAAAAGAACACTTGCTGTATTTTATTGTTTCTGTTTTTACCATGGTTTTCGTTATTGCATCATTGGCAGGATCGGGGTTTAGCCCGTTTATTTATTTTAGGTTTTGATATGGAAAAGATGTACCGCATATTGGTTATTTGCCTGATTGTCTTGCTTTCATTGCCGGGCTTTCAATATGTTACAGGTGTTTTCAAAACAAAGCCCCTCCATGGGGTTGTCAACGAGCCTGAAACTGTCCCGCTTACGTTCGGTTCATATCTCAGCTCTGAATATCAATCAAGTGTGACCAAAATTATCGACCGGCACTTTGGGTTCCGGCCTTTCTTTATCAGGCTGTACAATCAAGTGGATTATAGTTTGTTCAATATCCCACATCCCGACGGTGTTACTATTGGCAAGCAAGGTTATTTATTTGAACCCTGGTACATTTATGATTACCGGGGAGATGATTTTATCGGCAAAACCAAAATAGAGGAAAGAGTCAAGCATTTTTCAGATATCAGGCATTTGCTGAAACAATACAATACCGGGTTATTGGTGATGTTGAACCCAGGAAAGTCATGGTATTACCCTGAATATATACCTGATCGGTTTATTGGTAAGCGGGATTCAACGAATTATCAAACTTATGCCGATGCCCTTGGCAGGTCAGATGTACCTTTCATTGATGTAAACGCCTGGTTTATGCAATTGAAAAAAAGCTCGGAATACCCGCCCTTGTTCACCAAAACCGGCACACACTGGAGCGAATTTGGTGCTAAACTAACAGCAGATTCCTTGATTAAAAAATGTGAAAAAATCCTTGACAGAAAGATGAACAGGATCCATTTGAAGGATATTGAATGGAGCGAAGAGCCCCGCAACACCGACAATGACCTGGAAAAAATCCTAAATCTCTGTTTTCCTGTCCCTCAAATCCCAATGGCTTACCCTGTTGTTGAAATGGAAAACAAATATCCAATCAAGGAAATGCCCTCTGTAATCGTTATCAGCGATAGTTTTTATTGGAACCTAAACGATAGCACATTGAACAATAGTTTTCGATCCAATCAGTATTGGTACTACTATAACAGCATTTTCCCGCAAAAAGGCGATCCCCCTTTAACTGTAAAGGATATAGATGTTTTTAAAGCCGTAACCAATGCAGACCTGGTAATCTTGATGATGTCAACCGCAGGTTTATTTAAATTTGGGGATGGTTTTGTTGCCGATGTATTGCCCATAGTGGAATACAATAATAAAGGAATGAAGGAATTATGGATAAAGGGTTTTATAAAACAGATAAACAATTCCAAAACCTGGATGGAAGACATACGTAAAAAAGCACAATCAAGAAACATCCCGCTTGATTCAATGATTTTTCTTGATGCCAATTATATGGCCGAAAAGAAAATGGAGGAAAGAAAGATGGAAAAGTAGATTGGGGTTTCTGTATTATGGGCCTGCTCTATTTTCAACTGATCAAACTCCAATTGGGCCTGTTCCTTGTTAGCTTGTTCAGCTCTTTTAAGATCGGGGAATTGGTTTCTTTTTCAAGATGGGGATCATCGTTCAAAAGTTCAATGGCTTTTTCACGGGCATATTTCAGTATTTTTTCATCTTTTACGATGTCGGCAATCTTAAGGTCGAGGATGCCACTTTGCTGTGTACCGTGCAAATCGCCAGGTCCACGGAGTTTCAGGTCTGTTTCGGCAATTTCGAACCCATCGCTGGTTTTCACCATTGTTTTGATCCGTTTATAAGCTTCCGGGTTCAGCTTATCCTTTGTCATAAGGATGCAATAGGATTGATCGCCTCCCCTTCCCACACGGCCACGTAATTGGTGCAATTGCGATAACCCAAATCGTTCGGCATTTTCGATTACCATCACCGAGGCATTGGGGACATCCACGCCCACTTCAATTACTGTGGTTGCCACCATAATTTGTGTTTCCCCTTTTATAAAACGCTGCATTTCATAATCTTTCTCGGCACTTTTCAACTGGCCATGAACCATACTAACTGCATACTTTGGAAGTGGAAAAGCACGGCTGACACTTTCAAACCCATCCTCCAAATGTTTCAGATCCAGCTTCTCTGATTCTTTAATGAGCGGATAAACCATATATACCTGACGGCCTTCGGCAATCTGCCGCTGCATGAAGCCAAACAGGCGCAAGCGGTCTTTATCATAAAAGTGGACTGTTTTAATTGATTTTCTCCCGGGTGGCAGTTCATCGATTACGGAAACTTCAAGATCACCGTAAAAAGTCATTGCCAGAGTACGGGGAATGGGCGTGGCCGTCATGACCAAAATGTGTGGGGGAGTGATGTTTTTCTTCCACAATTTGGCACGTTGTGCCACGCCAAAGCGATGTTGTTCGTCTATTATGACCAATCCAAGGTTTTTATATTTTACGGTATCTTCGATGAGGGCATGTGTGCCAATAAGGATATGGATATGGCCGCTTTGCAGTAAATCGTGCAGTGCGGTCCGTTGTTTGGCCTTAGTGGAGCCCGTTAGCAAGGCCACCTGGATATCCATACCTTCCAGCATTTTTGAAATGGATTTGAAATGTTGTTGGGCAAGGATTTCCGTAGGTGCCATCAAACTTGCCTGATAACCGTTATCAAGGGCAATCAACATACACATTAATGCCACAAGGGTTTTCCCACTTCCCACATCCCCTTGTAATAGCCGGTTCATTTGATGCCCTGAACCCATATCGACCCGGATTTCCTTGATGACCCTTTTTTGAGCCCCGGTAAGTTCAAAGGGAAGGCAGTTCTTGTAAAAATCATTCAAATAGTTGCCAACAACAGAAAAAAGGTTCCCCTGGATTTTTTCCATCCGGATCAGTTTCAATTTCAGCAGGTTCAATTGGATAAAAAACAGTTCTTCGAATTTCAAGCGGGATTCGGCCCGTTTCAATATTTCAGGGTTTTTGGGGAAATGAATATTTAAAATTGCATCTTCCCTTGGAATCAACTTCAATTCTTTCCTCATTTCTTCCGAGAGGGTTTCCGGGATAATTCCCTGAACTTGTAGTAACAGGGTTTTCATAATTTTACTAATACCCCTGCTATCAAGTCCTTTTGATTTCAGTTTTTCAGTTGAATAATAAAAAGGTTGAAGTTTATCTCCAAGGTGAATTTGTGTTTCTGAAACTGCCTCAACTTCAGGGTGAGGGATGTTCAATTTTCCGTTGAACAAATTTGGTTTACCAAAAACAATGTATTCTTCATTGGGCAAGAATTTATTCATCAACCATTGAAAACCCCTGAACCAAACCAGTTCCAACCGCCCAGTATCATCCTCCAGATACGCAACAAGCCGTCCTCCCCTGGGTTTTCCGATTTTTTGAAGACCCTTTATTTTACCCTTTAACTGAACCCAGGCCGCATCGGTTTTCACTTCGTTTACTTTATAGAATTTACTTCGGTCAACATAACGGAAAGGGAAATACCCCATCAAATCATTAAAGGTAAAAATCTTTAATTCCTTCTTAAGCATATCGGCCCTAACGGGGCCCACGCCTTTTAAGTATTCAATGGGAGTATCGAGAAGGTTGTTTGACTTCATGAAAGAATAAATTTTCAACAAATATACGGAATCAGAAAAACAACAGACATAAAAAAACCCCTCAAAAAATGAGGGGTTTCTTATTGTACTTTATTTAGAGGGGAATGTAGTTCAACTAAAACTCCCAAAGTTCTTGTTCAAAGGTGAAAAGTTCATTTTTAATCCGTTCTGCTTCCAAGAGTGCATCCATCCCAACAGCATATTTGGATATTTCCCTATCGTAAACATTTTCTTCTTTATAGATATAGCTGGCAAACATCCTTTTCCAGAAAATCTCATCATATGTCCTGCGCTCGGCACCATTTTTCCGGTTAAAAACTTCTGCTTGGGCAAATACAGGCCGGGTCTCCGGGAAATAAATCCAAAACATCTCTTCAACCGCATATTTGTTGCCGTCATCATCATACTGGTTTATTAAAGGGCATATACCAATGATCCTTACATCCATTATCGATCTGTTCTTATCGAAAAACCAATCCTCCTTTATCTGGATCTTTTCGACATCAGCAGGGTCAAAAGGTACTACAACGGTTTCAGTACTCAATATTACTTCGGGGTCTTCAGGATCACGATGTATTATCTCTTCTTCTTTTGAAAACTTCTTATCGATTTCACTATACGTATAAGGTACCAAGAACTGATCGTCACCGGGATCGTAAGCTGTAATACTCCCTTCCCTGATTGCATCCATGACAATGGTCATAAAATTTTTCCAGTTTTTCTGCGGGGTTGCGGGGTAATAGAACGGTTGGTTCATCTTTTGACGAAAATCAATTATCCTCCATATGCGTTTTTTCCATGCAACGTCTGCTTCCCTTACAGAGGCATATGGTATGGGTTTTTTTTCTGGTGTTGATATTTCATCATATACACCATCACGAGGACTATCGAGGATTTGACCAAAGGAAGGAATACCTATCCCCAAGAAAAAGCCAATAAACACTAAGCTCAATAAAGATTTCATAATAATATCTGTTTAATTAATGGTAACCGTCAGGGAATTGATCGAACGCATTCGTAAAGGCCCCTGTGCCTTTATATCCTTAAAGATTATATAATCATTTTTCTTCAAATTCTGGATCATGTTTTTCATTTTTTCAGAAAAAGCCTGGCCAGTTGCCTTATCCGTTGAAACTTTTCCGCCACCCTTTGGAATAACCATTGTAAATGAAGTAACCTTGAACTTAAACTCAAATTCCACATAATCCGGCAGCTTACAAACAAGGAAGGGGTTTGCCAATAATTTTTTCTTCGAAATCTTTTCATTTACAGCCCCATAAACCATGGCAACCGGATCGGGCAAATCCTTGACCCTAAATAATTGTTCACCCATGAACTTTTCGCCATCCTTGTCCTCGGCAAAAATTTTAATGGTAACCTTAAAATCTTTCTTCGAATCTATTTTAACGTTCCAACCACCTTCCTTTGACCGACTGATTTTACCGGCACTTGCCGGGGCCAGTCTTGGTTTCAACTGATTGTCTGCCTTGCCCGAAGCCGAAATGGCCACCGGGTTATCGACCCCTCGGTAAAACACGTTCATCTTTGTCGCTGAAACCGTGGCCGAAGGTTTTGCCACCATGAATTCGCTTTTAAAGTTATAGGATACCATTTTACCATAGGGGTTCTTAATCTGTACGATCCCGGCATATTTTTTTGTCCCCTCGGTACTCTGCGGAAGTGTAAGTATCCCCATTCCCTTTTCGGTTTCTATTTTTCTCCCTTTTGAAATATCGGTCAAAGTATCGGCGCCTTCCAATATATAGACATCAATATCTTGCGTTGAATCATATGCGGCCACAAAAATCTTTGCTTTGTAATCATCCCCCTGAAAAACATAATTACTGGTGGCAATTACTTTTGCACTGATCTTGTTCACCTTAAAATCCTCTTCCGAAATGGAAGAATATAAATAACTCACCACATTGGTTTCGGCATTGTAAATTTCGGCGATCAATTTGTTCAGGATGGTGACATCCGCCGCAAGGATGGTGTGATAAAAATTGTGGCGTTCCCAATCTTCTTTCTGGCCATCTTTGTCATGATAAGGTATTTCCTTGCCATCTACGTCCCAATTTGTGACAAGCCCCATGGGGAAACCTTTCTGGTCCTCGGGATCGATCAAGGTCAACATATTCTTTTTAAACTCTTCGATATTCTTTACCATGTTACCTGCTTCCCCTTTTTTTGGTGGCGCACCATTGAAAAAATTTGTCGGGGCATCAAAATTGTCCTTCTTCTTGGCATACTTAAGTTGAAGCGTATCTGCTTCTTCAAAAGTAATCCTTTCGGTCTTGGCAATCAATGCAACCTTAACACTATCAATATATTTTTTAAGCTTCTCCGAATAATTTTTGGCGGCTACTGCCTTGTTCCAATATTCACCAACTTTAGATTCGTTTATGGCATATTGTTCCTCAAAATCAGCATAAAGTTCATCTACCTTCTTT
>JAADJA010000152.1 GCA_013151015.1 Chlorobiota bacterium
AATCAGTATTCACCCACACCTAACCAATTGCCATAGATTTGGTTTTTGATTTCTTCTTGCCCATTGGTAATTGATTTATGAGAAGGAATGGAAATCAAACCGCACTCTTTGGCCGACAATCCATTTCCTTGCGTATCATAATAATTGCCCTTTTTTAAGTTTTCCACTCCCGGATAAATCAACGCTACTTTTTCTGCTTCGTAATATTCGTGATATACGTACAATTGCCTCAAGTCATTTGGGGACGGATTGCTGTCCCCGATATTTTTCCATTTCGTATCCAACACATAAGTTTCTTTATCCCATGTTAAAACAATATCGGGTCTCATTGTTGAACCATATCCTTTTTCGGGCCGCCAAAAATATTTTGTGGTTTGGGCACTTATCACCATGTCTTTGGGCAAATATTTTCTGAGGCTGATATAAATGAACTTTTCCCATAAGAGGTTCATGTCAAACATTAGGGCCAAAATATCACTCTGTCCATTGCTCAAGCCGGGATGATAGTTGAGGAGCAAAAGGCGGGAAATCTCAATTGAATTTTTATAGTCGAGGGTTTTCCTGATAAAGTTGATTTTTCTAAATGCGGCCTCCGTGACTTTAAAATCTTTCGTTTTGGGGAAATTGAGCAATAGGCTCCCAATCCTGCTGCTCAAGCTGGTATTCGTGTTAATGTCCTTTAAAAGCAATAGCGTTTTAAAAAGTATTTGATGCAATAGGTGGACATTGTCATAGGTTGTGCGGCGAACATAAAAGCGTTCCTGATGGACTAAATTCCGGCTGATGTGTTTGCTGAAAAGAAGGCTTCCTTTTAAGGAAAGGCTGTTGTTTTCTTCCCGCCTATATTTTTTGATCAAGCCTTTATTGAACAGATATTCTGTTTCTTTGACGAAAAGTTCAAAATACAAATCAAGGATAAAATTGGTTTTTGTGTTCAATGAAGATTCGCTTGGGGCGTGGATGTTAAAAGCATTGACGGCACGCAACATCCCTATCAGGGTTTTCTGCCATTTTGCTTTCTCATAACTCTTGTCTGCCTTGGGTAATACTTCGATTGTCAATCCCCCCACCCGGATGACACCTACATATTCCTTGAACCTAATTCCGTTATGGATTTGTTCGTAATAGGGTACGCCTTTGTCGCCCGAAAAAATTTGCAATTGCTTTAATTGTAAATCCGTAATGCGCTGGTCGCCTTTATGTGTCCATAATGGGTCGTGTTCAAAAACAGTGATATGGTTTTTATCGATCTTCACTATTCGACAAATTGGTTTCTTCTATCCCTAATTTTTCAATAGCCTTTTTAAACCCATCGTTTTCCATTTGAAGTGGATCATACAGTTTATAAATGATTTTTTCCAAAAAAACATCAATATCGTATTCCCCGGTTTTTGCGAAAATATTTGAAATGTCCCTTGTCTTTTTACCCTTGCAGAAACCTTCGCCAAGCACCAGGGATATTTTACCGTAATCGCCATAAAAGTATTCCTGCAAAAGTGGTATGATCTGTTTGCTGAATGCCCGGATTAAACTTTTTTTATCATTGACGCCGATAAAATAACTGTGGCCTATCAGATAGTCCCGGTCGAGCAGTATTTCAATCCTGTTGTTGATGGTTTCCAGCAGATTGGCAAGGTTCACTTCATAGCCACCCAAATCTATTTTCCCTTCATTTTCATTTTCTTGCCCTATAATTTCCGGCTTCGGGGGCATCTCCACAAAACTAAAACGTCTGCGAAGCGCGGTATCAAGGGCTTCCACACTACGGTCGGCTGTGTTCATCGTGCCTATTATATGTAGATTGCGGGGGACGCCAAATTTGCTTTTTTCGTCTTTGGAATAAGGCAAAACAACTTTTAGTTCTTCTGTGGCGTCAATCCTCTTATCTTCTTCAATTAATGTAATCAACTCCCCAAAAATTGAAGATACATTGCCACGGTTGATTTCGTCTATTATCAGAACATAGGGTTTACCAATGTTGTCAACATTAGCAACACTTAGATTATAATTCTCCTTCAGGTAAGCAACAATTGATGTAAGATATGGTTTCCAATCAATAATTGTTTCATCCAACAAATAATCATGAATCATTTTTTTCGTGATTACCATTTCTGTAGCAGCCTCCGTTTTCGGTATTGCAACACAGTTCCCACTTCCGTTTACACGTAAATTAAAAGGTTTTTTATGGGTAAGTGTTGATAGTTCAAATGTTTCTTTTGAAATCACCTCATCAATAAATGATTTGTAAACATCTTCAAAATTATTTATTTCATGTTTCTCTGTAGCTTTTATACAAATCTTTTTAAAAATCCCATCAACGACTTTATAATTGACATTGTCCCCTTCATTTTCTGGTTCCAAAGGTTTTATCCCCTCCACAAAATCCTCATAGCTCATGCTCTGGTGAAAAGTGGTAAAGACTATTTGCCCGGCTTCAACTAATCTTTCATATTCGTCTTTAACTGTTTTCCTATCTTGTTTTAAATCAAAACCAGGATTGATAATTTCAATGGCTTTGTTTATGGTGTGGTAGGTTTTGCCCGTACCGGGAGGGCCGTAAAGGATTTGGTTTAGGGGTAGTTTGTTTTCAGCTTCCCTATTCCCTATTATTTTATCAAAAAGATAGTCTTCAAAATCTTGTTGACTGTTTTTGTGAAATGCAGATTTGCTTACACGCTTTAATTCATTTTCTATTGAATTGAAAATTGATTTTTTTTGATCTTGTGTAAAATTTGCATCCATCACATAATTATAATACGGTAACGGCTCTTTCCCGTCATACTTTTCGGCAGAATCAATTATTTTTTCTTCAGAAATAACCCCAAATTTACCCCTCTTTTCATTTTTATATAAATTCCATGAATACCTGTGGCCTACAGTAAAATTCAGCCTGCCTCCATAACATGAGTAAACAAGCCTTTTATCCCCCCTTTTTAAATTAAAATGCAATATGATTTCTTTCAAAAAATCAAAATAGACGTCAATGTCCATTGATTCAAACTTTTTAAGCTCTTCGTAAAACTTGTCCCCCTGTCCTTTAATTATATACCGCACCTCATCACCAAGACTATTTTCCATATTGAGTAGTTTTTCCTTCAGGGAATTAATTACGCTTTCACTATTAATGTCGATATATTTTTTTGCTCTGATACTTTTTGAATTGTGCCAATTAAACCACTTGAATTCTTCATATTGGCTGAGATGTATAGAGTTGTTAAAAATATCTCTTTCTTCTTTATTGTTGCTTTCAAAATGGAGTTCTACATAAATATTGCCCCCAATCATCCTAATTTCATAATGGACATTTTTCGTTCCAATAATACCTTTGTTATCCTCAACTAAAACATAATCGCTATAGGTTTTCTTAAAATGAAATTCCCTTAAAATACTATTGTCATTTTTTAAATTTGCTTTTAGTTTTTCGATTATTTCACTAAAAGTATTTTTCGATTGATATTTATTATCTATTTTAAATCCTGTTTTCTCTTCAAATCCTTTTCTATTACTTTCGTTACTGCTAAATTCTTTCGTTAATATTTTCTCCCCCGCAATTTCAGATGCTACTGTGATTAAAAGTTTCATAGGATAATTTTCCCCATTTACATTTACTAAATAGGCTCTCCCCTTTCTTTTTTCGGGAATACCATTTTTATCTATTTCCCTTGCAGCTTCTACTATAAGCTCTTTTGTTATAAACTTTAGTTTACTGTCCATAATATCTGCTCATTTCATTTATAAATAATAATCTTTTCCAACTCCTTCAATATATTAATGTCGCACCTCTGGTGCTTTTGCCCGCTACTGATTCTGTTCTACCATAATCTCGAACCCTTGGTTCTTTTGTTTTGCCCAGCACCGGCGATGTGATATTATGGTAGCAATATATTGCATCAACATAAAAGCGCCTTTAGGTGCGACATTATCGTTGAACAAATCTACAGGTTTATCCCGTTCCATGTTAAATTTCCGTTCTCTCCCAATACCTCGAAGATGCAGGTTCAATACGTTTTACAATGTTTTTCCCTTGGATGTTTTAATGGGTTTTTCCACAGCAGTAGTACTGATGTATAGTTTTTTTTCGATTTCCTTTATCGTAATCCATTTATCCATAAACTCCGGTTCGGGCAAACCTGCCTTTTTACCTCAACTCCCTCAAATACATCTGTACCGTGTTTTCCAGTCCGAGGTAAAGGGCATCGGAAATAAGCGCATGTCCGATGGACACTTCGAGCAGTCCGGGGATGTTTTGGGCAAAATATTTTAGGTTCCCCAAATCCAGGTCGTGGCCGGCATTTAATCCAAGCCCTACTGAACTGGCCACTTTGGCGGCTTCCGTGAATGGGGCAATGGCTTTTTCTTTATCGATTGGAAAATTGGAGGCATAAGCTTCTGTATAAAGCTCAACACGGTCGGCTCCTGTTTTGGCCGCATTTTCAATTAGTTTTGCATGGGTTTCAATAAACACCGAAACCCGGATACCGTTGCGCTTAAACTCGGAATTGACCTCTTTCAAAAAAGCCTCGTTTTTAATGGTGTCCCAACCCGCATTGGAAGTAAGCACCCCGGGAGGATCGGGGACCAGCGTTACCTGATTGGGCTTTACTTCCAAGACCAAATCAATAAATTTCTTGTTTGGGAAGCCTTCGATATTGAATTCCGTTGTGACAATGGGGCTGATGTCCCGCACATCCCGATAACGGATATGCCTTTCGTCGGGCCGTGGATGGACGGTAATCCCTTCTGCCCCGAAACGTTCGCAGTCAATGACTGCTTTCAAGACATCGGGCACATTTCCCCCCCTTGCATTTCGGAGGGTCGCTATTTTATTTATGTTTACGCTCAAACGGGTCATAATTGTAGTTTTTTGTGAATAACAAAGTTACATCTTTCCGGGCTTCTTTATGAAAATTTCAGCCCTTTATATTAAGGGGACGAAGTATTTCAGGAGACTTTGTCGTAATTTGCCGAAACGGAAACCGGATTAGCATCAATAAGCGGGAAATCAACCACAAATTTTATTTTTCTGAAAACAAGCCTTTTAACGATTAATGCCTGATCGCCTAATACTTTTCTGACCACGTTTATCCCTTTGTCTTTCTACTGAACATCAATATTTGCAAACCTTTTCCGAAAAATCCAGTATAAACACAGGATTTATTTAGATAACTGAAATTTCAATAATGAGTTACAAGAGATTTTCTATTAGCCTGTTGTTATTATTAGGCCTTTTTGTCAATAAATCGCTCGTGGCACAGTTCACAGCGGATTATCTTCTGGCCGATAATCTGCCTGCATATTCACCGGAATCAAATTCAGAAAACAAAGGTTTACCTTATTCACTGGATTATATCGAGATTGCAAAACAGGAGGGTATTGCGCCATTTGAAGGTGAGCTTTCGGATACATATGTGGTTGTTCGGAAAGGAAAGAGAAGGGGAAAAGGAAAGGGGGGATATTCGTTCCGGATAAACCTGGAGTACGACCTTCCCGAAAAGATAATTTCCGGTTCCACTTTTCAGTTTAAATGTAAAATCTCAAAAGGCGATTTAACCGGATCGGCAAAATTAACACAGCGCTTGCCCATTGGTTTTGACATCGTGGAATCGGTAATTGGCGGGGCAAAAACGAAATATTCGAATTATACGCTAAACCTGATCTGGGATGAGGTTCCGGTTGACAGCATCATTGAGATAAGCTATAATGTGGTAGTGAACAGAAGCTATGGGTACCTTCCCATTTCAAGTATTCTCTATTTTGAGGAAACGGGTAAAAAATATCTTTTTAACACCCATGTCTTGGTGGACAAAGAACAGCCCGCCGAGGATTTAATCGTGTATAGTCCCCCGCCCGCATCCGAGAATGATGCCGGGATAATTCTTGTCGAAACAGTTAAGCCGGGCAAAAATTCTGGTGTGATGCCATCAAAAAAGTACAATGTTTCGCAAAATAAAAAGGAAATCCCGGAACATCGACCCATTGTTATTTCCGAGTCCCCTGATATGAAAACTGGGGCGGTACAGCCTGATAATTCAACTATTGGACATAAGGATTCAAAAAAACCCGGAACTAAAACGAGATCGGTTGCAGGCAATTCAAATACAACCAATACCTCTGCGAAAGATTATTCTGCGAACTATTCAAAGGCAAGTGGCAAGACTGCAAAAAGTTCGAATCAAGTGGTATATAGTATTCAAATCCTTGCATTGATGTACAATAATGTGAATCCCGAAAACCTCAAAAGGAAATACCATATTGCCGAAAGTGTCAAGGTAGAGAAGTTCAATAATTGGAGGAAATATACCGTAGGCCATTTTATTTCATTGAGAGAGGCAAAAGCTTCGTTGGCCAATATTAAGCAGAAAGGCTTAAAAGATGCCTTTATCGTGGGCTACAAAGATGGCTTCCGTTTTCTGGTGTATTAGCCCTATCCTTCATTTTTCCTTTCTGTCAAACGTATTGTTAAAGTACGGGGTTCCCCTTTGTTTATGGTGGGTCACAAACTTTTATAACTACATGCTAATGAGGGTATGGTTTGCAAATTAATTGGGATGTACAACAAATTGCACAGGATTCAAATTTTTCCCTTTTCCTGTTTGGCCCCAATCCCTGCCTGCTCATTGATTCACTATGGCAAGTGGAAAGGGGGCAGATAAAAGAGAAATAATTGAAAATCCCTTTTGGGGGATTTAGGGGCAAAAAAGTGCAATTTGCCGTACACTCAAATTAAACATATTTCGTAATCCTTCCTTTAAAAGAATGTACTTTTGTGCGAAAATTAAACCTATGAAAACACTTATTGAATTTATAAATGAGGAGCAAAGCCATATCCCCAATGCAAGCGGGGACTTTTCGAGACTAATGAACGACATTGGCATTGCGGCAAAAATCGTGAACCGTGAAATCAACAAGGCCGGCCTGGGCGATATTATGGGATATGAAGGCACGGCCAATGTGCAGGGCGAAGATCAGAAAAAGCTGGATGTATATGCCAACAATGAGTTTATCAAAGCCCTGAAAAATGGAGGGCAGTGCTGTGCAATAGCTTCCGAAGAAAATGAAAGCCTTGTTACGTTTGAAAACAGGCTCTCAAATGATGGACAATATGTGGTTGCGATGGATCCACTCGATGGTTCTTCCAATATTGAAGTGAATGTTTCCATCGGTACTATTTTCTCTATTTTCAAAAGGAAAACAAAACCCGGGAGCCAGGGAACCGTGGAAGATTTGCTCCAACCCGGGAACCAACTTATTGCGGCAGGCTATGTAATTTACGGTTCATCCACTATGTTGGTTTATTCCACCGGAAATGGTGTGAATGGTTTTACGCTCGACCCATCGGTAGGGCTTTTTCTGATGTCGCACCCAAATATGAAAATACCCGATGGCGGGAAAATATATTCGGTAAATGAAGCGAATTATATCTATTTCCCCGATGGGGTAAAGGAATACTTGCGTTATTGCCAGGAAGACGATGCGAAAACAAACCGGCCTTATACCACAAGGTACATTGGCTCTCTTGTGGCCGATTTTCACCGGAACCTGATTCGGGGCGGTATTTATTTATATCCCGGGACAAGGAAAAACCCCAATGGGAAATTGAGGCTCCTCTATGAAAATGTCCCTGTTGCCTTCCTTGCCGAACAAGCAGGGGGAAAGGCCACGGATGGTTTCAGGAGGATATTGGACATACGGCCCAAAGCTTTGCACGACCGTACGCCACTTTTCATCGGTTCAAAACATATGGTTGAAAAAGCCGAGTATTTCATGAATTATTTTTCCAAAGAGTTTAAGCCGGAAGATGCCGAGTAATGCAAAAAGAATTTCAAATCCGGGTTTCCCCTGAGGTTGTGGTTGACGGGGATTTATTGAACAGGGCGGTTTCCCGAAAAGCAGGTATTGCCCTCAAGGAAATCCGGCATGTTGAAATCCTGAAGCGTTCCATTGATGCCCGTCAAAAAGCCATAAAATTCAATTTGAAAGTAAGGGTTTTCGTCAATGAGGATTTTGAAGAAATCCCTGTTCGCCTTCCCGAATATCCCGATGTTTCAAAAGCTGAAAAGGTTTTCATTGTGGGTGCCGGGCCGGCTGGTTTGTTTGCCGCACTTCGCCTGATTGAGTTGGGGAAAAGACCCATCGTATTCGAAAGGGGAAAGGATGTTTATGAAAGGGGAAAAGACCTCCGGGCCATTTATATCGACCATCTCGTAAACGAAGATTCCAATTATTGTTTTGGGGAAGGGGGCGCCGGTACATACTCCGATGGAAAACTATATACCCGCTCAAAAAAGCGTGGCAATGTGAACCGTATCCTTCAATTGTTAAGTGGTTTTGGGGCCGATAAAAAAATCATTGTCGATGCCCATCCACACATAGGGACAAACAAACTCCCCAATATTATTGCCCGGATCCGGCGTCATATTATTAGGCATGGCGGCGAAATCCGGTTTAATGCAAGGGTAAGCGATATCCTCATAAAATCAAACAGGATTACAGGTATCAAAATTCAAAATGGGGAAATCTTTGAAACTTCAAAACTCATTCTTGCCACAGGACATTCAGCCCGTGATATTTATGAACTACTGCACAATAAGGGGATTTACATCGAGGCAAAGCCTTTTGCCCTTGGCGTACGTGTGGAACACCCTCAGGAATTGATCGATAAAGTCCAATATAAATGTGAAGTGCGGGGGCCATATCTTCCGGCCTCGCCCTATAATATTGCACGGCAGGTAAACGATCGTGGTGTCTATTCATTTTGTATGTGCCCGGGTGGCGTAATTGCCCCCTGTGCAACAAGTCCGGGCGAGGTGGTCACGAATGGCTGGTCGCCATCGGGCAGGGATTTGCCCACTGCCAATTCGGGGATAGTGGTAGAGCTTCGCATGGAAGATTTTCAGGCCTTTGGCAAATTCGGGCCTTTGGCAGCCATGGAATTCCAAAAAGCCATTGAGCAAAAAGCATGGACCGAGGCTGGAAGAACACAAAAAGTCCCGGCCCAACGGCTTGTCGATTTTGTGAACGGAATCCATTCGGACGAAATCGGGAAAACATCGTATAAACCGGGAATTACATCCGTGGAACTGGGAAGTGTACTTCCCGGATTTATTTATGAAACCCTACAGTCCGGCTTCAAATTATTTGACAAATCAATGAAAGGCTTTCTGACCAATGAAGCTGTTGTCCATGCCCCTGAATCCCGGACATCCTCGCCCGTGCGAATCCCGAGGGACAAAGACACATTGCAACATGTTTCCATAAAAGGATTGTATCCTTGTGGCGAAGGTGCAGGTTATGCCGGGGGGATTATTTCTTCTGCCATTGATGGCGAACGTTGTGCCGAAAAGTGCGCCTGACCGTCTGACCTTACAGCGTCCAAAAGACCTGAAAGCGTCAAGGGCTTGGAAATACCGAAGGACCTGAAAGCGCCAAGAATAGAAAATCCTACCAAAATATTGTTCAATAACCGGTTGTACAACAGTATGAATATCGCTGTCTGCATTATTGTCCCACAAAAGGTAATCGGCATAAGAATATTTTATATTGGAATGTAGTGCTGGTTCATTTTGCTTTTCTTTTGCAAAGTTAATGAATTTTGGATATTTTTGATGTGTCATGGATGAACTGAAAATTGTGGCCGATTACAGAGAATTCCCATCGGGGATACCTACCATGCTTTTGGAAAACAATATCGAAACAAGCCTTGAAAACCTGAAAGCAGGTGATTACTTCATAAACGGTGAAATCCTGGTCGAACGGAAAACCGCAGAAGATTTTGTTCAATCGCTGATAAGCAACCGTTTGTTTCCCCAATGCGAAAAACTGAAGCGGGCCTCGGCTGTCCATTTCATCATTATCGAAGGAAACCCATACAAAACCAATCATAAAATCAGGCATGAAGCCGTTAAAGGGGCTTTGTTGTCTGTCTCCGTTGCCTGGCAAATACCTGTTTTGTTCTCGAAAGACAAAACCGAAACCATTGAGATTCTGATTAAAACAGGCAAACAAATGTTTATCGATAAAATCCCAAAACTAAGAAAGGGGCACAAACCCAAGAACCCAAAAAACCAGCAACTCTATTTATTACAGGGCTTGCCCAAAATCGGCCCTGCACTTGCCCACCGGCTTTTGTTGCATTTTGGATCCCTTCTAAAAACCATGAAAGCCACAGAAAAACAACTTGTTAAAGTCAATGGGATTGGTAAAACAAAGGCACATGAAATTGTTGGTTTCATCAACCGCAAATTTTGACTTTTAACATCTCCCTGCCCCTTGTTGGTGTTGTCACCAACAAGGATTGCCGATATTTCGTTCTTGTTGTAAACACTATATTTAACATCTATTAACCTAAACATTTACTATTTTGCGTACTTTTGCACGTTCTTTTTAATACCGTATATAAATGAAAATCAAAATAGTCAATACTTCAAAACACCAGTTGCCAACATATGAAACCGGGGCTTCTGCCGGAGTGGATCTACGTGCAAACCTGGATACCCCCGTAAGCTTGAAACCCCTTGAAAGAGACCTGATCCCAACGGGGTTGTTTATCGAGTTGCCCGTGGGCTATGAAGCACAGATTAGGCCCAGGAGCGGCCTCGCCATCAAGAAGGGGATTACATTGTTGAATTCCCCCGGGACAATTGATGCAGATTACCGGGGAGAGATAAAAATCATCCTTGCCAATATTTCAAATGAGGAATTTACAGTGAACGATGGTGAGCGCATTGCCCAAATGGTCATTGCCCGTCACGAACAAGCGGAATGGGAAGAGGTGGAAGAGCTGCAAGAAACCAGCCGGGGCGCGGGAGGATTTGGCAGTACGGGGACCAAATAGTTTAAAGCTGTTCTGAAGCTCCCTTTAAAGTTTATTGATTACACTTTTTAATCTCAAGAATATTGAAAAAATTCCCCCATATTATTTTCCTTTTTGGCCTGCTGGCGATGGTTTCGTGCAGCTCCGTCAAAAACACCAGCAAAACTGTTTTCCAGAAATCCAATGGCCATAAATCCACTTCTGTTAAAGGGGGCGATAATTCAAGTCTGTTTATAGATGCAAATACACAACGCATCCTGGGAAATTACAATGAAGCCGAAAAGCTTTTCAGGAAGTGCATTGGCATTGACCCCAAGGATGATGCTTCCTATTTTGAACTTTCCAAACTGGCGCTCATGAGGAACAATGGTGAAGAAGCCATTGAGATGGCTGCCAAGGCAGTGGAGCTTTCCCCGGAAAACACCTATTATCTTGTTCTTTATGGGAACTTATTGCAAAGCAATGAACAATACGAAGAATCCTTGAAGGTTTTTGACCGGCTTTCACAGCTTAAACCCAATAATATCGATTATCTTGATAATCTTGCGGTTTCATATATTTATGCTGGAAAAAATGAAAAGGCCATTGAAACCTATGATAGGATTGAATCAAAAGTTGGGATCACAGAGGAGTTTTCACTAAAGAAACAAAGCTTGTATTTGCAAGAAGGAAAAGTGGACAAGGCCGGCGAAGAGATTGAAAAACTCATTGCCATTTTCCCAACGGAAAGCAGGTATTATGCTATCTTGGCCGAAATGTACATGGCCAATGGCATGGAGGACAAGGCATTGGAGGCCTATCAGAAAATCATAGAACTGGATCCCGAGAACCCGTACATCCATATTACCCTTGCCGATTATTACAAAAAGAAGGGCAATCCCGAAAAGGCCTTTGAGGAACTAAAAATTGGATTTGCAAACCCAAGCCTGGATATTGATACGAAAGTCCAGATTTTGGTCGCTTATTATTCTGTTATCGAATTGTACAACGATGCAAAAGACGAGGCTTTCGAGTTAGCTGAAATCCTGATCAAAACCCATCCCGATGATCCAAAATCGTACTCGATTTATGGTGATTTTTTATATCAGGCCGAACAATTTGAGGAAGCGCGGCAAGCCTTCCGAAAAGTGATTTCACTCGACAGCAGTAAATATGCTGTATGGGAACAGTTGATCTTTATCGAATCGGAACTGAACGATGTGGATGCCATGTTGTCGGAAAGTTTGCGTGCAATTGAACTTTTTCCCGAGCAAGCCTTGCTTTATTTGTTTGCAGGGAATGCTTATTCCCAAAAGAAAAAGTGGGAAGAGAGCATAAAGATACTGGAAGAAGGAGCTGGTTATGTGGTGAACAACATTAGAATGGAAGAGCAGTTTTATTCGTTTTTGGGCGATGCGTACAACCAAATAAAGGATGATGCCAATTCCGATAAGTATTATGAAAAAGTTTTGAAGCTGAACCCCGACAACGATTATGTATTGAACAATTATGCCTATTTCCTGTCGTTGCGGAACAAGGACCTTGAAAAGGCTGCCGCAATGGCCAAACGGGCCGTGGAGCTTAAACCGGGCACTGCCAACCAGGATACCTACGGTTGGGTGCTTTATCAAATGGGGAATTATGATGAAGCCGCCACTATGATTAAGAAGGCCATTGATAACGATGAAACAGCCAGTGCGGTTATCCTTGAACATTATGGTGATGTGCTATGGAAATTGGACAGGAAAGAGGAAGCCATCGAATATTGGGAAAAAGCAAAAACTGCCGGCGAAGGTTCCGGTTTTTTGGAAAAGAAAGTTGAAGACAAGAAACTATATGAATAGCAGGATCTTGATTATTATTGTCCTGGGGATGATGACTGTGTTCTCCAGTTGTAAATCTACCCGAAAAACCATCAAACAGCCCATTAAAGAATATGGCGCCGATTACCTTTTTGAAAAACTAAAGGAAAACGAACTGCAATTTGAATGGCTCTCGGGAAAGTTTTCCCTGGATTTGATTATTGACAAAAAGAAAAATTCCTTTAAAGGGCAAATACGTATGAGGCGCGACAGTGCTATCTGGGTTTCGTTTTCACCTGCTCTTGGTATCGAAATGGCCCGTCTGCTCATTACACGCGATTCGGTGTTTTTTATCAATCGCCTAAGTAAAAAGTATTTTGTGGGCGATATTGAGTTCGTTACCGATTTCCTGGATGCCAATGTGGACTATGATGTGATCCAATCGCTCCTGATCGGGAACGATCTTACCTATTACGAAAATGGGAAATTCAGGGCAACATACGACAGCAAGGAATACCACCTTGTTACAAGTGGGCGGAGGAAACTTAAAAAGTACATAAAAACAAATGATGATGCAAGCCGGATTTTTATCCAGAACATTTACCTGAACCCGGAAACATTTAAGATTTCGAGGATGAAAATCAAGGACATGACCAAGGAAGACCAAAAACTTGAGGCCAGTTACGGGCAACATGAACTTATTGATGGCCAAATGTTCCCTATGCATATTACCTATGATATTTCAGCAAGAAACCCGATCAAGGTCGAGATGAACTATTCACGGATAATATTGGATGTGCCACAGGCAATCCCTTTTAAAATCTCGTCCAAGTATGAGCAAATGAAATAACACATGGCAAGTCCCACAAAATATATCGTAAGGTTTATAGTGTACCTCCTGGTATTTTCGTTTGTAGGTTCGTCTTTTGCCCAGGACAAAAAAACCCTTCTCCAGACGGATAAAAAAAAGATCGAGGAAGAAATCGAATACAGTACCCGGCTCCTCGAAGAAACTAAAAAATCGAAGAAAACATCCCTGAACCAGTTGGTATTGCTGAAGAAACAGATCCGTGACCGTGAAAAACTGTTGCAGAACATGCAAAAGCAGATTAAGGCGGTGGACGAAACCATAAAGCTTGACGAGGAAATAATCACCGATTTGAATGCCGATTTGAAGAAACTCAGGGACGAATATGCCAGAATGGTTTATTTTGCCTATAAAAACCGGAATTCCTATGATAAACTCATGTTTGTTTTTGCTGCCAATGATTTCAACCAGGCCTATAAACGTTTGAAATATTTCCAGCAATATTCCGAATACCGGAAAATGCAATCGGAGCTAATCGTTAAAACACGGGAAGAGTTGGAATCAACCGTTGAACAACTGGAACAAAACAAGCAGGAAAAGATGAAATTGTTGTCATCGCTTACAAAGGAAAAGGATAAGTTGAACCGGGAGAAAACGATGAAAAGCAAAACTGTCCGAAATTTGAATAAAAAGGAAAAACAGCTTCTATCCACAATCAAACAAAAGGAGAAGGCCTCCAAAAAACTCCAGAAGGAGATAGAAAAAATCATTGCCGAAGAAATTCGATTGGCTGCCCGGAAATCAGGCACAAAAAAAACTTCCTCTTTTGCGTTAACCCCTGCCGAGTTGCAACTTTCGGCCAATTTCGAACTGAACAAAAACAAACTCCCCTGGCCTTTAAAACGGGGAGTGATTTCTGAAAATTTCGGGGAACACCCCCATCCTGTTTTGAAAAATGTCATGGTGCAAAACAAAGGGCTTGATTTCCTTACCGATAAGGGCGCAAGGGCCCGGGCCGTTTTCAATGGTGAGGTTACACGGGTTATTTCCATTGCCGGCTATAATTATGTGGTGATGGTCAGGCATGGGGAATTCCTCACGGTTTATTCCAATCTTGTCGAGGTCTTTGTGCAAAACGGGGACAAGGTAAGTACGGGACAAGATATAGGAGAGGTGCATACCGACACAAAAGAGATGAAAACCGAGCTCCATTTTGAAATGTGGAAAGGAAAAACCCTCCTAAATCCATCCAATTGGCTTGCAAGATAAAAAAGATGCAATTCTTGTCTTGTTTGAACTTCCAAATATTAAGCATGTTAGCATGTCCTTTTTTATAATCAATAAAAATTAGAAAAAAACATTCAAAAATGCAACTCTTTGGCACTTTTTGTGTCTAACATACTATCTCAATCGTCAGAGATGACGGATTTAGGTTAATAAATAATTGATTGACAAAGCCGGGTGCTGGTTACGCCCGGCTTATTTTTTTCCCGCAATTACGAATCCCTACCGGTGCTGAAGAAATCAGACATTTAAAATTTATAAACCTGATTTCCGTCAGTATATATTACCTTTGTGCTGTAATCCTTGTTGATTCGATAAATTCTGTCAGTAACTCATTAATTAATTTTAACCTAACATTCTCATTCTAATATGAAACGACTCAGCCCACTCAATTTTTTCTTGCCCCTTTTCTTGTTATTTGTTCTAACATCTGAACTCCAGGCCCAATACGACACTTTAAAGGTCATGTATTACAATGTACTCGATTTCCCTAATATTTATCCTGAGAGGAAGGCAAACTTCCGAACGGTGAACCAATATGTTAAGGCGGATATTATCCTCGTGAACGAATTGAAAACAACCGCCGGCGCAATTGCTTTGCTCAACGAAGCCTTGAATGTTTACGGTACGACACATTATCAAAAAGCGGTTTACACGGAACAGGATTTTTCTGAAAACCTGCTTTATTATAACAGTGACAAGCTGGCCCTGTACAGCCAGGACGTGATTTCCACCAATATCCGCGATATTGATGAATATGTGCTTTATTACAAATCGGCTGATTTGGCAACGACCAATGATACCGTTTTCTTCTATTTTTATGAGGCACATTTGAAAGCAAGCCAGGGCTATGAAAACACACGCCTTGCCGAGGTGAACACATTTTTGAACCATTTGAATGCCATTCCAAATGCAGAGAATGTTTTCTTTGGTGGCGACTTTAATCTCTACACCAGTTCCGAACCGGCTTATCAGGCAATCATGGACAATGTAACTTATGGTTTCAATGATCCCTTACCGTCAGGAAACTGGCATAACGGTAGTTCGTACAGCGATATCCATACACAAAGTACCCGGTTGAACGATCCGATGGGCGGTTCTACGGGTGGTTTGGACGATCGCTTTGATTTTATCCTGTTTACGGATGATGTGGCCAATGCAAGCAACAGGGTACAATATATCCCTAATTCCTGTATAGCATTTGGAAACGATGGGAACCATTATAATGCTGCCCTCATCGACCCACCTGTTAATCCATACCTTCCCGATTCGATAATCCAGGCACTGTATTATATGTCGGATCATTTGCCGGTGATATGTGACTTAAGGGTGGAGGCCACCATTGACACCACAAAGGCAAATATTGTCATTACGGAAATCATGTACAATCCCCCTGAAGTTGGAACAGATTCCCTGGAGTTCATTGAACTGTTCAACAATGGAAATGAAACTGAAAACCTGGCAGGGTTTTATTTTTCGGCCGGGATTGAATTCACTTTCCCTTCCTATGTCTTGAACCCGGGCGAATTTATGGTAGTTGGGGTAAATGCTTCGGCATTGCAAAATACCTTTGGTGTGAATGCCCTGCAATGGACAAGCGGCGGCCTGAGCAATGGTGGTGAATTGATTTTGCTAAAAGATATTTCCGGGAAAACCGTTGATTCTGTTCGATATTATGATGCAACTCCCTGGCCCACAACACCGGACGGAGGCGGCCCTTCATTGATGCTTTGCGATCCAGGTTCCGACAATTCCTTAGGCGCCAATTGGGCAGCATCGCAGAATTTTGTCACAAACAATGGCGATGGGAACCCTATTTATGCAAGTCCGGGAACCACTGAATGTGCCTTTCCGCCCATCGCAGCTTTTACCGCAAATCAAACAGGGGTTTTTGAAGGGGAAAGTGTACAGTTTACCGATCTTTCAACCGGGATCCCAGATACATATTTATGGACATTTTCCGGAGGAAGCCCTGCTACTTCATCAGTACAGAACCCGCTTGTGGTTTACAACCTAGCGGGAACTTATACGGTTTCCCTTACTGTTGGCAATTTGGGTGGAACCGATACATATACCGCAACAGATTATATTAACGTATTCGACAATAACCCCGTGCTTGTTATTTCTGAAATCATGCAGAACCCGTCTGCAGTCAATGACAGTGATGGGGAATGGTTTGAAGTTTACAACCCTACAAATGCTTCTATCGACATGAATGGATGGACAATAAAAGATGACGATTTGGATAGCCATCTTATTTCATCTTCGGTGATAGTTCCTGCCAAAGGTTTTGCCACGCTTGGGGTAAACAGCAATTCCAGCCTGAACGGGAATTATGTTTGCGATTTCCAGTATTCCAACTTTTATATTGCAAATGGCGCTGATGAAATTGTGCTGATTGCCCCGGACGGTGTTACGGAAATTGACCGCGTGGTTTATGACGGCGGCCCCAATTGGCCCGATCCCACAGGTTCTTCCATGGTATTTACCGGTACTGCCTCGGATGACAATAATGATTTTTCTTTTTGGGTAACTTCCTCCTTGAGGGAACAAACCTATTCCGGAACAAGTGGCGATAAAGGTTCTCCCGGAACAAACGGCCAGGACCAAAACCTGGTTCCTTTGTCCTTTGGGCTGGATATAATGGTGTTTCTTGAAGGGCCTTTTAATGGAACGGGAATGAATACAAATGTAAATGCCATAATGGGTTTAACGCAACCCTATTCTGTTTCGCCCTGGAACTACCCGGGAACAGAAAGTGTGGTTTCCCTTCCCAATGCGAATATTGTGGATTGGGTGCTGGTTGAACTTCGTGATGCCGCTAATGCTGCTTCAGCAACGGGTTCTACTGTTATTGGCAAACAGGCGGCTTTTGTGTTGAACGATGGTTCAGTGGTAGGAGTTGACGGTTCTTCTTCCTTGCAATTTGATTTAACGGTTTCCAATCAACTTTTTGTTGTTGTTTACCACCGGAACCATCTTGGTGTTATGTCGGCAAATGCACTGGTTTTGTCCGGAGGGGGTTACACCTATGATTTTACCGTGAATGTAAATCAGGCATATTTGTCAGGTCAAAATTTGGTGAATGGAAAAGCCGTTATGATTGCCGGGGACAGTGATGGAAACGGGACCATTGACTCTACAGATAAAACCGCAGAATGGGAAACCCAAAGTGGAATGAGGGTTTATTCAGGAAGTGATTCAAATATGGATACGGAAGTGGACAATAGGGATAAGAATGATTTTTGGTTGCCAAATTATAATTCGGGATCACAAGTTCCACAATAAGATAAAAAACTCATCCGATGACTTGATGAGTATAAGCCCCTGCCCCTGTTTAGCGTTATCCCACTGCCCATTGTTGGTGTTGTCACCAACGGGCTACCAACTCCCAAAATTGTCGTTTTGGTGATATAGCAAGCTCGTTTGACAGGTTTGCCAATTATCTTTGATCTTTGCCTTTCAAGTTGGTGAAAATACCAACTTGATGCAAGGGATTCTACGTTTGTAAAGTGCTAATCCCCACAATACTTGCCTTGCAATTGAAGGGCCTTTTCCCCATACTGCTTTGTGAAACCGAGTTTAAGGGCCTTTTCGATGTCGTTACAAGCTTTTTCAAGGCTGTCCATCGAAAGATAAACTTCGGCCCTGTTTTTATAGGCCAATGAATTTGTGGAATCCAGTTGGATGGAAGTCATAACATCGTGAAATGCCCCTAAAGTATCATGTAGCATAAATTTACAATATCCCAGGTTGTTGTAGGTAAAAGCGTTTTCCCCGTCCCGGTTCAGCTTCAAATACAAATTGTAATCGTCCACGGCACTTTTATAATCACCGGTTTGCTGCTTGATATAATAGGCACGGTTGAAAACGGCATTTTTGTTTTTCGGGTCCAGTTCGGTCACCTTGTTGAAATCGGCAAGGGCCTTATCGGTTTTTCCCAACTTGCTTTCACAAATGGCCCTGGAGTAATAGGCTTCGATGTATTCGGGCTTTAGTTCGATGGCTTTCGAGAAATCGGCAATTGCGCCCCGGTAATCTTTTAGCTGAAACTTGGCACTGCCACTTTTATATCTTGAGTAGGCATTTTCTTTCCCACAGGAAACAAAGAGAATTGAAACGGCAAGCAATATAAAAACCGATAAGGATATTGAATTGGGAATTTGTTTTTTCATGTGATTGAAAGGATTGTTTTTTGCAAAAATATAATTTTTTGGATAGTGGAAGTTAATTTCCTTACTTTTTACCAATATTGATTTATTCATTTACGGGATGGCTTCGAGCCATACTGTGATTTTTAATCACATTTTACTGATTTCCTTTCCACCAAAGCTAAAGTATTGTTTTGCCAAATTTGCAGCAAGGCAGGAATGAACAGGTAAAACCCCAATAATGTCGCCTATTTGGATGGAATCAAAAACATCGGGCCTGGTTTGAAGAATCCCGTGCTCCTGGGAAAGACGGCTGACATATGAGTATGAGAGAGGTTTTGACCAGCCCAAATCATTGATTTTCACGGGAAGCCCGAAAATTTCCTTGCCTTTGTTATCGATTACCGATTCCTTTGATAAATGGACTGCGCCACCATACAAAACGATTTCCATTCTATCTGTATGTTTTGCTACCACCGGACAGGCAATGGCCACGGCAATATCTTCCATGGAACACGCCCCCAGAAAATATTGCATCACATCATAGAAAACGTAATTCCCCGGACGGATTTCATCTATATCACCAAAGTTTTCGGCAAGGCTGCAAGAAGGGGTATCCCCAATCGAAACTCTCAGTTCTGGGAAATATCTGATATACCTTGATTTCAATTCGCTCAATTGCCGAATGGATTCTTCGTGAATGTCAATGATTTCCCTTTTCGAGTTGGCTTCATAGGTATTGCCGCTGTGTGCAAGGAACCCGGTAAGGTTCAAGTTGGCCGACGAAGAAACAATGTTCAATATTTCATCGATCTGATTGATTTCTGTCGGCAATATCCCCGTCCGGTGATATCCCGTATCTGTTTTTATATAAACACTGGCCTTTGAATCCATGTTTTCCTCCAGGAATTGGACAGCCCCAATAGATTCAACCGTAAGGAACAATTTGATTTCTTGTGCCAACTTGTTTATTTCATCTATTTCCAAAATATTGACGGGAAATGCGATTAAAATATCCTCCCAGCCATGATCGGCAAAATATATCGCCATGGAAACAGAAGAAACCGTGATTTTGGAAACACCTGCTTCCCTGAACCATTCCCCAATTTCTGCCGATTGATGGGTCTTGAAATGGGGCCGGAACTCCAAATGCTTCTTTCTGGCCTTTTCTGCCATCAACCGGATATTTTTTTTGCAGATTTGTTCATTGATAAGGAAAATGGGCTTTGTGATTTTCATTTTGTAAAAATAGTAAATTCCGGTGTATGTTATATTCACAGGGTGGCTTAGAGCCGCCCAGTGATTTGGGACCAATAAAACCCGATGGGTTGAAAAAAGAGTGCCACATTTGCAATCCGATTACCGTTGATTTTCCTCAAGCTTCCGGGTCACCACCATTTTGGCCTACTTCCGCCCAAAAGATTTTATTTATCCATTTCCATGAAATCCTTATTTTTGCTGTCCATCTATAAAACTGAGCATTATGCCCATATTAGGATCCATTATTAAAAAAGCCTACGAATTGAGGAGCATTCCCATTGAGAGCAAAAAGAAAAAGCAGATCAGCCCTTATCATGTCCAGGCAAAACAGTTGAAAAAACTGCTTAAAAAGGCACAGTTCACGGCTTTTGGCGAATATTACAATTATGATGAAATATTGCGCAATTTTGATTTTGTGAAACGTTTCCAGGATACCGTGCCCATTTACGATTACAATTCCATGTTCAGGAAATGGTGGTACCGTGCCCTCAACGGCGAAGCTTTTGTAAGTTGGCCGGGGCGGATAAAATATTTTGCGCTTACTTCAGGGACTTCGGAAGCATCCAGCAAGCAAATCCCGGTCACCGTTGATATGGTCCGCGCTATAAGAAAGGCCAGCTTGCGACAACTGTTGTCCACCATAAAATACGATTTCCCCATTGAGTTCTACGAAAAGGGTTTCTTGATGATCGGCGGCAGTACCCACCTGCAATTCAACGGAACCTATTATGAGGGTGACTTGTCGGGCATTTCGGCCGACAACCTTCCATTTTGGTTCCAACATTTTTATAAACCGGGAAAACGGATTTCGAAAGAACGTGATTGGTCCAATAAATTGGAGGAGATAATCAAAAAGGCAAAGGAATGGGATATTGGCGTTATCGTTGGTGTTCCGGCATGGATACAGATTATCCTTGAAAAAATAATCGACTATTATAAAGTGGATACCATTCATGATATTTGGCCAAACCTTTCGGTATATGTCCATAGCGGGGTTTCATTCGGGCCTTATGTAAAAAGCTTTCAGAAACTATTTGCAAAAAGGGTGATTTACCAGGAATCCTATCTCGCCTCCGAAGGCTACATTGCCTATCAAAACGAGATCGATTCAAACTCAATGGCGTTGGTACTCGACAATGGTTTGTTTTTTGAGTTTGTCCCCTTCAATGATGAAAACTTCGATGATGAGGGAAATATCCTGAAATCGGCACGGGCGTTAACCATAAAGGAGGTGGAAGAAGGGACAGAATACGCACTCCTGCTTTCGACCTGTTCGGGTGCATGGCGGTATTTAATTGGTGACGTGATTAAATTTACCTCTAAGAAAAAGAGTGAAATCATCATCACGGGCCGCACGAAACACTTTTTGAGTATTTGTGGCGAACACCTCTCGATGGACAATATGGCCAGGGCAATAGAAATGCTCGAAAACGAGCTTAACATCGAAGTGAGGGAATTTACTGTTTCGGGGATTAAACATAATTCCTTGTTCGCACATAAATGGTACCTTGGTTCGGACGATAATATCGACCCTGAAATTGCAAAGGAAAAACTGGACGGATACCTGAAAATCCTGAACGATGATTACCGGGTGGAAAGGATAGAAGCAATCAAAGAAATCTTTTTGGAGATATTGCCGACCCGGGTTTTTGCCGATTGGATGAAAATGAAAGGAAAAGAGGGGGGCGCCAACAAATTCCCACGTGTGTTGAAAAACAAGCAATACCACGAATGGGAAGCATATTTGGAAAGACAAAGGGTGGTTTTGGAAAAAGAACAAACATAATATGGATTACCAAATCCATAGCTTGGTTTTACAATAATCTATTATAATAATGGGGCCTGTTTTACAGGGAATACTTGTAGGTTTGACCTTTGCCGTGCTGCTGGGGCCGGCATTCTTTGCCCTTATCCAAACCAGTATCCAAAGAAGTTTCAAGACCGGTGTGTTCCTGGCTTTGGGGATTTTCCTCAGCGACCTCTCGGCATTGGTACTAAGTTATTTTGGGGCTGTACAACTTTTGGGCTCGGATCCACGTGAAAACATCTACTTTAGTATCATCGGCGGGATTATCCTGATTATCTTCGGGACTTATACCTTTATGAAAAAAGGGGAAATCGTAAAACCTGAGGAGCATAAGGAAATTCATATTAAAGCACCACGCCCGATTATCTATATCATCAAAGGTTTTCTGTTAAATGCAGCCAATCCCGGAATGTGGTTTATCTGGATTACAACCGTTGTTTCCACAACGAGCAGGTACGGAGTGAACAACAAATCAAATTATATATTCCTCGCTGCTACCCTAGGGACAATTTTTTCAACTGATGTGCTGAAATGCTATGTTTCGGGACGCTTAAAAAAATTCATTACCGCCAGGATACTCACAACAATGAACCGTTTAGTGGGAATCGTACTGATCGGGTTCGGGACCTATCTGATCATCAATGTCCTGGTCGACCTTGAGGCTATGGTGGTTATTTATGATGACTGGATTAAAAAACTGAAACATTGATAGGATATAGAAACGCACGGCCTATGGAAAGCAGAGACGCACGGCCGTGCGTCTTTATGTACCTGTTTAACCGTAGGATTCGTATTCGTTGAAAGGTTTGATGTCCTTAACGTTCAATTGCAATTTTACCATACCGTTCCAGGCATTTTCCTCAATATGGTAAACGATATTAAAAGGATGGCTTCTTTGGATGCACTCAAAATGATGTGCCTGTTGAAAGGCAATGGATGAAATCGGGTTGCTCCTGATATTGAGATGGACCACCTGGAGCTTTAAATGTTTTTCGCCAACGATCCTCCCCTTTCCGGTATCGATCACATTATCCGTTTCAAAAACCGGGGAGAGGTTTCCCGGGCCAAAAGGGGCAAACTGCTTTAAAATATTGAAAAACCGCTGATTGATATCGTTCAGGCATAATTTGGCATCTATCTCCACTTCAGGGGTAAGCATGTCCTCTTCGATATGGGCGGTCACGTACTCTTCAAACCGGCTTTTGAATTTTTCCAGGTTTTCCGGTTTCAACGATAAGCCGGCAGCGTATTTATGCCCGCCAAAATGCTCCAACAAATCGCTGCAGGCATCCACGGCATCATAAATATCAAAATCTTTTACCGAGCGGGCGGAACCTGTTATCAGCCCATTGGATTTCGTAAGGACAATCGTGGGGCGGTAATAAGTTTCGATGAGACGGGAGGCCACGATACCAATAACGCCTTTGTGCCATGTTTCATCATAAACAACGGTGGATTTTGAATTTTGCAACCCGGCATCCCGATCGATGAATTCAAGGGCATCAATGGTTGCCTGGGCATCAAACTCACGCCTGTCGGTATTAAAATCATTTATTTGTTTTGCAAGGCCCTCGGCATCTTCCAGGCTTTTTGCAATCAACAGCCTTACAGAGTTATTGGCGCTCTGTATCCTTCCGGCGGCATTGATCCTCGGGCCCACAAGGAAAACCAAATCGGAAATACTCAGGCTTTTGCTGAATATGGGTTCGTTCTTTTCAGGTTCCTCGTTATCTTTTCGAATAACGCCCCCATACCTGAGTATTGCTTCGATTCCGGCACGGGGGTTTGAGTTCAACAGTTTCAAACCAAAATGTGCAAGGATCCGGTTCTCCCCTGTTATTTTCACAATATCGGCAGCGATGCTCACCACCACAAGATCGAGGTATTGATGCAAATCCTCAAAAGGGATCCCGTTTTTTGAGGCAAAGGCCTGTACCAATTTAAACCCTACGCCGCATCCCGAAAGTTCATCATATGGATAATCGCAATCGGCCCTTTTCGGGTCAAGGACAGCCACGGCAGGGGGCAAAACATCTCCCGGGCGATGGTGATCGGCGATGATATAGTCAATCCCCAATTCCTTTGCATAGGCTATTTTCTCAACCGCTTTGATACCACAATCGAGGACGATAACAAGGGAGAAATTATTTTCTTTTGCATAATCAATGCTCTTGTACGAAACACCGTAACCTTCGTCATCACGGTCGGGGATATAAAAATCAATGGATTCGTACATCTCCTTCAGGAAGGAATAAACAAGGGCGACTGCTGTTGTCCCGTCCACATCATAGTCGCCATAGATGAGGATTTTTTGTTTTTTTTCAATCGCCTTTTCAATCCGGTCGATGGCCTTGTCCATATCCTTCATAAGGAAAGGATCGTGCAGGTTATCGAGCGATGGCCTGAAAAAAACACGGGCCTCTTCATAAGTGGTGATACCGCGCTGTACAAGGATATTGGCAAGATGCACATTGATGTTCAGCACCTTTGAAAGGTGTTGAATTTTATCTTTGTCCCCTTGCTCTTTTTTAACCCAGCGCCTTTTCATTCACAATTGATTTGATTGCGTAAAATTAGAAAAATATTAGAGGGCTTTTAGAATTATTTTATACGGGAAACGCTTCCTTCTGATTTCTACCTTATTAATATTGGAAAAAGTTTTATGTTTTTTTCATATCCGGTCTATTCCATCAAAACCCCAAGCTTTCATTTTATCTTTTTTCATATAATGTTCTGTGGTCAATTATACAAATTTGCAAATCTTTGCCTTGACTTTATATAAATACATGAAAATTATTAAAAGCAAAAGACAATGAAAAAGCAGGTGTCGAGATATTTGTGGGATTGGAAGCTTTGACCAATACAACAATATAAATGTTGTCCCACTTTTCGCTGTGGAAATTGTTTTGGATTTATAATGTAAACCTATTTCTTAAAACGTAGTCCGCATGGCTTCCACAGGGTCAAGGCGGGAGGCAGAATACGAAGGGATGATGCCGGCCAAAAGGCCAATGCCGCCGGCAACGCCCATACCGATAATGATATTGTTGGCCGTGAGCTGCAAGGTGAAGGGGAAACTTTGCGATAATAGCACCAAAACATATACAATGAGCAGACCCATTGCGCCACCGAACAAGGAAAGGAAAAAAGACTCGAACAAAAACTGGAAGAGGATGAAAAAACGTTTTGCGCCCAATGACATCTGAATCCCGATCTGGCTGGTGCGCTCCTTCACCGATACGAACATGATATTGGCAATCCCGAAACCGCCCACCAGCAATGAAAACCCTCCGACAACCCAGCCCACAATACTGATAACACCAAATACCTGATCGAATCCCTGCGACAAAATGCTGGTTTCGTTGATGGCAAAACTATCTTCGGCCTTGGGTTTTAGTTTCCGTACCGAGCGCATGATCCCCGTGATTTCATCCCGCATCTCATCGTTGCTTATCCCCGGTTTGGCCCTTACGATTATGGAAGTCCCGATATTTTTCATGTCCACGTAGTTCCTGGCAAAGTTCACCGGGATAAAAACCTGCTCATCGGGAGAATCCCCGAACATATTTTCCCCTTCCTTTTTCATTACGCCGATAACTTTCAGTTTACTGCCAAATATTTTCACGTCACGGTTAATGGGATCAAGGCCCTCATAAAGTTCCTTGGCGATACTTTCGCCAATGATGGCCACGTTACGCCCATTTTGTGATTCAAGGGCCGTAAAGTACCTTCCATCCGAAAGGTTAAAGGGCATCACCCGGTAATAATCATGCGAAACAGCAGTAATATTGGTGTTCTCGATACTGTTGTTTTTATATTTGAGCGTGCGGCTAACCTTGAACATAAAGCAACTGGCATCTGCCGTTATGCTCCGTTTCTCTATTTCCCTTAATTCCTTTAATGAAGTTTCCGGCCTCCTGAAATACTTCCACCAGGGATAATCGCCACCCATTGCCCAGGGCCATTTCTGGACAAACAAAACATTCTCCCCCAATTCATCAAGACTGGAGCGGATGGCAATTTCCATGGAATCGAAAATGGTAAGTACCGAAATCACGGAAAAAATCCCGATGGTAATACCCAACAATGAAAGCAGGGTACGTACCTTGTTCACGATCACCGATTGGAATGCAAATCCAAAACTTTCCCTTAATAATTTCAGAAATATCTTCATAGATGTAAAAGACGAAATAATTGTGTAAAAATAACAAAATACCCATCAACTTATAAATGATTTTAATTGTTACTTTGTAAAACTTTTATTTCAAACAAATATTTAATGCTTTTTGTAAAAATGAAACGTATCCAAAGTGCCTTGATTTCAGTTTTTCACAAGGACGGTCTTGATGAAATCGTAAGCTTGCTCAATGATTTGAACGTAACAATTTACTCGACCGGGGGAACATGGGATTTTATCAGCAAAATGGGCATTACTGCCGAAAAGGTGGAAGACCTTACCTCCCACCCTTCCATTCTTGGTGGACGTGTAAAAACGTTGCATCCAAAGGTATTTGGCGGGATTCTAAGTCGCCGTGGCCATGACGGCGATGTGGGGCAATTGAAGGAATATGACATCCCGGAAATCGATCTTGTAATCGTTGATCTCTATCCCTTTGAAAAAACAGTTGCCGGTACCGATAACGAAAGCGAGATCATCGAAAAAATCGACATCGGCGGCATTTCACTTATCCGGGCAGCGGCAAAGAATTTCAAGGATGTTGTTGTAATCCCGTCCGTGGACCAATATGGGGAATTGGTTTCCCTTCTCAAAAAAAAAAACGGAAGTACCGATTTGGAAGACCGAAAGTATTTTGCCATGCAGGCTTTCAATGTTTCATCGCATTACGATACGACCATCTTTAAGTATTTTGATGGCAATAACCTAACTGCTTTTAAACAAAGTGTCCTCAAATCGAATGTTTTGCGTTATGGCGAAAACCCACATCAAAGAGGGCTGTTTTATGGTGAGTTGAACGAAGTGTTCGATCAGTTGCACGGCAAGGCCATCTCTTACAATAACCTTGGTGATCTGGATGCCGCAATCAACCTTATCGAAGAATTTAATGAAACCACATTTGCCATTTTGAAACACAGCAATGCCTGTGGGATCGCAAGCCGGCCTAAACTTATCGATGCCTGGAAAGGTGCACTGGCAGGCGACCCGGTTTCGGCTTTTGGCGGTGTGCTTATCACCAACGAAAGCATTGATGAAGAAAGCGCTGTTGAAATCAATAAACTGTTTTTTGAAATCATCCTTGCACCCGGGTATTCCGAAAAAGCACTCGAAATCCTGAAATCCAAAAAAAACAGGATAATTTTGCTGAAGAAATCCTACAGTTTCCCAAAGAAGCAATTCCGGTCGTTGTTAAATGGCGTGATCGAACAAGACAAGGACTTGAAAATTGAGTCGAAAAATGATATGAAAACCGTGACAAAATTATCTCCCACTGACCAGCAGATAAATGATTTGGTCTTTGCCAATAAGGTTGTGAAACACACAAAATCCAACACCATAGTGCTGGCAAAAAACAATCAGTTGTGTGCAAGCGGCGTGGGGCAAACTTCAAGGGTGGATGCCTTGAAACAAGCCATTGTAAAAGCCGGGGAATTTGGTTTTGACCTGAATGGTGCCGTGATGGCTTCCGATGCGTTTTTCCCATTTGCCGATTCGGTTGAGATAGCACATTCGGCAGGGATCACTTCGGTGATACAGCCGGGGGGATCCATCAGGGACAAGGATTCCATAAAGTTTTGTGACGATAATAACATGAGCATGGTATTTACCGGGATAAGGCATTTTAAACATTAAGTATTTGTTTCTCGTTTTTTATTGACAAACAGGGTATTTTATTGGTACATTTACCGCATTCATTGAAACAGTTTTCATTTAATTCAATATAAGTAAGTTGTAGTTTTAAAAGCATTTGTAAATACTATGGTAGAATTTGGCAAAAATCAACAAAACGAATTCCATCACTCCCCTCTCAGAGAGGGGTAGGCCTGCTCGCCGTACAAAACTTTGGCAAGCGGGGGTGTGTCATGAAAAAACCATTCATTTTTTTGATTTTTGTTAACAAACAATCGAATAATTGAATTAGCGACAATATTTTTTTTAACAAACTAATAACCAACAAACATGGGCCTTTTTTCTTTTTTTACCAAAGAGATAGCAATTGACCTCGGGACAGCCAACACAGTAATAATTTTCAACGACAAGGTTGTGGTTGACGAACCTTCCATAGTTGCCCTGGAACGAAATACCGGACGCATTATCGCCGTGGGGAAAAAAGCGATGATGATGCACGGAAAAACCCACGAAAACATTAAAACAATCCGTCCTTTACGGGATGGGGTAATCGCTGACTTCCAATCGGCCGAATATATGATCAGGGAACTGATAAAAATGATTTGGCCAAAAAAGCCCCTGTTCATGCCGGGCCTGAAAATGGTCATTTGCATCCCTTCGGGAATCACGGAAGTGGAAGAACGGGCCGTAAAAGACTCAGCCGAGCAAGCCGGTGCCAAAGAGGTCAAATTGATCCACGAGCCCATGGCAGCAGCTATCGGTATCGGTATTGATGTGATGGAGCCTACGGGGAACATGATAATCGACATTGGCGGTGGCACCAGCGAAATTGCCGTAATTGCCCTGGGCGGGATAGTGAACAATAAATCCATCCGTATTGCCGGTGACGATTTCAACAGCGATATTGAAGAGTATATGCGCAAGCAGCACAATATCAATATTGGTGAACGGACTGCTGAAAGGATCAAGATGGAGGTGGGCGCCGCAATGACAGAGATTGACAACCCTCCCGACGACTATGCCGTTCATGGAAGGGACATGCTTACGGGCATTCCCAAGGAAATCAAGGTGAATTATGCCGAAATTGCCCATTGCCTCGATAAGTCCATCAGCAAAATAGAAGCTGCCGTTTTACATGCGCTTGAACTCACGCCTCCCGAACTGTCTGCCGATATTTTCATGACCGGTATCTACCTGGCCGGCGGCGGTTCCATGCTGCGCGGCCTTGACAAACGCCTGCACCTGAAAACCAAATTGCCGGTACATGTTGCCGAAGACCCGTTGAGGGCCGTGGCAAGGGGAACAGGCATCGCATTGAAAAACTTTGACAAATTTACATTTCTTATTAAGTAAATCGAAGACCCTTATAATAATATCGCACCGATGGTGCTAAAGGCATACAAAAATAAGATCACAGAAGCAGAGGTTCAAAATTTTGGCAGAAAAAAATCCGTTGAAGTGCCACCTTGCTTCACCATAGCTTTGCGAAGGCACAGTAGGCAAGATATTATAAACCACAAACCCGGATACAAAACCGTAACTTTGCAAGCAAGTTGTTAAACAGGACAATGAACCTATTGTTTACACATTGAAAACAATATCAACAAAATAAAAAAGTGCGTCAACTTTTCTCCTATATACTAAAGCAATATTTCTTCTTTCTTTTTTTGTTGCTCGAAATATTTGCAGTATCGCTAATTGTACAAAACAATTATCAGGGGGCTTCTTTTTATAATTCCACCAACAAGTTTACGGGTTCCATTTTTTCGACCTTTGATAATATCAATGCTTATTTTCACCTGAAAAAAGCCAATACGGAACTGGTGGAAGAAAATGCCATGTTGAGGAACCTTGTGGAAAGCTCATACATAAAGGGGGATTCCATCCGAAAAACCTATTCAAAAGATTCCCTTTATCAATTTATCGGGGCTAAGGTTATCAGCAACACCATAAACAAAAGAAAGAATTATTTGATGCTGGACAAAGGGAGCAAACATGGGATAAAAAAAGAAATGGGCGTGATTTCGCCCAAAGGGATACTGGGAACGGTAATTGAAGTTTCGGAAAATTACTCGACCGTGATGTCGGTTTTGCACATCAACAACAAAGTGAGCGCAAGGATAAAAAAGAACCGGCATATGGGGGGGATGATCTGGGACGGCAATAATTACCGAAAAGGCCTGCTCACCGATATCCCAACACACGTAAACCTGGTAAAAGGGGATACGGTTATCACGAGTGGCAATTCCCATGTTTTCCCCGAAGGGATAGAAATCGGCATTGTGGAAGAATACCTGCGGAAACCCGGTGATAAATTCAATACGGCCATCATTGATTATTCGGTGGATTACAATAATCTGTTTTATGCCTATATCATCACGAACCTTAAGAGAGACGAAATTGAACAATTGGATAGTTTGGTAAACAATGAGGAATAGCCTGCTGATAAATATCATCCGTTTTTTAATATTGGTCCCTGTTCAGGTATTGATACTGAACAACATCAATTTTAGTGGTTATATCAACCCTTATCTGTACGTCTATTTTATCCTGCTGCTCCCTTTTGAAATCCCGGGATGGCTACTGCTTTTTTCGGCATTTGCAATGGGCTATGGAATCGATCTTTTTTCGCATACGCCGGGGCTCCATACAGCCGCAACCGTCCTGATGGCCTTTTCCAGGCCACTGGTGATAAGGAGCGTAGGGTCAAGGAAAGATTATGAAAGCGGCATGCAGCCCAACATCAGGGACATGGGGATAGTTTGGTTCCTTACCTATTCTGTTATTTTAATCTTCATCCATCATTTGGCATTCTTTTACCTTGAGGTTTTCCGCTTTTCCAATTTCTTCGATACGGCGGAAAGGGCCATTTTCAGTACTGTATTTACGCTCATTTTTGTAATTATTGCCCAATATTTATTTGGGGGCAGGTCCAAATAGTATTTTCCCGGGACAAACTTTTGTTCCATCTTATCAAAGATTATTTCCTGCCTTTCCACATTTTTTCATATATTTATCCCCTGAAAGAAAAAACCCAAAGCCTTTTTTGATTTTTTTGAAATAAATTGCTGATTCTTTAGCCATGGATTTTACTGATTTATCAAAAAAAGAACTTCTCGGCCTTGTTCGGGAACTAGAGCTAAAACTGGGAAATTCAGCAGTTCAGAAACCTTCCACGGAAAACAAGCATTCCGAATTCTTTGACAATGCCCCCGATATGTTTTTCTCGATAGACCCCAAAGGGAAAGTGCTTTCGGTAAACCCATACGGCGCCAACAACCTGGGGTATTCCGGGGAAGAGCTTATCGGTCAATCCGTTTGGAAGGTGGTGCACAAAGATGATTTGGATTATGTAAAAAGCAGGATCCGGGAAATACTTAAAGGCAAAACAGCCAAAAGCGAGCTGGAATTCAGGAAAATAAAAAAAGACGGAACGGTTATTTTTGTGCACGAACACACCCAACTTATTTTCAACGACGACAGAAGCATAAAGGAAATCTTGATTATTTGCCGCGACATTACTTCCCGGAAGGAAGTTGAAACCATCCTGAAATCGGAAGAAGAGAAATACCGTACCCTTACCAACAATTTGAACGTTGGCATTTACCGGAGCACTACTGATACCGATGGTCATTTTATTGAAGCCAACCCCGCCTTGGTCAATATGCTGGGCTATAAGGACAAAGCCGAATTGCTACAAGTGAACATTGCCGATATTTATGCGGATACCAAAGGGAGGAAAGAGTTCATTGATGCCATAAAAGAAAAAGGTTTTGTGAAAAACATGGAAATCGCTTTACTGAAAAATGACAAAACAAAATTTGCCGGAAAAATCTCAACGGTCCTGATAAAAGGCAATAAAGGCAAGGGGTTGTATTACGATGGCATCATTGAAGATATCAGTAACCTGAAGTACGCAGAAAAAAGCGTACAAAAGAAAAACCAGTTCCTTCACAGCATAATCGAATCGCTTACGCACCCGTTTTATGTCATCAATGTGGATGACTATACGATTGAAATAGCCAATTCGGCAGCCACCAAAACAAAGGGTGAAAGAGAAAACACCTGTTTTGCCCTCATCCATAACAATGATGCGCCTTGCCACAAGAAAAACGAAACTTGCCCCATTACCGAAATAAGGAAAACAGGAAAACCCTTTTCAGTTGAGCACCAGCATTTGGACAAGGCCGGCAAAATACGTTTTTATGAAGTCAATGCTTTCCCCATATTTGATGAAAACCATCAATTGAAACAAATTATCGAATATACCATTGATATAACGAACAAGAAAATTTCCGAAAAGACCCTGAAACACCGCGAAGAACAATACAAAGTTCTCTTTCAAATGGCACCCGTGGGAATTGTTATGGAAAACCAGGATGGGGTGATCATGGATGCAAACCCAGCCTATTGTAAATCGGTCGGGTATAAACTTGAAGAATTGATCGGGCAGCATGTTTCCATTTTGGCCCATCCCGAAAACAAAAAGGAAGTGGAAGAAAACATAGCAGCGATACTCAATGGCAAGATACTAAAACATGTGAAGAAAAGCATCAATAAAAACGGTTCCATTGTTTATACCGAGCTACACGAAAAACGAATTGAGCTCCCAAACGGGCTACCGGCCATATTATGTTTTGCAAGGGACATCACCAAGCAAAAAGAAGAACAGGACAAACTGATCGATCAAGAAAAAAAATTCAGGGACATTTACCACGCCTTCCCCGATATTTATTTCAAATCAGCCATTGGTGGTATTGTAAAAGAAATCAGTCCTTCGGTTGAAAAAATCACGGGCTTTTCGGTCAAAGAGGTAATTGGGAAGCATTCGTCGCAGTTTTATTATTCCGATGATGATTGGGCAAACATCAAAAATGCGTTTGTGGAAAACAAAGAGATAAAGGATTTCAATACCCGTTTAAAAACAAAAGATGGGGGATTTGTTCATTGTTCTTTTTCGGCCAGGATCAATTTCGATAATAAACACAACCCGGTGGAAATTGAAGGTGTTTTGCGCGATATTACCGAAAGGGAAAAAGCCGACCTGGAAATACGGAAACTATCGAGGGTGGTGGAACAAAGCCCGGTCATCGTAGTAATTACCGACCTGGACGGGGCCATTGAATATGTGAACCCAAAATTCAGTAAAGTTACAGGCTACGGAATTGAAGAGGTTGTCGGGAAAAACCCAAGGATACTGAAATCGGGCAATACAGACCCCGAAACCTATGAATCGCTCTGGGACACCATCACTTCAGGGAAAGAATGGTACGGCGAGTTTATGAACAAAAAGAAAAACGGCGATTTGTATTGGGAATCGGCAAACATTTTCCCCTTAAAAGACGAAACAGGAAAAATCACGCACTTTATCGCACAAAAGGAAGACATCACCGCACGCAAAGAAATGGAACAGGATTTAATTGATGCAAGGGACAAGGCCGAAGAATCCGACAGTTTAAAATCGGCCTTCCTCGCCAATATGTCGCACGAAATCCGAACGCCAATGAATGCCATAATCGGGTTTTCCCAATTGCTTTCGGAACCCGGGAACCCACCCGACGAACAAAACCATTTTATCGAGCTTATCCAAAACAGTGGAAACGATTTGCTGGCGCTTATCAACGATATAATCGATATTTCAAAAATTGAGGCCGGACAGGTAAAGGTATTCAAATCAGATTATTTCATCGACAACGTGCTCTCAGAACTCTACGATGTTTTTTCCGGGCTGCTAAAGACCAAAGGGAAAGAAGAAAAACTGGTATTAAATTATGAACGGCCCAAAAATGCGGGAAAAGCCATCATCTTTACCGACATCGAACGGTTCAGGCAAATCTTCACCAACCTTCTCAACAATGCCATAAAGTTCACCGATTCGGGAACCATTGAATTTGGGTTCAAAATTGGAAAAGACAAGGGCAATAGCGTTTTTGAATTCTATGTATCCGACACGGGCATTGGGATAGAAAAAGACAAACAGGATATCATTTTCAACAGTTTCAGACAGGCAAACGATTCCAATACGCGATTGTACGGTGGCACCGGATTGGGACTTGCAATTACCAAAAAAATAGTGGAGTTGCTCGGGGGGGATATAAATGTCATTTCCGAAAGGGGAAAAGGCTCCACCTTCACTTTTACGCTTCCCAAAAGGGAAGAAAACACATCAAAATATTTTACAAGCCCAAAAACCAAAATCAATAATCCATTGAAAAAGAACTTCAAATGGCAAGACAAGAACCTGCTCATTGTTGAAGATGACGATCAGGGCTTTTTGTTTTTTGAAAAGGTGTTCAAAAATACCGGGATACGGATTACAAGGGCGGTTTCAGGGCTGGAGGCCGTGAACCATTGCAAAACAAATTCATTCGATATTATCCTGATGGATATCCAATTGCCCGAAATGGACGGACTGGAGGCCACAAGGTTGATAAAACTATCAAAGCCCCAAACCCCGATAATCGCACAAACTGCCTACGCCCTTTCGGGCGAAAAGGAAATCTGCATAAAAGCCGGCTGTGATGATTATATTTCAAAACCCATAAATATCCCTGGATTGATGGAGAAGATGGAGGGATTGTTGAAATAAACCCTACTTTCAATGCGGTTCTATTAACTGGCCATAGGGTTTCAAACCCTTGATTCACATAAGTGGCGTTTTGATAAATCCCAGGGCCTAATGAAACCGGTAACCAAATCCCAGGGAAACACTGTTAACAAACCCAGGTTCAACATGTTCCCTGCCCTCATTGTCGGCCAGCCACCAATAGGGCGTGTATGCAAGACGTATTAAAAACCGTTTGCCAAGATTGACACGGCCACCGGCCTCAAACTGCAATTTATAATAATTGCCACTGAGGTTTCCATTAATGGGAAACCACGTACAACCAATCCCCGTTTCAAGGAAGTGCTTTCTTTTCCCAAAATTTGCCCGGAAACCAAATGGCAGGCCCTCAACGGGGTAATCTGTGAACCCATAGTCACCATTAACATAACCAAGCCACGACATTAACGAAAGTTTTTCAAAACCCATTACCAAAAACTCCAAAGAAAACGACCTGTAAACCCCTCCGTTTACATTGTCTGGGCTTAATGCAAATTGCCAATCCAATTGCAGGTTCGAAAGCCAACGGTACTTTGTGTCCCAAACTTGTTTTGAAATATCCTTTCCAAACCTGTAACCTATACTTACTGACAAAGTACGATCAATTGGGCCAATGATATCATTTCCCGAAAAGAGTAAAAACCCGGGTGTATAAGCCACTCTCACCAATATCCTTTTCCAAAACACACCACGGTAGCCAAACCGAAAGCCAACCATTATATCCCCTACGAGATATGCCAAATTACCGCCAACTTCAAGGTAATGGTTTTTCCCGCCTATCAGTCTGGTAAAACCCGAGGTTAAGACCATATCTGAATAATTCCAGTCTTCCATTGAAAAAAGCCTTCCATAACCAAAGGAAAGCAAAGACTTATGGTTTGGGCTAAGAAAAAAATCAAAATTCGCAGTAAAAAGCATATCCCCTTCCCCAAAAGCAGAAAAGAAAAGGGGCGTTTCCATATAAACAGAATATAAATTGTCTTTTTGTACTGCTTTTTTTTCCTGTCCATAAAGAGAAAGGAATGAAACAAGAATTAAAACCAAGAGTGTTTTTTTCATTTCAATACTATTTTATCGAGAACCCATGCCCTTTGTTGGTGTTGTCACCAACAAGAAAAGGCAAATCCAATGCTGTTAAAAAACTATTTGCCCCGCTATCCTGGGTTTGTATCCCTTATTATCAACTTTGTTTTAAGGCGGCCACAATAATCAACTTGTTCAAACCACTGCCAATTTATTTACTACGTCAAAACTACTGAAAGGGTTGACAAAAACCCTAAACACAACAGCCATTCATTGCTTATTTAGAACCATTCTATTTGTACAACCTTTTTTCCCGTCCCAATGTCTTTTTGTATCAATACAAAAACAATTTCAATTGATTATTTGCCCATGAAGAATCTTTTACTCTCCTCTTTAATTGTTTTTAGCTTTTTACAATCTTTTGCCGATGGCTGGCGCCATAGCGAAATGCAGGTAAAAATTGAAATCGCCAGCCCACAGGATATTGCAATAATAAATAGTTTGAAATTGAATTATGAGGTTGGTAACCCTGGCTTGAATGAAATAACCGCCTGGCTTATACCCAAAGAACTCAAACTTGTTGAAGCTGCAGGTCTCTCTCTTGAAATAGAAATCAAAAACCTGAATGACCATTATGAGAATTTTTGGCTAACAAAAGACGCATACCATTCCTATGATGATATAATCGAATTGGCCGACAGCCTCGAAACCCATTTCCCAGCCATTTGCAAACGCTATGTTTTTGGAACGGATGCAAGTGGGCAATATGAACTGACAGCTCTTAAAATAAGCGATAACGTTCAAACGGATGAACCCGAAGCAGAAGTTTTGTTCGATGGTGGTATCCATGGGGACGAAATAGGTGGGGCGGAGAATGTAATCCGTTTTGCCCGCGACCTTTGTCTGCAATATGGGAACAACCCGGATATAACCACATTAGTGGATAACCGTGAAATCTGGCTTTACCTGATGGTAAACCCCTGGGGAAGGGTTAATTTGACTCGAAGAAATAGTAATAATGTTGATTTGAACCGCGACTGGGCCTATATGTGGGACGGTGAAGGAGGAAGCACCGGATCTTGGTCACAACCTGAATCCAAGGCTTTGCGCACTTGTATGTACAACAATCAATTTGTGGTGCACACCACCTACCATAGCGGGACCGAATATATTTCTTTGCCCTGGAGCTATCGTTCCAGTTCGCCTCCCGATTGGAACCATATCAATCAACTTGCAGGGGTTTACTCCAATGTATCCGGTTATGCCAATCTTGATTATGGACAGGGAAACACAGGGATGTACCCAATTAACGGCAGTACCAAAGATTCCAATTACGGTATTCAGGGTTCCATATCCTGGTCCATGGAGATTTCTAACAGCAAGCAACCACCTGCTTCGCAAATCATGATGTATTACAATTATAATTATCCTTCCATGCTGGACATGATCGAATATTCAGGCTATGGTGTTCAGGGGGAAATTACAGATGCCAATACCGGGGATCCGATTACGGCAGTGGTTTTTGTTGATAATTATATGCCTTGCTTTTCTGACCCGACGGCAGGGGATTACCATAAATATATCCTTCCGGGAACTTATTCCATAAAGGTGGTTGCCAATGGATATGAAACACAGATCATTGATAATATAGTTGTAACTTCAAACAATGCGACTACAACAGATTTCCAGCTTCAACCACTCGATGGACAATATGTGTATAAATTTTCCGCTTCGCAAATAGCGGGCAATAATGAAGCTGATGAAGGAAACACAAAAGCGGTGATTGGCCCGCCCGACAATATTTACTATTCCATCGGGAAAAGTGGGTGGTGCATCCTCGATATGCAGATCCCGATAGCCGATGGTGCAGGCCCCGACATTCGTGTACACGAAGGAAGTTCTTCTTCAGAAGGATACAGCCTTTATGCCGGCGAAAGCATCGACGGCCCCTGGCTCAGCATGGGAACAGGGACAGGCACCGCTGATTTTGATTTGGGTTTATCGGGACTTCCCGAAACACAATTTATAAAAATAGTGGATGATGGCGATGGTTCCGGAAATGTGGCCGATGCAGGTTTCGACCTGGATGCCATCGAGGCTTTGGAACCCGTTTCAGGTGTTTACATTGTTTTGCTCGATTATGAAGTGGACGACAACACTGGGAACAACAACGGTAAAATTGACCCAGGGGAAACCGTTGACCTGAATGTTGTCATTAAAAATAATGGGGATATGCTGGCGGAGAATACCGATGGAATGATTTCCACCACATCCACATGGATAAGCATTGACAATGGAAATGTTACGATGGGGAATATTGCTGTTGGGGAAACGGCCATTGGGACATTTACGATAACTGCCGATGAAAATACACCCACCGGACAGCCTGTTACAATTGATCTTAACATAACATCTAACAGCGGAAGTTACACAACGGATTTCACCATGAACTTCATGGTAGGCCAGGTACCTGTGCTGATCCTTGACCTCGATCCCAATCAGGGAAGTGGTACCGAAATGCAGGATGCCGTTGCGGCAAATGGACTATCTTCCGATTATGTAACAAGCTTTCCTGCCAATCTAAGTATTTACTCTTCCATTTTCGTCAACCTTGGGATATATCCGGGACATGTTCTCACCGCTTCGGAGGGCGATCTCCTTGCCGATTACCTTAACAATGGAGGTGCATTGTACATGGAAGGTGGCGACACATGGGCATATGACAGCCAAACTGCTGCCCATGTCATGTTCAACATCAACGGAACGAACGACGGCACAAGCGATATGGGAACGGTTCAGGGACAAACCACCACTTTTACCGAAGGGATGTCTTTCAACTATTCGGGGGCCAACAGTTATATGGACCATCTTGAACCCATTGGAGAAGCTTTTACCATCCTGAAGAACCAATCCCCTTCATATGGAACTGCGATTGCCTATGAAACTGCAACATACAAAACCATTGGCGCTTCCCATGAATTTGGCGGGTTGGACGATGCGGCTTTCCCATCTACAAAAGAAGAATTGATGCACCAGTATCTACTATTTTTTGGCCTGATGCAGGGAGATGCTTTGATTGCGGATTTCTTAGCAGATGCAACGGATATTTGCTTAAATGATGAAGTTTCGTTTACCGATAATTCTACGGGAATGCCAACTTCATGGTCATGGATTTTTGAAGGGGGGACGCCCGAAACTTCCACAGAACAAAACCCAAGCGTGGTTTATGATATTGCCGGAAGTTATGACGTTACGCTGGAAGTTTCGGACGGGACAAACAGCACGACGGTTACAAAGGCCGATTATATCCATGTAAGCACGACACCGGACACACCGGAAATGCCCGAGGGTGAAGATTTCGTTTGTACAAACTATACAAGCATCTCGGATTACTCGGTTCCTTCTGTTCCAAATGCCGGCTCCTACGAATGGGCCCTTTCCCCTTCTGAAGCAGGGGTGATTTCCGGGACTGGAACAACGGGCTCTGTTGAATGGGTTTTTGGATGGGAAGGAACAGCTACCATCAGCACAAAAGCCATGAACGATTGCGGCGAAAGCGGTTTTTCCGAAAGTATTGATGTGGCCTGCTGGTTTTGCGAAGGAATTGAAGAATACCAAAACATGATCACTGAAATTTATCCTAATCCAAACAACGGCATATTCACCATTAAAACAGATAATCGTTTAACACAGGTTTCCGGTTTAAGGATCATCAATTCATTGGGGAAAACAATTTATTTTGACAAGAACCCGGATATCGCAAATTCACAAATTCAGTTATCCCTGGAAAACTTGAAACCGGGAGTATATTTTGTCATAATTGATGCAAATAATTATCATTCAAGGAAAAAGCTAATAATTAAATAAACACAGAGAATTATTCATTTAACAAACCACTTATTATGATTATGAAAAAACAAATCCAAAAACTGGCACTTTTCCTTTTTGCCGGCTTACTCATGTCGGCAACTATGGGCATTGCCGAAAACATCTCCTACAACGACAGTTGGGGAAACGAAGGCTTTTCGGTAACGAGCCAAAAATCAAGCGGCGTTGAAATCAACTTTTCGATCCGCAATTTTGATATGTCAAAAAGCCTGATTAATGGTGAATCAATGGATGTTATCAGCTTGCCGGGCGTTCTGTTGCCCAATAATGAAGGCGCACCCAATTTACCGGGAAACGGAAGATACCTTGCCGTTCCTGAAGGTGCAAAAGCCATCCTGAAAATCATTTCGTTCAGGACAGAAACATTCAAGGATATTGAAATGTCCCCTGCACCACGTATTCCCTGGGATACCGAAGATGGCCCGTTGGAATTTGCAAAAAACGCATCCATATACCAAAAAGATGCTTTCTATCCGGCAGAGCCTTTTCAATTGTCAAAAGTTACGCAAATCAGGGGAGTTGATGCCGTAATGCTCGGTATCACACCATTTCAATACAATCCGGTGACCAAAGAACTGAAGGTTTACAGGGACGTGAAAATCGAAGTTGCTTTTGAAGGGGGCTCAAATCATTTTGGTGAAGACCGCTTGCGCAGCCGTTTTTGGGACCCATTGATGAACGATATGTTCCTGAACCATGCTTCACTTCCTGAAGTTGATTACAATCAAAATATCGGAACAAAAGCCACGGGTTGCGATTATTTGATCATCACGCCTACCGATGCTATTTTCCAGCAATGGGCAGATTCGATCAAGGTATTCCGCACACTTCAAGGAATCCTGACCGATGTGGTTACTTTGGGCGATGTGGGGGGAAACACACCTTCCATCCTCGAAAACTATATCAACGATGCCTATGCTTCCTGGGACATTGTCCCTTCTGCCGTCCTTCTGCTCGGGGATTATGGAAGCAATGCCGCCAATAGCATCACCTCACCTATCTGGAACAGCTATTGTGTTTCTGACAATATCCTTGCTGATGTAAGTGGCAATGACATGCCCGATATCGTATTTGCACGCATGACCGCACAAAATGCCGGACAACTGGAAGTGATGGTTACAAAGTTCCTGAACTATGAACGCACACCTCCAACAAGTGCCGATTTTTACGACCATCCCATTACGGCCCTTGGTTTTCAAACGGAAAGATGGTTCCAGATATGTTCCGAATCCGTTGCCGGTTTCTGGGAAAACGAATTGGGGAAAAGCCCAAATCGTATCAATAAAACATATTCGGGAAACCCAAATTCCGATCCCTGGTCAACTGCCACAAACACAGGAACCGTATTGAACGTATTTGGCCCCAATGGATTGGGTTATATCCCTGCCTCACCTTCAGAGGTAAACTGTACATGGAACGGAAGTGCACAGGATGTGGTGAACGGCATCAACGATGGCGCTTTTATCCTCCAACACCGCGACCATGGTTCTGAAACAGGTTGGGGAGAGCCTTCGTTCCAAAGCTCGAACATCAACAGCCTGAACAATACAGACCTTACTTTCATCTGGTCGATCAATTGCCTTACGGGAAAATACAATATTTCGGGCGAATGTTTTGCCGAGAAATTCCACCGTTATACTTCGGGTGGCGAAAATTCAGGTGCACTTGGACTTATTGCTGCTTCCGAGGTTTCTTATTCTTTTGTAAATGACACTTATGTTTGGGGAGCTTATGATAACCAATGGCCCGATTTCCTCCCTGATTATGGAACAACGCCTGATTCAAGGGATGTAATGCCCGCTTTTGGAAATGCAGCCGGTAAATACTTTTTACAACAATCCTCATGGCCTTACAATGTGGACAACAAGGAGGTAACCTATAACCTTTTCCACATGCACGGAGATGCTTTTACCACTGTTTATTCTGAAGTGCCCCAGGACCTGGCCGTAAGCCATAACCCGATTTTATATGCCGGGGTAACTTCATTTGATGTTTCGGCCAACGAAGGCGCATTTATCGCCCTTACAGTTAATGGGGAAATCATTGGAACTGCCGAAGCTACAGGCGCCCCTGTTTCCATATTGATCCCAGGACAGATTCCTCCCGACCAGGTAATCGTTACCATTACAAAACAAAACTATTATCGTTATACAGCCGTTGTGGATGTAATTCCCCCAAGCGGACCCTATGTTGTAAAAGATGATTTCACGATCAATGATGAAGTGGGTGGAAACGGTGACGGTATGATGGATTACGGCGAATCAAACTTATTGAGCATTACCGTAAAGAATGTGGGTGTTGAGCAAGCTGACAATGTTGTGGTAACAATTGGTTCAGAAGACGAATACATCACAATTACCGATGGTACCGAAGCTTACGGAAACATTGCCCCTGACGCAACTGCAATGGTTGAGGATGGATTTGCATATGATGTGGCCGAAGATATCCCTGATATGCACAATGTTGTTTTTGAAGTGAGTGCCACAAACGGAAGTGAAACATGGTTAAGTTATATTTCCATTATTGGCCATGCACCTGTTTTGGAGTATGTTGATTTCCAAATCAGCGACCCAACAGGGAACAACAACGGTAAACTCGATCCGGGGGAAACGGTTGACATCCTGGTGAACTGCGAAAACTCAGGTAGCTCTGAAGCTTTCAACCTCCTGGCCAATCTGTTGTCAAGCGATGCCAATATTACCATCAACACAAGTGAAGTGCCTTACGGAGACCTGGCTGCCGGAGGAAATACCGGAGGCATTTTCAGTGTTTCAGCAGATGAGGGTACACCTGCGGGGCATATAGCCGATTTTGATTTCGATGTGGCAGCCGATATGGGCATTGCCGGTTCGGGAATGTTCACCATTGTAGTTGGGCAAATCCCGGTTCTTATCCTTAACCTCGAAAGTGGGTCTTCTGCAACAAAAATGGAACAGGCATTGGACGTCACGGAGATTTCCTATGAAACCCTCACGGCTTTCCCTGCTGATTTGAATTTATATTCTTCCGTTTTTGTTAATCTCGGCATCTTCCCAGGTCATGTCTTATCCAATTCCGAAGGTGATTTGCTCGCTGCTTATTTGAACAACGGAGGTGCATTGTACATGGAAGGTGGTGATACATGGGCATATGACAGCCAAACTGCTGCCCATGCCATGTTCAATATCAATGGGACTACCGATGGCACGAGCGACATGGGAACAGTCCAGGGACAGACAGGGACTTTCACCGAAGGGATGTCTTTCAACTATTCGGGGGCCAATAGTTATATGGACCACCTGGAGCCCATCGGCAATGCTTTCACCATTCTGAAAAACCAATCCCCTGCATACGGGACAGGCGTTGCCTATGATGCAGGGACTTATAAAACAATCGGGACGGCCCATGAATTTGGTGGATTGGACGATGGAACCTTCCCTTCCACACGTGAAGAGCTCATGCACCAATACCTGGTGTTCTTTGGTTTGATGCAGGGCGGTGCCCTGAATGCAGATTTTATGGCAGACGAAATAGATATTTGTGTGGATGGCGATGTTGTTTTCAACGACCTTACTTTCGGTACGCCCACTTCCTGGAACTGGGTTTTTGAAGGGGGGACACCTGAAACCTCCACGGAACAAAACCCAACGGTAACTTATTCCACCGAAGGCGTTTTTGATGTTACATTGGAAGTATCTGACGGCACAAACAGCAGCACCATTTCAAAAGCTGATTATATTACCGTCGGTACAGTTCCTGCTTCCCCGGAAATGCCAGCCGGTGAAGAATTGGCCTGTACCAATTATGGGCTGTTCAGTGAATATACTATTTCAAATGTTACGGGCGCCGACCTGTACGAATGGAGCGTTATGCCAGAAGATGCAGGAACATTCACAGGAACGGGCACAACGGGGACGATTGAATGGACGGAAAACTACACGGGAATGGTTACCATACAGGTTAAGGCCATGAACGATTGTGGCGATAGTGAACTCTCTGAAGCATTTGATGTGGAATGTTCTATTTGTACGGGCATTGCCGACAATATCAACGAAAACAACCTGAAAATTTACCCGAACCCGAACAGCGGTTCATTTACTTTTGAACTGAACGGTTTTAACAATGATGTGACCGTGAAGGTTTACAATGCCCTTGGCAAAGTAGTTTACCGATCGGGAATACTGGAAGTGAACGGTAACTTGAGCAAAACAATTGATTTGGATGCCGAAGCCGGGGTGTATTATATGCACATCGAAGGTGAGAATATCCTCATCAACAAAAAGGTGGTTATCCAGAAATAACCCACTGAAATTAATTGGCCTAAAAGCCCCGCACAAGTGCGGGGCTTTTTCGTTTTTATACTGGTCCTTAAAACGAATAACCCATACTTACACCGCCCCACAATTGAAATGGGTGGTCAATCACATGGACATCAAAAAATTCATAAATCATGGGTGTATATCCCAACCTGAACATAAATCCTTTTGGGCCTGTATATCTGTAACCTAACCTTGAAAACAAAATAACCGAAAAATCAGTCTGTACCTCCATTTCACCATTATAATCCTTGCTTGTTGTAACCTCAAAATGTGACGTTGCCCCAAGGCCCATTTCAAAATGATGCCTTTTACTGCCAAAAACCAACAACAACTCAAAAGGTATTGCAAAATCCTTCCAGTTATCGTTCACAGGGAAATAGCCAAAACCCAGTCTTAGCGCCACATGATCTTTTCTCAATTTACTAGCATACTCGTTATAGGAATCGGTCAAGATGCGTTCATAATTCAAAGAAAATGAAGTAGGGCTATTCCCTAAAAACTCCAGATAAACCGAATTCCGCCTGGGGTTAAGGTCATTGAAATCATTGTTTTGTGAAAACAAAAAAACCGGGGAAAACACAAGTAACATTAATATGCTTTTCATAAGACAAATGTTTCTGTTTTGCTTCACAAGCGTTTTGTTTGAAAGCCTGATTCAGTTTCAAAGGTAGGATTTTTATTCATCACTGACCAGAGTTCTCATTTCCCATACTTTCAACATAAAATCAGGCAACTTTTTAAACAAACGCAATGTCTTGCTTTTATTAAAAAACAACTCTTAAAGAAATCGAAATTATTATGAAAAAAAACCTATCGCTTATTGCCATTATTATGGTAAGTGCCAGTTTGTTCGCGGGAACAATTGAAAAAACCTTTCATTTTTCAAACCCTCAATTATCCAAATCCAAAGAAGCCGTTCAAATCACTTTTGAAAATACTTTCCTGAACGGGGTTCCGGGGGAACCTTCATTGCCCTACCATGCAGTAAGCCTTATTTTGCCTCCGGGGGAATCGGTCAGCAGTTTTGAATTTATTTGTGAAAACGAAATCCAGATCCCGGGCTTTTATAAAATTTCCCCGCAGCAACCTTCCCATCCCCTTTCTGAAGACGGGCCTTTTGCCTTTGTGAAAAATGAGAAAATTTACGCAACGGATATATCCTATCCCAAAAAAGTAAACGGGACTGTCACCACCGAATTCCTGAACGGTTTTGGGTTTGCGCTTTCCACTTTCACACCTGTAAAGTACAATCCAGTTACGGGGAGCCTTTCCTATTATCAATCGGTAACAGTCAAAATAAAAAGCAAGCCCGGTGCAATTGCCCAAAAAGCGTTTTTAAACCTGAAAACATCGCCCAAAAAAATCCAAAAGGTAAAAAACCTCGCACAGAACCCTGAAGGGGTTTTGATGTACCCCGAAAGCAAATTCAATGCGGACGATTATGAATTGATGATTATCACACCTTCCCAATTTGAAAACGATTTTCAGGATTTGATCGACCTATATCTGGTACGCGGGATAAAAACAGAAGTCGTGACCAAGGAATATATCATTGCCAACGTTACAGGGCAGGATGTCCAGGAAAAAATCAGGAATTACATCATCCAGGAATACCAGCAACACAATGTTGATTATGTGATCCTTGGCGGCGATGTGGAATATATCCCCTACCGAGGTTTTTATTGCTATGTGCAATCGGGCGGGGGATATACCGATAACGGAATCCCGGCCGACTTATACTATTCGGGCCTCGATGGAACCTGGAACGACGACAATGACAACAAATGGGGAGAGCCCGGCGAAGACGATCTGTTACCTGATATTGCCGTTTCCCGTTTCCCTTTCAGCAATATTACCGAACTCAATAACTTAAAGCACAAATCCATTTCCTATCAGGACAGCCCGGTATTGGGTGAATTTACCAGTCCACTGTTAGCGGGGGAAAACCTTTATTCGGGCCCCGATACCTGGGGAAAAGATTACCTCGACTTACTGATTGGCACACACGATGACAATGGATATACAACAATCGGAATCCCCGAAAGCAATAATATCGAAACCTTGTATGAATTTGACCAGTCATGGAGCGGCAACACGTTGATCGCAAAAATCAATTCGGGAAAACAATTTGTGCATCACGTGGGCCATGCCAACCAAACCTATGTGGCACATTTGTCCATTTCGGACATCACCAACTCAAATTTTTCAGGAGCCAATGGTATTGACCACAATTACACATTCCTCCAAACCCATGGCTGCGACTGTGGTTCTTTCGATTACAATGATTGCATCCTTGAAAAAATGGTCACTATTGAGAATTTTGCCGTGGCAGTTATCGGAAATTCCAGATATGGCTGGTTCAACGAAGGCCAGACCGAAGGACCGGCGGCTCACCTCCACCGCGAAATGGTGGATGCCCTTTACCACGAAAAATTGAACCATCTTGGTGCTGCTTTTGCCGAGGCCAAAATTCAAACCGCTCCCTGGGTCACCGCCCCGGGACAATGGGAAGAAGGAGCTTTACGTTGGAATTTTTACGATATCAATATCCTTGGGGATGCGGCCCTCAGCGTTTTAACGGATGAACCCATTTCCATAAACACAACTTACGAATCGGCTATCCCAATCGGTGTATCATCAACAAATGTTACGGTTATGTCCAATGGTGCTGCCATGGAAAATTTCACCTGTACCGTAATCAAAGATGGTATGATTTACGGGACCGGGCTTACAAACGCAAGCGGGACAGCCCAAATTGATTTTGACCCGGTATTCGAAAATGTAGGCGATGCACAACTCATTGTTTCCGGCTATAATTGCCTGCCAACTACCTATGACATCACGGTTGTCCCCAATGATGGAGCCTATGTGGTTTACAATTCGTTTGAAATAAACGATGCAGCGGGAAACAACAATGGTGAACCCGATTTTGGGGAAACAATTTCCCTTTCTGTCGAAATTGAAAATGTGGGAACACAAACCACCTCTGACTTGCAGATTACTTTGACTTCATTAGACAACAATATAACAATTACGGATGGTTTTGAATCACTGGCTTCTATTGCAGGAAATACCACTATTAACCTTACGGATGCTTTTTCATTTGATATTGGCTCCAATATCCCCGACCAGCACATTGTAAGCTTTGATCTTCAAATTGAAGGAGGGGAAACATGGACCTCTACTTTTCAAATTACCATGAACGCACCCGAATTGGTGATTGGCAATCTGATTATTGACGATAGCCAGGGAAACGGTGATGGTATCCTTGATCCGGGCGAAACCGTGGACGTAATTATCCAGTCTTCAAACCTGGGCCATTGTGCCTGCGACAATGTTTCGGGAGCATTGAGTTCAAATAGCACATATGTCAACTTATTGACTTCCAATGTTGATTTGGGAACCCTGGATGCCGGGCAGTCCAAACAGGCAAGTTTCACGATTGAAGTGGATGCAGCCACACCCATTGGTACCGGGATCGATCTTCTGGATATTCTGTCCTCCGGTGATTACACAACCCAAAATGTTTTTTACCTGATAGTAGGTTTCATTGTTGAGGATTTTGAAACAGGTGATTTTTCTGCATTTTCATGGGATTTCGGTGGAAATGCCGACTGGCAAATAACAAATCAAAACCCTTACGAGGGTACATATTGCGCACAATCGGGGACAATTTCCGATGGACAGCTTTCCGAACTTAGCATAGCAATGAACGTGCTTGCCGATGATGAAATTTCCTTTTTTCGTAAAGTTTCTTCCGAGGCTGGTTACGACTACCTCCGCTTTTACATGGATGGGGTTCAAAAAGGGGAATGGGCCGGGGAGGTAAGCTGGGGCGAAGAAACTTATGCCGTTACTTCCGGGGACCATACCTTCAAATGGGCATACGGGAAAGATGGAAGTGTTTCAAATGGATCTGACAAAGCCTGGGTCGATTACATCGTGTTCCCGGGAGGTTCAGGAGCGGCTAACCCATTAAGCGTTAATGCTTCTGGGAATCCTTCCATTATTTGTGCGGGCGAAACTTCGCAGTTGATGGCTTATGCCACCGGAGGGAGCGGGACCTATATTTATGCGTGGGAACCCACATCCGGGCTTAACGACCCTACTATTTCAAACCCGGTGGCAACCCCCTTTGAAACCACCACTTATACCGTAACGGTTACCGATGAAAGCTCTTCCGTTTCGGACGATGTTACCATTACCGTGAACCCTACACCGGCAACACCTGTTGTTACCTTGCAGGGAGACCACGTTTCATCCAATGTGGAAACGGGGAACCAATGGTACGGTTCCGATGGTGCCATTGATGGTGCAACCGGACAGGATTTTTATCCCACGGAAACGGATTACTATTATGCCATTGTCACGAATGGTTCCGGTTGTGTCTCGGGGCAATCCAATGCGGTCTATTTCGTATTTACCGGGATAACAACTTTATCCGCAGGTGATTTCAAAGTCTTTCCAAATCCCTCAAATGGAACCTTCACGGTTTCCATTACCGGACAAAACGGGAAATACAAAATCCTTGTAATCAATGTGCTGGACCAGGTGGTTTATCAAAGCACCTCTGAAATCAATAATAACGAGAAGCTCCAAGTTGATTTAAGCAACCAGGAAAAAGGGGTTTATTTCATTAAGATAAAATCTTCAGTATCTGAATTGATAAGGAAGATTATGATTCAATAGTTTTCTCATTGAATTCGTTTGAGGGGCAGTGTCTAACATTGCCCCTTTTTTTATTTTATGGCTTTTCGGAGTTTGTAAATCAAAAGAGATAGGGCGAACCAAGCATTAACAACGATGAAAACCTCTTATTACCAGGCATTCTTGCCAAAATCATATTTCAACCCGAAGCTAAAACTATTTGGGATATATTTAAATTGCATTAGGTTATTTATTTCTGTATAAACCGAGAATCGGCTAATGGGCCTGTATTCAAAACCAATACCTGGGCTAAACCTCGGTGCCAAAGTAAATTTGTTGTCTTCCGAAGCTGTATTGGTGTAGGAAATCTCAACATATCCAATATCCAAAATGTGAAAGCTGCCATACATTAAAAACGTGCGTGTCTTTACGAAATCAAAACCATAAGTTAGTGCGAGGTTATAGAAAACCATATCCTCGGTATCCAGATAGTACTCCGAATAAAAAAGTGCATACTTAAACCAACTACCTCCGTAATCCTTAAAATATTGTTGCAGGCCAAATCCTGTACCAAAAGAAGCTGAAACAGTCGCCTGGCCGTAATAAGTTCCATAGTGGCTATATTGTGCAATTGCAATCCAGTTATTCCCGGTTTTTATTTTTGGATCCCAGAAATAGGATATATTTCCATTATTGTATTCGATTATGAGTTTTGACAATCCCTTGTAACTATATTTTGTCTGATTAATTTGTTTCTTGAATTCTGGACGGTCCTCCATTAAAATGTGCAATACCCCAATGTATTTATTATCATTCTTTTTATACTTCTTTTGATCTACGGTAATAATCGTTTCATTGTTTTCAAGTTTATAAAGCACATCATTTTTTTGTACAAAGAAATAGTTTTTGTTCTCTTCATTATTTAGCATATATAAACTAATATTATCCGATTCAATAAGGGACTGCAAGATAAACCATGTGGAATCCTGTATATCCAAATAATGCCTGGACACGAACTTCCTTCCACTTTCCAGATTTATATAATCAATTTGTCCTGGAAAAAATTCTATCTTTTTTTCCGTACTGTCATAAAGAATGACCATATCTGATTTACTCCCGTAATAAAAAACATGACCAGGATAAGCCTGACCATCATAAAGTGTTATCACCCCGTTCTCATTTTCTATCTGAGCCATTGAAATAAAAACCATGTTTAACAACAGAACCAGAATCATTATTTGTTTGCCCATATTTTTCTTGAATTTATCATTATTTATAGAAATCAAAAGTACTAAAAATCCTAAGTTGAAAGCAATGGGACTAAACAGAATTAGATTTAATTACCATTAAGCAACCAAACAATTTGATTTGTTGCCTACAAATGAAATAGAAAACAAGAACGCCGAAGGGTGTACGACAAATTTCCAAATCCTCCCTCTTTTAGCAATAGGGGCAAATGGATAGATCAAAAACGATGGGCGCCGTGACTGTAATTTCTGTTTTCACGGGAAAGGGCTTTCCATAGTATTTTTTTCATTAACAATTATTTAATTCAGGTCCAAGGGCCCCAAGGGGGCCAAAACACCAACAAGGGGCAACGCCCCTTGAAACGGCAATTATGTGACAAGCCCTGAAAGGGCGCAAGAAAA
>JAADJA010000187.1 GCA_013151015.1 Chlorobiota bacterium
TTTGGAATTTCTTTAAGATCAAAGCATATGACTCTTTTTTAATGGGTGCTTTCAATCCTTTGCGATGCGACAAAAACATTTTCCATAAATCCTTCGGGAACCATTCAGGCAAAACAAACCCCTCCTTTGGGGGGGTAGGGGGGGTAGTATATTTCTTTTCATTTTTACCTTTCTTATCATTCTTGTTTGTTCTCACAACCGTTTCAGAACTGTCCGGAACCGTTTCAGAACTGTCCGTTTTATAGTTTTCCTTAGTTTGATAATAATCATAATTACAAATACTTATATGTGTTCCAAAAGTGTCCGGTAATAATTCAATATAACCTTGTTTTTCAAGATAATTTAACATTCTTGATACTTTTGCCCTGCTCCATTTTGTAATAATACCTCTTTTAAAAAATTCATTCGCATCTCTTATTTGAGAAAGACTTGTTAATAATTCCCCTCTTTTTACAACACAGGTTGAATATTTTCTAGGTTCCTTGCTGTGCCTTGCTTCTCCAATGAGATAAATAAAAAGTTTTAAAATATGCGGATCGTCTCTCCAAATCGGAGAATCAAAAATCTTTCTGGTGATTAAAAAATATGTAATGCCTCCCACTTTAAAGCGCCTCCAAAACACAAAAAGACGCAAGAGTGATGCGGAGGTTTACACCAATTTCTTGAAACCCTAGAATGTCAATATTCTTAAGCATTTTTAAATATAGGGAATTTATACCCACATTTATTTGCTTTTTTTCTAATTTTATCCAATTTTATTAAAAATTCATGCATACATATTTCCCATATATACCATTTAAATCTTTCTGGATTTTTCATTTCTTTATCAGAAAATCTATATATTTTAACACGATATGTTTTCCATAAAAAATCATCTCTTCGGTTATCGTATGTTTCTTGAGTGTTATGAATCCCTCCATCGATTTCTATTCCAACTTTTATTTCTTTGATATATATGTCAATAAAATATGGGGCAAGAATTTTTTCTTTTTGGATATGATAATCAAAATATTTACACGCAATAGATTCAACTAGGTGAGTTGCCGCCTTTTGACTCATAGGCGGCCTATTTCTAAGCTGTTCACTTCGCTTTACTAATGTACGTCTCTTGATCCATATTTTAAAATTAGATCCTAGTCTTTCATTGCTTTCTTTAACCGCTTTCTTTAAGGCTGCTTTACTGGACATGATATCCCTAAAAAGAACCCCCGGAGCTGCTTGATCGCCGTGGAGATGGCAGGCCCCTAATCGCGGCTGAAAAGCCCATTAGGACTCCGGGATTTCATATTCAAAGGTTTTTTGGAAATAACTAGTTAGACCCCCACGTTAATCAAGCATGCCATTAACTTACCTTATTTAAGTGCGTATGTCAAATACTTTATTATACTTTCTCTTTTTTACTAATAAAAATGAGGGCACACAATAATCCAATCATAATAGCTTTCATTGCTGGAATAACCATCCATGTTCCCGTTTGGCGCATAAGCCAATCAAGCAATGGATTCGCCTCATATGCTCCCATTGAAAACAAGAGATGTGATTGGTATGTATCCAATGCAGAGTAAACCACAACTACAAAAATGAGCATCCATATGATTCGTGTCTTATTAATTGGCATCTTTTACTACTTCTTTCAGAATATTCTTATCTTCAGGCCAATTGTAAATTGAAATAGCTTTTCAATACATGCTCCTTCACTGTTTTCCCATTCAGGCAGCATCACTATTAGATCACATCGCTTCAATATTTCCAGTCCACATTGGAGAAAAATATCATCAGGAACAATTCCATCCCAAAGACCCATTAATTTATGTGGCACTATTGGTATATATCCCATTTTTAAAAGTTCAATACCAACATCCTCTGCTTTTCTAATATTTTGGCGAATATACCAAGCCCCTCTATCATCGCGGTATGGTCCTGCTATGTATGCTAGTTTCATGTATTTTCCTCTACTAAATGGATAATTGGCGAGGCTTTTTTGTCTCTCAGGTATTCCATTTCTTTTAACCAACTCAACTTTCTATCCGTTGCCACTTATGCATATCCATCAGTTCAAAATCCATCGGAAGCAGAGCTTTAACGCGAGTATTGATAGCAAAATCATGCTTACATCTTTTACATTTAAGCCATCTAATCCCAATAGCCCAAGGTTCCTTAGGTTTTGCATAAACGTAGTAATTATGGCCGAATATTTTGCAAAAAAAAGATTTAATCAAGCGTACTCCTACTAGTTTCATTTTTTTCCCTTATTGATTGGTATCCCATTTCTCTCAACCAACTTAATTGAACCAAGAACCACCATAAATCATCCCCGATTTTTGCCCGAATAGCCTCGCCCTGTTCTTTAGCGTAGTCTCGCTCGGGGGCGTTGTCGGGAGGTTTCCAACCGTCCTGTATCAGGTGGATTATTCCTGGCATTGGTATTTCTCAATCTCCCTGGTAAACTTAGCCCAGTTGTCCAATTTGCTTTTGAGGATTCGGTATTCCTGGATGTCAAGCGATTCTATAAGACTACATATCTCGCGCCACTGCATCTCTTGGGCTTGGCGTAAAAAATCAAGATACCTACGCCTCTCCTCTGCTGAAAGGCTGGGTTTTTTCTTGTCGCTTTGCATAATTCCTCTCCCACCGCCTTACTCCAGCATTGTGTGAAGGGTGGGCAGTGTTGCCTAGCAGACCAGCAAATTTCGCTTGTTTGCGGCACTTGCGGGCTCGTTTTGACCTATTTGGCTTAGGCATGGGTAATTTTTATTTTCTTCGTCGCCATCCGTTCACCATTAAGCCCGCGTAATACCACGCAAGCTTCCATGGTGTTCCGCTCAGCCAAAACTTGATTGCAAGAAATAGCTGTTTCATCAGAGGCACATCTTTGCGAATTTTTGAAGATGCTTGCCGCCCTTTCTGTCGCCTTTCTCCAGCATATAGAGATAGCGGAGGGATATCTCTAGGAGTTCAGCCACCTTTTTTCTGGAGCCATATTTCCTAATGAGTTCTTTGATTAAAGTTTCCATGCGGACTACTATATAGAATTTTGTTCACTTAATCAAGTTTTTATTTAAAAGGTTTCTAGAAAAAATCTGCACAGAGTTCTCATTT
>JAADJA010000145.1 GCA_013151015.1 Chlorobiota bacterium
CTTCATTTAAAAATTTATAATATGCTTTATAGGCGAGGTACATAGCTTCAATTTTCTTGAATTCCTTTGTTCTTCTTTTTATATAACGCCTTGTTAAATAGTTGTTTGTGGCATCTCGTTTTTCTATGATAAAATCTTTGCCTGATGCAAAAAAAATATCCCAATCTTCTATTGAATTAGCAATCCCAGCAATAATTATTTTGTTATTTCTTATTGAAACTCCCCAATTGCTATGGAGGGGAAAGCTTACATCTTCAAGGTTGGCATTACTAAAGTTGATATGTTAAATGTTAGCTCCTGTAAAATCAACATTTGTAAGTTTGGCTAAAAAGAAGCTAGTACTTCTAAGGTTGGCATCTCTAAAGTCAACATTTGTAAGGTTGGCTCTGTCAAAATTTGCATTTGTGAGGTCTGTATCTCTAAGTGTAGTGTTTTTAAGGTTGGCACCTTTAAGGTTAGCACCTTTAAGGTTAGCTCTACTAAAATCTGCATATGTGAGATTGGTATTTTCAAGTTTGGCATAGGCAAGATTGGCATCTGTAAACCTAGCACTGCTATGGTCAGCATTTCTAAGGTCAACTTTAGTAAGGTTTGCATTTGAAAACAGCATACCTCTGAAGTTCAACCCTGTACAACCATTAGTTTTAAAAAAGGGCGCACCTATAAGACTGGCTCCCGTAAAGATGATACTTTTAAGGTTAGCATCTGTAAAGTCAACCTTATTTAGGCATGTGTTTTCAAAGGTAGTACTTTTAAGGTTGGCATTTCTAAGGTCAGCATTTTCAAGGTCAGCCCCTTCAAGGATGGCACCTGTAAGGTCAGCCCCATAAAGGCAAGCCCCTCTTAGGTCTGCATAAGCGATATTCGCATAACTTAGGTCAGCACCTTTTAGATTTAAATCTTGAAGGACAGCCCCTTCAAGATTGGCACCGTGTAGATTGTCACGTTTATAGCTTGAGCAATTCATATTAGCTTCTGTAATGTCAATTAATCCGTCAAAAGGATCATCTATAAAGTCAACAAATCTGTTAACTCTGTTGGTACGTTTTCTGGTTGCTTCATTTATTGTATCTTTAATAGTGTTATTCTCTTGTGTATGACGAAACAACAGTTTCCCTTCTTTATTTTTAATTTCTATTGTTTCCATTTTTGAAATAGGTTTTATAAATGTCTTATAAATTTTTCTTTTCGTATTATTTCTAGAGATCATTGCGAAAGTACAGATTTCCTGAATGCGAAATGGAGGTATCTTAAAAGTTAGCATCTGTTAATTTTCTTGTCTTGGTTTAAAATTTATAATCTTTTTGCAGCTTTTTCGGATTACCTGCTCATCCTGTCTTGCTGGTGCATTCCGAAAATAGCTTACCCTGGATTCCTGTTCGAATATAGTGTTCCTCAATCGCTGTGCAATAGCCAGATTGCAAATCTTTTGTTTTTAAATTATGGATTGCAAATCCAGAACAGCCCGGATCAAGATGAAATCTAATTTCATTTGATACCCCTTTTTTAGTATTTTTGAGGTTCGGAATCGGTTTCATCAAATCACAATTGCTGCATGAAGCAAAACTTGAAATTTTCGATTGGTTTCTTTGGGGGCTTGGGCATTTTTCTCCTGATTGTTGTTTTTGGTGATCTGGAGCCAGGCCATCCCGAAGTAACATACACTCTTGCAATTGCCGTTTTGATGGCCATTTGGTGGATAACGGAAGTGGTTCCCCTGGCAGTTACCTCTTTGCTCCCTGTTGTGCTGTTCCCACTTTTTGGGGTGGCAAACGGAAAGGTTGTTTCCTCATCTTATTTCAACGATATTATTTTCCTCTTTATCGGTGGTTTTCTTTTGGCACTTGCCATGCAAAAGTGGAACCTGCACAAACGGATTGCCCTGAAAATACTGATGTTCACGGGTGTGAGCGCCGGAAAAATCCTGTTGGGGTTTATGTTGGCCACGGCATTTCTGTCCATGTGGATTTCCAATACGGCCACGGCCATGATGATGATCCCCATTGTGATTTCCATCCTCGACCAACTGGAACATGATATTGGGAAGAAAAGCATGAAAAGTTTTTCCACCGGGATGTTGCTGGGGATTGCCTATAGTGCTTCCATTGGCGGGATTGCCACCTTGGTAGGGACGCCGCCCAATATGGCTTTTGTGAAGATATTTTCGGAGACTTTTCCCGGGGCTCCTGAAATTGGGTTTGGGCAATGGATGATATTTGCCTTTCCGGTAAGTTTTATCATGTTGGTGGTTTTGTGGTTTTACCTCTATTTTGTTTTCTTTAGAACCAAGAAGATGAAAACCGCTACCCTTGATCCTGATACGTTTAGGAAACAGTATGCTAAGCTGGGGAAAATGTCGTTTGCCGAAAAAGCGGTTCTTGTCGATTTTGTTTTGTTTGCTCTGCTTTTGCTCACCCGTGCCGATATTTCGTTGGGCAATTTTACCATTCCAGGATGGGCCGGTTTATTCAATAACCCGGGATACCTGAACGATGGGACGGTGGCAGTTACAATTGGGATACTTCTGTTTTTGATCCCTTCCGGCAAAAAAGGGAACAAGAAGGTGATGGATTGGAAAACCGCCCATCAAATCCCCTGGAACATCATCCTGCTTTTTGGTGGCGGTTTTGCCCTTGCAAAGGGGTTTGTGGTTTCGGGCTTGTCCGTTTGGATCGGTAACCAATTGAGCGCCGTAATCCATTTTCACCCTTTGATAATTGTTATTTGTGTTACAACGCTTATGATTTTTCTTACCGAAGTCACTTCCAATACGGCCACTACGCAAATGCTGCTCCCCATCCTTGCGGGACTCGCCGTTTCGTCCAATATCAACCCTATGTTGTTTATGCTGGCCGCCACACTTGCAGGTTCAATGGCCTTTATGCTCCCTGTGGCCACACCGCCAAATGCCATCATTTTTGGCACAAACCGCATCGAGATAAGTTCCATGGCCAAAACCGGGTTGATCCTGAACCTTATCGGGATTATTGTAATTTCGCTGGTTGTTTGGTTTTTGGGAAGGTTTGTGTTTGATATTGATTTGAACGTGATGCCGGGATGGGCGAAATTTTAAGTTGTTCAAAAGGGGAAAGCCAGTTTTGTTCGGCTTAAAATATTCAAAGTCATTCACCTTTTTAAATTATTGAAAAACGCATGAAAGGTAAATATACCCGTACTAAAAAGTTCCGTCTGATTTTCATCATTGTTTTCTCATTGATGATAATTGATTTTATTGGGACAAGCTTTTATTACCATCATGTACAGGATTTCGTCGAAGGGCAAAAACAGGATTTTAAAGCAGATGCCGCTGTTTTGTTTTTTGGCGATCATAATGCGGAGGAGAACGATATTGGGCCGGATAGCAAGAACAGGGCAGGTGTTGCACTTCGGCTGTTTCGGGAAGGAAAGGTGAAAAATATTATTTCCGTAGGGGGATATGCAAAGGACTTTTCGGAAGGGAAACCGAATTATATGCGGCTTTATTTTGAAAAACACGGGGTTCCTGATAGCTTGCTGTTTTCCGATTCATTGTCCTTTAACACAATAACCAATTGGCGTGAAGCAAGGAAGATAATCCAGAGGGAGAACTTTACTTCCATTGTTGCAGTAAGTGCCCCCTTGCATATTTACCGGATTTCAGGTTTGCTGGATTTTGACACTGTGTATTTTTGTAGCTATCAATACCGTTTGCAGACTTTTAACGATTATCTCAGGCTTTATGCTGATGTTCATCACGAATGGATCAGTTATGTGCTTTCTGCAATTTTTAAGGGGGAGCTTAGGAATAGGGTAGTTTTTCGTTATCGGAAGTTTATGAAACGGTTTGATTGAGGGCATATTTGTCTGACCACTGCGCCTTAGGCAGTGGTGCAAATTCGTCAGACCACTACGTACTGGCAAGCGTACTGGTAGTGGTCAGACGAATATGCAAAGGCAAGTACTGGGACAGTGGCCAGACGAATAGGAAGAAGGCAGTGGTCAGACAAATAGGAACGTGAAAATTATGTCGAACAAATCACAAAAACGAGCTTATTTACTGGCGATGATAACGGTCATGGCCTGGTCAACCATTGCCTCGGCATTTCATCTTTCTTTGCGGTATATTGGCTATATGCAGTTGTTGCTGATGGCTTCCGTTGTTTCCAGTATTGTTTTGTTTGCGATCATCATTTTTCAAAAGAAAGTTCCCCAACTAAAGGAAATGCGGTCTGTCGATTACCTGAATTCGGCCTTTCTCGGTTTCCTGAACCCTTTTTTGTACTATGTTGTCCTTCTTAAAGCTTACACGCTGCTGAAGGCCCAGGAAGCCGGGACTTTGAATTATATCTGGCCCATCACTTTAGTCCTGCTTTCCATTCCTATTTTAAAGCAGAAAATAAACCTTGTAAGTATTTTGGCCATCTTTATCAGTTTTGCAGGGATTGTGATTATTTCCACTAATGGAAATATCCTGGACCTGGAGTTCAGGAGCCCAATGGGCGTGTTGTTGGCGGTTGGGAGCAGTGTTTTCTGGGCTTTGTATTGGATATTCAATATGCGTGATAAAAGGGACGAAGTGGTGAAACTGTTCATGAATTTTATCTTCGGCAGTTTATTTGTTTTTCTCGCAGTCCTTTATGACCAAAGTTGGGAACCTGTTTCGTTTGAAGGGATAGCCGGGGGGATTTATATTGGGTTGTTTGAAATGGGGCTCACCTTTTTCATTTGGTTAAAGGCTTTGAAATATTCCGAAAATACGGCCAGGGTGGCCAATCTAATTTATTTCTCACCCTTTATCTCATTATTGATTATCAGTACTGTGGTCGGGGAGGCCATACTTCCTTCCACTTTTGTGGGTTTGCTGTTTGTTGTTGCAGGGATCGTTTTGCAGCAGTTTGCCGGGAAGCGCTCCTGACTCGTCTGACCACTGCAGTGGTCTGACGAATGTAGCGCATGGCCGTGCAGTGGTCTGACGAATGTAGCGCATGGCCGTGCAGTGGTCTGACGAATGTAGCGCAAATCCGTGCGCAGTGGTCAGATGAATGTGAACAGCTATCCCAGGTACTGATCAATGGCCGCCAGTAATTTCCCGGGCCTTATGGGTTTCGACATATAGGAGTCGCAGCCGGCGGCAAGGCTTTTTGAACCGTCTTCTGACATGGCATAAGCCGTGATGGAAATAACAGGGGTGTTTTTGTCCATGGCCTTTATTTTTCGGGTGGCTTCATAGCCGTTCATAATAGGCATCCTTATATCCATGAGGATGAGGTCAACTATTCCTGCCTCTTTGAACATATCAACCGCTTCGCTGCCATTCTCGGCATGTAGGATTTTGATTTGTGTACGCTCAAGGGCCGCCTTCAAAAGTTGGAAGTTGGAATCTTCATCTTCGGCAATAAGAATGGTTTTGTCTTTCCAGTTGTACTTGGATGCCTTGAAAACTTGCGGTTTCTCTTTCTTTTTGCTGACAACGGGAACATAAGGGAGTGAGAAATAGAATGTGGAGCCTTTATGGATTTCCGATTTCACGCGGATGGTTCCCCCGAGGATTTCAACTATCCGTTGCGAGATGGTAAGGCCTAAACCAGTCCCTCCATATTTTTTTGTATGGGCATCTTCAATTTGTGAAAACCGTTGGAAAATAAGGTCCAGTTTGTCATCGGGAATACCAATCCCCGTGTCGGACACATAAAATTCAATAAAGGCCTCTTTCTTGTTAAGGTTTAAATTGTACCCTATTTCAATAGTGCCCGATTCGGTGAACTTCAGTGCATTGCCAATTAGGTTGGTGAAGACCTGCCTTACCCGGAGCGGGTCGGAAATAAAGCTGATATTCTCCCCCTTTTTGGGTGAGCTGAGCAATAACTCAACATTTTTATTCTTGTTGGAATCACTGAATGAGGAATATAAATCGGTCAACAATTCATTTACATGGCATTCTGTTTTTGTGATTTTAAGTTGCCCGGCCTCAATTTTCGAGATATCGATGATGTCATCTATCAGGCTCATCAATGAATTGGTGCTGTTGATAATATGGTTCAGGTATTTCTCCTTAAGTTCCTCCGTATTGTTAGGTTCTGTAAGCAGGCTCGAGAACCCTACGATCGAATTCATGGGCGTCCTTATTTCATGCGACATATTGGCAAGGAAAGCCGTTTTCAAGCGGTCGGCTTCTTCTGCATCAATTTTTGCATGCTTTAGTTTCTCGATAAATTGGATGCGTTCCGTAATGTCATTTACGATGATGACGAAGGCGGTGGGTTTTCCATTGGAATCAACAAGGATACTCCCCGAAGTTTCGGCGGTGAAGCTACTGCCATCCTGCCTTTTGAACACATATTGATTGTCTTTTGTGTAGCCTTTTTTAGCTGCTTCCCGAAGGTTTTGTTTGGCCCGTTCTAAATCTGTATCATAAATGAAATGGGACATGCTCTTCCCAATAACTTCACGTTTGTCATTTATCCTGAACATTTCAACACTGGCCGGGTTTCCGTCCATGATATTCATTTCAAGGTCGATCAGGACAATGGCATAAGGCGATGAATCAAAGATGCCCCGCAATGTTTCTTCGCTCTTTTGTAAAATTTGTTGCGCTCTCAGTTTTTCGGTAACATCTATTCCGATTGCCCATTGGTTCCAGCCTTCAATGGGCACGAGCAAGGAAACACTTGACCAGAGAATGGTTTTTAGGGAGCCGTCTTTACAAGTGATTTCGGATGGGACATCGGTATAAACACTATCCTTTACTTTAGGGCTTTTGCCGGTGGTTTGCCAATACTCTTTGTTTGGGTACAGTTTGTGAAGTGTCTCTTGTTTGCCAATGATTTCATCCGCAGAATATCCTGTGATTTTTTCGCATTGCTTGTTCCAGAAGGCAATGTTCCCGTTTTTGTCATAAGCATCTATCATCACCGGCATCTCATCAATTATCCGTTTCAGCCTTTTTTCACTTTCGCTTAGTTCGATATTTTTCTTGTGGATTATCCTGTCGGCTTTCAGGATATCTTCGTTTTGTTTTTTCAATAAATAATTTGCTTTCTTCTTTTGGAGGAAAAGCCAAAGTAAAATCCCAGCAAAAATAAAGATGACAATTGAACCAATTGCAAACGTAGTGATTATGATGTTTTTAATGCGTATTTCGCTATCTTTGCGTTCCAGGGCCAATTTGTTTTCGTAATTCAACTTCTCTATTTCGTTTTCTTTTTGCCCCACCTTCAGGTTCCTTTTTGCCCGTTCCAAATCGGCCTCAAAATATTGCCTGCTCAATGAATCGTTGTAAAAATTGTATTTCCTGAAATTGGAATAGGCACTTTTGTACATTCCAAGGTATTCATAAGCTATTGACAGGTTTTTGTAAATTTCGGGAAGGTCGGTTACATGGTTGTCGCGTTTAGCGATTTTTAGGGCTTTCTTCAGGAACTTGATCGCCTGCCGGTAATAATCGAGTTCGATATAAAGCTGGCCGATATTATTAAGGGTTTTACTCGATTGGATCCCCAAACTATTGTAATAATCCACGGCCTTGTTGTAATACTTTAACGAAGTAATATAATCCCCAAGTTCGAAATAGCTTTTGCCCATGTTGTGATAAATATCGGCAAGGTCATGGAAGTTGTTGGTTTGTTTGGCAATGTCAAGTGATTCCTTGAAATAGTCAAGCGATTTTTCATAGTTCCGCAATTCCTGGGCAATCAATCCCAAATTGTTGAGGATAGCTTGCTTTGTGCTTGTTCTGATGCCGTCTTCGCTGTGTTTTAGTGCATCGTTGAAATATTTTGCCGATTTTCCATAATCCCCCATTTCATAATAAAGTCCGCCAAGGTTGATATACGATGTAACCAATCCTTCGGTATTATGATGACGTATGTTGAAATCCAGGGACTGCAAATGGTATTTGATGGATTTTTCGAAATTGCCCACCTGTTGGTAAAGGAGTCCAAGGTTGTTGATTGTTTTTTCCATACTTAGTGAATCACCAAGGTAGGAATACATTAGTAAACTTGAATCATAATGGCCAAGTACAATGTTGTAGTTTTCCCTGTAATAACCGATGTTCCCCAATATCCGGTACGCATTGCCGATGTTCAGGGTGTCGTTTGCCTTTTTAGCTTCCGTAAGTGCTTCCCTTGCATAAACTTCGGCCGTGTCAAGCGATGAGCTTGCGTATTTTTTAGATTGGCCAATCAGGAACTGGATGCGTTCGGGAGGTGTTTTGTCGGCAATAACCTGCTTTAGGCTGTCTGTTAGCTGCTCATTCCCATTTGCAGGGGTTTTCTCTGCAAGGGTGAAAAAAACGATGGTCACCAAAAATAAACCGATATGGAAAAGCTTTGTTTTCACAAGTTGTATTGGGTCTTTATTTGTTCAGGTAATTTTTTAGTTTATCGATAAACCCGGTTGGTTTGATGGGCTTTGTGATATAATCGTCGCAGCCTGCGTCCATGCTCTTTTTCTTGTCGTCGGGCATGGCATAAGCTGTTAAGGAAATCACCGGTAATCTGGGCCTGAACTCCTTTATCAGCCTCGTTGCTTCATAACCGTTCATTTCGGGCATTCGGATATCCATGAGCACTAAATCGATTTTGTCGTTTTCCCTGCATATGTTAACAGCCTCTTTTCCATTGTGCGCCCTTATTATTTGAATATTTGTTGGGAACAAAGTTGCCTTTACCAATTCGAAGTTGGATTGTTCGTCTTCTGCAACCAGTATCGTTTTGTTTTTCCAAAGCGTTTTATCCGATTTCCTGATAAAAGGTTCCGCTTTTTTGCCGGTAACCGGACGATAGGGCAAGGTGAAAAAGAAAATACTGCCTTCGCCCAGTACCGATTCTACCCATATTTTACCCCCCAACAGTTCAACTAGCTTTTTGGAGATCGTTAGCCCCAGGCCAGTACCACCGTACTCTTTTGTACTTGATTCCTGTCCTTGCCTGAAACGCTCGAAGATCATTTCCGTTTTTTCAGGCTTTAAGCCAATGCCAGAGTCTTTGATGAAAAATAAAATTTCGTCCTTATTGGTTACTTTGTAACCAAATTCGATAAACCCTTTTTCGGTGAACTTTACTGCATTTCCCAACAGATTGTTCATTATTTGCCTGAAACGTAACGGGTCGCTGACGATGCTGAATTTGTCGTCCTTGAATTCTTTTTCAAGGTGGATTTTTATCGCTGTTTTGTTCAGTTTCACCAATTGTTTTTCGTAATAATTTTTCAGGTCATTGAAAATGAGATTGATCTGGCAAGTGGACTCGACCACTTTCAATTGTTCCGCCTCTATTTTGGCAACATCGATAATATCTTCTATCAAGCTGAGGAGCACCTTGCTGTTTTCATTTATCAAACCAATAAATTCGCGCCTTATCTCGTCGGTCAGGTCCGGGTCGTTGAGCAATTCGGAGAAACCCACAATGGCATTCATCGGCGTACGTATTTCGTGCGACATATTTGCCAGGAAAGCAGTTTTTAACCTATCCGATTCTTCCGCATTGTTTTTGGCTTTCTTTAATTCGATTTCTGCCGTTTTCTGTTCCGTAATGTCTATGGCCACGCCCAGCATTGATCTCTCGTCTTTTTCTTTGGCCCTGAAGGGTATTTTTATGGTTTGGAATATCCGTACGTTGCCTTCGGCATCCGTGAATTTCTGCTCGGTGATGATTTTTGTTTTTTTCTGGCTGATCACATATCTGTCTTCTTCGAGATAGGATTTGGCTTCATCCGCATCGGCATGGAGGCTGGTTTGGAGGCTGCCCACCAATTCGTCAACCGTTACGCCATAAGCATCGGCCGTGGCTTTATTGCCCATAATAAACCTTGAATCCTTGTCTTTTGCAAAAATAAGGTGGGGGACGGTATCAATAATCTGGCGCAACCTGTATTCACTGTCGCGGATTTTGTCCTCGGCCCTTTTTTGTGAAACGGAAATGCCAATTTGGTTGGAGACATATTTCATCAAATCCAGGTCCTTGGAGCCAAAGGCATCTTTGTTCACATAATTTTGGATAACCAAAGCCCCAATGGTTTCGTTGTTAACGATAAGAGGGACGCCAAGCCAAACCTGGGCCACTGAACCTTGCAGTCCGAAATGCCCTTGTGAAGCGAGGGTGATTATTTCGGATTGGTGCATTAACAAAGGCTTGCCCATTTTGATCAGATAGGAGGTGATGGAATCTTTTCCGGGCAAAAGCACAACCTCGTCTTTTTCATCAATGAAGTAGGACAATGTGATAAGGTCTTTCTCTTTATCGTACAAAGCAATATAGAAATTCGTTGTGTCGATTACTTTCCCCAGTTCGTGCCTGATAACATTGAACAGGTCGGTGAGGTTGTTTGTCGTATTGACCGCAAGGCTGATTTCAAAAACAGCCCTTTCAACGCTCTCGTACCTTTTCTTTTCTTTCTCTATTATTTTTTGGCCGGTAACATCGCTGGCACTTCCCACCGTTCCTATCATTTCCCCTTTGCCGTTATAGAGCGGGGCCTTGAAAACGTTCAGGAACAGATAATTGCCCCTTACGTTGCCAAATTCGCTAAAGCGTTGTGGTTTTTTTGATTTGATTACAATGGCATCGGAATCCGCACAGTCTTCACCAAAGGTAAACCATTTAGGGTCGTTTGGATGTGCACGGCGTTCCCGTTCAATAAAATACATCTCGCTTTTGCCAATGGGTTCTTCCGTATTATCGGCATAAAGCAGCTTTTCGCAAATCCCTTTGTTCACGAAAATGAATTTTCCGTCAAGGTCTTTTGCCCAGATCATATCGGGGACGTTATCGGACATGAGCCGCAAGAAGGTATAAAGGGATTTGTATTTTTTTTCGTTTTGGCGTGCTGCTTCCAGTGCTTCCCTTCTTTGGGTAATATCTATCTCGCCGAGCCTATTACAACTGTTTTGTTGCTCAACTGGACACGTGTGTTCGAGATTTCTACCCATCGTTCGTCCCCGTCTTTTGTCAGTATCTTGAAATCATAATTTGATTTTGGGTTGTTGCCTCCTATGCGCTTGTATCCTCTCGTGGTCACTAAATCCTTGGAATCGGGATGGACCACTTCAAAAAACTTCATTTTCAACAATTCCTGTTTCTTGTACCCGGTAATATCACAAATAGCATTGTTAATGTATATAAAATGTCCGGAATCATCATAAATAAATACCGCACTCTTGAGGTTCTGCGTCAGTTTCCTGAACATTTCTTCACTGGATTTTAATAGCTCGTAGGCTTTTTTGCGTTCCGAAATGTCGTACAGGTAACCATCATAATAAAGTACTTCGTTGTTTTCGTTGAATATTGTTTTGGCACTGATAACCCCCCAAATAGCAGAGCCATCTTTTTTATAGAGTTGGACCTCCCTCTCTTTCAGGCCTTTGTTGTTTTTTAGGGTCTCGATGAATTCGTCCCTTTTCTTAGGGTCAACATAGTGGTCGGAGATTTTCTTGTTTAGCAGTTCTTCGGTTGAGTTGTACCCAAGGATTTTCACCATCCAGTTGTTCACATAATTAAAACCACCATCAGGAGTTGATTGATAAAGGCCGATAGGCACATTGTCTTGGAGCTCTTTATATTTTCGTTCGCTTTCGTGGTACGCATCCATCACCCCACTGAAACCCGTAAGGTCATTCTTTCTCAAGATGCTTATTTGCCCGCGCAGTTCATTCAGCTCATTTAACAGTTGTGCCTTTGTTTTGTTCGTGTCGGTCATTTTTCTGTATTGGATTGAAAAAAAGGTATTTGAAGAAAAACAATGCTTGCCCTGCTTGTTTTAATTCTCAACAAATATAGAGTTATTGCCCATTATACACAAATATTTTCGGTATTGCGTCCTGAAATTGTTTAATTTTGGATTGAAATAAACAGGAATATGAATCTTGAACTAATAACAAAACAGGTAGCCAATACATGCCGGTCGGTAAGTACTTACATCCGGAATGAACTGAAAAACCTTAAAGCCACGGATGTGAAGAGCAAGGGCGTTCATGATTTTGTGACATACGTGGATAAGACCTCGGAGAAGAAGTTGATCAAGGATTTAAGGAGGATATTGCCATCGGCGGGGATAATTGCCGAGGAAAACCAGGAATATAAAAAATCGAATTTGTACAATTGGGTAATCGACCCATTGGACGGAACTACCAATTTTATCCACGGTGTCCCACTGTTTTCCATTAGCATTGCATTGATGAAAGGCGATGAGGTGATAGCCGGGGTTGTTTCGGAAGTGAACCTCCACGAGTATTTTTATGCCTGGAAAGACGGTGGTGCTTTTATGAACGGGCATCCGATATATGTTTCAACTACCGAAAAGCTGAACGACAGCCTGATAGCAACAGGTTTCCCTTACCATGATTTTGATCGCCTTGATCCCTATCTTGAAGTTTTGAAACATTTGATGCAAAATTCCCATGGTGTCAGGCGACTTGGGTCGGCAGCCGTTGACCTTGCCTATGTGGCCTGCGGCAGGTACGATGGTTTTTATGAGTATGGCCTTAATTCGTGGGATGTGGCCGCCGGGGCTATTATTGTGAAGGAAGCGGGTGGAATGGTGAGCGATTTTACCGGATCGGGCAAATTTGTTTTTGGAAGGGAAATAGTTGCATGCAATCAAGGTATTGGTGCTGAATTCCTTGAGTTGATAAAACAAAAATTTCAGGAGTAGGAGAGGGGAAGCTATTCAATTTGCCAAAATTTTTGATTTTTCCATGGAATAGAATGAAAGACAACAAAAGAAAAGAACAACAAAACACCAAGGATTCGCCAGGTAGGAGCCTTGCCAAAGCCATTAGCTGGCGCCTTATCGCATCGCTTACCACTTTTTTGATAACCTTTGTGATCTTCAGGCAACGCATCAGTGGCCCGTACAGGGAAATACTTGAAGCTTCGGGACTGGTTTTGCTTTTTGACGTAATCATCAAAATCGGGATATATTACCTGCACGAACGCCTTTGGACAAATATCACCTGGGGGAAAATTTGGAAACGGCAATATTGGAAACAGGAAGCCTGGAAAAGACTGTACAGGAAAAAACACAAGAAACATCCCTGATTGGTTTATACCGAAAGAAATCAGGTTTGCAAAAAAACAAACCTGATTTCTTCGAGTATTACTCATCCTAACCAGCTTTTCTTTGCAAACCTGATAAGAATGAGTATAAAATGCAAAAGGGAACAATTACAATAAGGGGCCGCTATTGCGCTAATAACAATTTGCACATTAGCGGCGATATAATATAAGAATCAAGCGAATTTGTAAAATATAAACCAATGAATTACCATAATAGCATTTTCATGAAAAAAACCTTTCCCCTCATTTTAACCGGATTGTTCCTCTTCACTTTATTAGGTAAATTAGCCGCTTTGCCAGATGATTCGTTGGCAAAACGGAAACTTGTTTATCAATTTGATATCAAAGAGGAAATTGCCCCTCCCATTTGGCGAAAAACAAAAAAAGCATTGCAAGAGGCACATGGGATGGAAGCCGACCTTATCCTGATCCACATGAATACGTATGGGGGTATGCTGGATGCTGCCGATTCCATTCGCACTGCAATCCTGAAATCCGATATTCCTGTATTTGTGTATATTGATAACAATGCCGCTTCTGCCGGGGCGCTTATTTCCATTGCATGCGACAGTATTTATATGAACCCCGGGGCCAATATCGGGGCAGCGACCGTGGTTGATCAATCGGGGAAGCCCTTGCCGGATAAGTACCAAAGCTATATGCGCTCGATGATGCGGTCAACTGCCGAAACAAGTGGCCGTGATCCGGAAATTGCCCAGGCCATGGTTGATCCGTCCATTTATATCGAAGGGATTTCCGATACCGGCAAGGTGCTGACTTTTACTGCCCGTGAAGCTGTCGAAAATGGCTATTGTGAAGGGATTGCCGAATCGGTGGGCGAGGTCTTGCGGATTGCCGATATGGAGCCCTATGTGATAGTGGAGCAAAAACTCACGGCCGTTGACAGGGTTATCAGTTTGCTTATCAATCCATTTGTAAGCGGGATACTTATTATGATAATCGTTGGAGGGATTTATTTTGAACTGCAAACCCCGGGAATCGGTTTCCCCATTGCAGCTTCGGTAATTGCGGCAGTTTTGTACTTTGCCCCGCTTTATCTCGAAGGGATGGCCGAAAACTGGGAAGTGCTGGTATTTGTGCTTGGGGTGATTTTGATTGCCCTTGAGGTTTTTGTTATTCCGGGCTTTGGTGTTGCAGGTATATCGGGCATAACGATGGTAGTGGTCGGGCTGACTTTGAGTATGGTTGGGAACGTCGGTTTCGATTTTACCGGGGTGGAGTTGAATGGTGTCATTATCTCTTTTTTTATCGTGCTAATCGCCATGTTTTTTGCTTTGTTGTTTTCGTTTTATTTCAGTAAAAAAATATTTACGAGCCATATCTTTGGCCATCTTGCACTGGAAGCAGTCCAGCAATCGGATCAGGGATTTGTTTCTTCCGATTCGTTGTACAGTACGATGTTGGGTGAAAAAGGGATTGCCCATACCGACCTACGGCCAGCCGGAAAAGTGAGGATAGCCAAAAAAGTATTTGATGCCACTGCCGAGACGGGCTATATCAACAAAGGGAGCAAAGTGATCGTAACAGATTACCAGGCTTCGCAACTCATGGTGAAAAAAGTGTAAGTTGGTATGCAACAGCATTTGATAACGGCCCCCGAACCTGAATTGATCAGAAAAGACAAATTATAATTTCCAATTTGTAAATGATAAGTGCCAAACTTGTTTCGGGTTTTGAATTTCTTTTTTTGGTTTTATTTGCTGTTTGGATATTGGATTTCCTTGTCAAATAATAAAAGAATATTAGAAATGAGATACCAACGCCTAACCCTTAACACCTAACCCTTAACGCCTAACTTTTAACGCCTAACCCTTAACGCCTAACTTTTAACGCCTAACCTTTAACCTACATAAAATGAAAAGCAGGATTGAACTGATAAAGGCCGATATCACAAAACTAAATGTGGATGCCATTGTAAACGCCGCCAATAAAAGCCTCCTTGGTGGCGGCGGTGTGGACGGGGCAATCCATAGGGCTGCCGGAAAAAATCTTTTGGAAGAATGCCGTGCCCTGAACGGTTGTGAAACCGGCCAAGCAAAAATCACCAGAGGGTATGAATTGCCTGCGAAATATGTCATTCATACAGTTGGACCGGTATGGAACGGGGGCAAGTATAATGAAGCCGAATTGCTTGCCGGTTGCTATCGCAACAGTCTGCAACTTGCTATTGAGAACAACTGTAAAACCATTGCCTTCCCGAATATCAGTACCGGCGTTTACCATTTCCCCAAAGAGGCCGCCGCAGAAATCGCCATCCGTGAAACCCATAAGTTTTTGGAAAACAACAAAAGCATTGAGAAAGTCCTTTTTGTTTGTTTTGACGATGGGAATTTTGGGATTTATCAGGATAAGTTAGTTTGAAAACAAAACTTCACCAAGGATTTGTATTACTGTTACTGTTGCTGTTTTCAGGGGACAATAAAAAAAGCCATCAATCATGATGGCCCTTCCATTTTCAGTTCAAATATTGATTACTGAACAATGAGTATTCGTGTTTGCTTTTGGTCGTTGGCAAATATGGTATAGTAATAAATACCGGATGTCATTTCGGAAACGCCCATCGATAAATTAGTTTTGCCTTGCTTAACAATCCCCAAATTATCTTTCATGACGATTTGCCCGATCGAATTCCTGAGTTCTGTTTTTACTTCAGAAGCAGTTCCCAACTGAATACTGAAATAAGTGGTATTGACTGCAGGGTTCGGGTAGTTTTGCGACAATTCAAAAGTTTCAGTATTCATTACGGCATTTTTCACATCGGTAAAATAGAACTTATCATACTCCAAATGAGTGATGGTATTTTCATGGGCTTCGTGGTTTTCGAGCCATTCAAAAATGCCGGGGGCGCCATCTTCCTGAAAAATAATATGGATCTTATCATTTACGACCGGCGAAATGGCGGGATATACACATTCCGAAAACAGATATTGTAAATCGGTGTTCAGGTCTTCGGGGCCAATCCATAAGCTTCCGCCATTGTATGACACATTCACCAATATGTGCCGATAGTTGTTTACGGAATTATCGAAGCCCGGGGCAACACTTGCATAGGAAAGGAAAAGATTGTCGTTGTCATCAATTGCCAATTGTGAAAAAGAGGTCATTGACTGGTTTCCATAGCTCATCTGGTCGGGCAAGATTTCGTAACTTCCATTCTCGTCGGGCAACATATACCCAGCTAAATATCCACCATCAATTAAGTATTGATTTGTATAAGAACTAATTATAGTTGTATCAAGCGGTGCCATTGATTCGTTCGAATAGATAACGCCATCGGTGCCTGTTGGGTGACAAAAATATGATCCACTCTCATAATACATTAGTTTTCTCGAAAAAGTAATATGTGCTTTTCCCTGGGAATCCAATGCAATGGCACATGTCCCATCCCCACAAGGAATGATATCAGAATCTTCGGGAACATCGAACGGATCGATGGAGGATTCAAAAACAACTGTTTTTTCCCAAGTGTCCCCGTTGTCGGTTGATTTGAAAAGCAAACCATCAAAATCATCGAACCCATAACAAAAAGCCATTACCCCAGCATTGGAAACTGCCCAGGCATAATCACCATTTGCATTTAAACTGTTATTTCCTGCTGTTCAAATTGAGCGGGGACCGGGGATGGAAACTCAATATGGCTTCGCGTAAATAAGCCCTGTCAAGATGCGTGTATATTTCGGTCGTGGTTATGGAAACATGACCCAGCATCTCCTGCACGGCACGAAGGTCGGCCCCTCCCTCGATCAGATGAGTAGCAAAAGAATGCCGGAACGTATGTGGGCTGATCGTTTTTTTGATACCGGCCTTTTTCGCAAGGTCTTTTATAATGTAAAAAACCATCACCCGGCTCAACCCGTTTCCCCGGTTGTTCAGGAACAAGGTATCCGTATGTTCCTTTTTGATTTTTTGCAAAACGCGAACTTCGTTCAAATAGATGCCGATGAACTTAATGGCTGATTTGCCAATGGGCACAAACCTTTCTTTGTTCCCTTTTCCGGTTACTTTGATGAACTTTTCGTGAAAGAAGAGATTGGATATTTGAAGGTTAATCAATTCTGAAACCCTCAATCCGCAGCCGTAAAGTGTTTCGAGCATGGCCTTGTTCCTTGTCCCTTCGGGTTTGCTAAGGTCGATGGCCGCAATCAATGAATCGATTTCTTCCACGCTCAAAGTATCGGGAAGTTTGCGGCCGGTTTTTGGTGCTTCAAGAAGTTCGGCAGGACTACTGACAATAATATCCTCAATGAGGAGGTATTTGTAAAAGGCCTTGATGCCGGAAACGATCCTGGCCTGCGATGTGGCCGAAAGGCCAAGTTCTGTCGTCCACTTCAAAAAGTCCTGAAGGTTCCTCAATGTTGCTTTTTCCGGGGTAATCTTCAAATTGCTGATCTCGAAGAATGATTTCAGTTTTCCCACATCGCGGATGTATGCTTGTACCGAATTGCCCGAAAGGGATTTCTCCAGTTTCAGGAAACTTTTAAAACCGTTTATGTAGTTTTCCCAGATCATTTTTTAATGCGATATTGATTCAATGTATCAATATCATCATCTTTCCAATATTTCATTATCCTTTTACTCATCTTTTAACAAATCCGGTCTCCTGTCTTTTGTCCTTTCAAGGGCTTTCCCGGTTCTCCACTTTTCTATTTCCTTATCATTTCCCGAAAGGAGGATGTCCGGTACTTTCATCCCATCGAATTCATAAGGCCGGGTGTATGCAGGTGGCGACAACAAATTATTTTGAAAAGAATCGGAAAGGGCAGAGGTTTCATCGTTCAATACGCCGGGTATCAACCTTACAATAGCATCGGTAAACATGGCAGCGGCAATTTCCCCACCGGACAGCACGTAATCGCCCACCGATATTTCCCTGGTAATGTACCTTTCACGGATGCGCTCGTCGATACCTTTGTAATGTCCACACAGGATCAGTAAGTTGTTGAATGTTGAAAAATGGTTTGCAAGCTCCTGATTCAGTAAAGCACCATCGGGGCTCATATAAATTATTTCATCATAGGTTGTCTTTGATTTGAGGTCTTCGATACATTTCGAGAGCGGCCCTACCATCATTACCATTCCCGAACCACCTCCATATTGGTAATCATCAACGCGTCGGTGTTTTCCGGTAGCATAGTCGCGAATGTTGACCAAGTTGATATTGACAATGTCTTTTTGTTTGGCCCTTTTGATTATTGAATAATCAAACGGCCCAACGAACATTTCGGGAAATAGGGTGAGAATGTCAATTTGCATTGCTGAGTTGTTTGTTTTCTTCTGCAAATTTAATCATTCTTGCATTACGGTGTGGGTTTTCCGGGAAGCCTATAGACAAATTTTTTCCATGAAAACGGTTTTTGGCTCAATTAAAATAATTGGATGAATTATCTATTCTTTGAAACTTTCGTGCTTTTTATTTGTTTCACACCTACAAAATTTAATCGTTTGTTGTCATGTTTGGTTTATTTCTTCGACTAAAGCAAGCAACCATTGAACATGAGGTTGTGTCATGTTAACGAAAATAAAGAATCACAATAATTAAACTAAATAACAAACTATGCACAAGATTTTCACTTTTATGGTTTTCAGCTTGATCGGGCTGGTTTCCTTTTCACAAGTCGCACCTAATAAGTATTGGGTGAAATTCACCGACAAAAACAACTCACCCTATTCAATAGATAATCCTGGCGAATTTCTTTCCCAAAGGGCACTTGACAGGAGGACGGCCCAGGGAATTGAGATCGAGGAAAATGATTTGCCCGCTAACCCTGCCTATGTCCAGGGCGTGATGGATGTAGGGGCAACCATTTTAAATGTGTCGAAATGGTTCAATTCAACCGTAATTTACACAACAAGTTCCAGTGTTGTTAATGCGATTAACGCACTTCCCTATGTGCTGTCCGTTGAAAAGGCAGGTGGTTCAAATCCTTCGGGAAACGATACGGGGAAGCCCTTTTTTAAAAATGAATCATTCAGTCAGATCCCTGAAGGGGATTTGTTGAAGTCAGGGACATCCGGGGACAGTTATGACTACGGACAGGCTTATAACCAAATCAATATGCTGAACGGTATCCCCTTGCATGATGCAGGTTTCGATGGGGCCGGAATGATAATCGCCGTGCTTGATGCTGGCTTTTTAAATGTAAACAGTTTAACGGCTTTTGATAGCCTTTGGAACAATAATCAAATCCTTGGGACAAGGGATTTTGTAAACCCGCAAAACCCAAATATTTTCAATTCCCATTATCATGGAAGTATGGTGCTTTCTACCATGGGTGCCAATTTGCCCGGTCAGATGGTCGGGACTGCCCCCAAAGCTTCCTATTGGTTGATACGGACCGAAGATGCAGAAACGGAGTACCTGGTCGAGGAATTGAATTGGGTTGCAGGTGCCGAACTTGCAGACAGCCTTGGTGCCGATGTGATCAATTCTTCCTTGGGATATACCACGTTTGACGACCCAAGCCAGGATCATTCCTATAGTGATATGGACGGAAATACGACACCCATTACAATTGGCGCCGATATAGCTGTCAGCAAAGGTGTTTTGGTATGCAACAGTGCCGGTAATTCAGGGGGCTCTTTCTGGCAGTACATTGGTGCACCGGCTGACGGAAACGATGTGTTTTCGATCGGGGCTGTTGATGGAAACGGGAATTATGCTTCTTTCAGCTCAACGGGCCCAACTTCCGATGGACGGATAAAGCCCAATGTAGTGGCGCAGGGCGCAGGCTCAACGATTATCTCACCATGGGACGGAACGGTAAGCACGGGAAGCGGGACTTCGTTTTCGTCCCCGATAACTGCCGGGATAGTTGCTTGTTTGTGGCAGGCAAATCCAGATAAACGGAACATGGAAATCATGGAAGCCATCCAGGAAAGCGCAACGCTTGCCGGAAACCCTAATAATCAATTGGGTTGGGGGATCCCTGATTATTCAATGGCGAACAGTATCCTAACGGTTATTGACAATGAAATGGACAATAAAGCAAGTATCCTGACTTACCCAAATCCCTTCAATGATGAATTGTTTGTTTCGATGAAGGATGTCCCCGGCGAAATTAGTTCGATCGAATTGTTTGATTTAACGGGCAAAATAATTCTTTCCAAAAAGGTGAATGGTTCATTGGAACAAAGCATTAAACTGAATGGTGCTGAAAACCTGGATGCGGGGATTTACTTCATGCAGGTGACGATAAACAATACCGTTGTTACACAGAAAGTGATTAAAAGATAAGGTTTTTTGATAGTAGAATTAGTGCGCCGTTGGAAAAGGTTTTTCCAACGGTTTTTTTTTATTTGAGGTTTACAGAGGCCTTGTTGAACCCCCTGAGGTAAATGGAGGTAATCACCTTTTTCGTGGAACGGGGAAACTGGCTCTTCATCATCCAGTCGTAATATTGGGGTTCTTTTGTGAAAACCGATTCAACAGTCTTTCCTTTGTTTTTCCCAAAATTGAAAACTTCCTTGCCATCCTCATTGAAAATGATTTGCCCGACCAGGTCAGCGTTTTTTGTATGGAACGAAAACTCGGAAAGGGCATGGATGTCATTTGTGACAGGTACGGATTTCTTCCCGCTCTTATCCTTGTATTCAATATCCCGGTACATGTCCAACTGCGATTTCAAGACTTCATAAGTCGCCATTGCATCGGCTTCTGCCCCGTGCGCCCCTTCCAATTCTTTTTTGCAATAATATTTATAGGCTGCAACAAGGGTGCGGGGCTCCATTTTATGAAAAATATTCTGGACATCTACCAGGTTCCTCGATTTAACATCAAAATCAATATCGGCCCTAAGAAACTCTTCGGCCAACATTGGGAAATCGAATTTGATGGAATTATAACCGGCCAGGTCGGCATTGCCAATGAAACGGGAAAGGGAAGGGGCCAGTTCCTTAAACGTTGGTTTCTCCTTTAGGTCATCCAGGCTAATCCCATGAATGGCTTCTGCTTGTGGTGAAATAGGGATGGTGGGGTTAACCCTTTCTGTTTTGATTTCCGTATTGCCATCGGGCAAGATTTTGATGAGGCTGATCTCAACAATACGGTCGGCGGTAATACTAAGTCCTGTTGTTTCCAAATCAATGAAAACGATGGGTTTGGTAAGGTTTAGTTCCATTTGAATTTTGATAAAAGAATAATTGCAGAATGACGTTTTATTATGATGTGGGCAAAGATAATCCAAATCGGTACAGCAAACCTTTTAAAAAGGGAATTTTGTCGAACACCATTTTCAAACAAAAAAAACTGCCCCTGTCAATCAAAATTTTGCAAGTAGTAAGAAAGATCAACGTTTGTTTAGGGGCAGTTTAAGTTTCCTGTGTTTGTGCGTGTTGTTATAATATTAATCCTGAGAAACAAATGTTGGTGATACTATTTTTTTAGCACCATCGGTGCGACATTATCAAATCGTCCGGTTCATGTCAAATCCTTCAAGGTATTTTGCGACCCTTTGCAGGTACATTCCCCCGAGGGCGCCATCAACAATCCGGTGGTCAAATGCCAGGGAAAGGATCATGATATGCCTGATGCCGATTACATCCCCTTCGGGAGTTTCGATAACCACCGGTTTTTTCTTTATGGTCCCAATTCCGAGAATGGCCACTTGTGGTTGGTTGATGATAGGATCTCCGGAAATATTCCCGAACTGCCCGAAATTAGTGATTGTGAAAGTCCCGCCCTGGATCTCATCCGGGAGCAATTTATTGTTGCGGGCCCGCTGGGCCAAATCGTTCACACTTTTTGACAACCCCACGAGGTTTTTTGTGTCCGCATCTTTTATGACGGGGACAATAAGGTTCCCGTTGGGAAGTGCAGTGGCCATCCCGATATTGACATGTTTGCGTTTTATCATTGTATAACCGTCAACGGAAGCGTTTACGAGGGGGAAATCACGCAAAGCACGGGCAGCGGCTTCAAAGATGATGGGCGTAAAGGTCAGCTTCTGGCCTTCCCGCACCTGGAATTCTTCTTTTACTTTATTTCTCCAGTTAACGACACGTGTCATATCCACTTCATGGTACATGGTCACGTGCGGCGAGGTGCGTTTCGACATTACCATATGGTCGGCAATGAGTTTGCGCATCCTGTCCATTTCAATAAGTTCATCACCTGTGGACGAAGTTACTGCCGGGGCTTGTGGTGTAAGGGGTGGGGGTGGGGGGATGACTTTTCCGCTTTTCCTGTTTTCGATATATCCCAAAAGGTCTTTTTTCGTAAGCCTTCCATCTTTTCCCGTACCATTCAGGCTTTCCAGTTCGGTAAGCGGGATACTCTCTTGCCTGGCCATGCTTTTTACCAATGGGGAATAAAACCGGGTGGAAGAATTGAAATCCTGCTCTGTGGTTTTGTTCGTATCAATTGTTGTTTCCTCTTTGGTTTCAGAAATACCAGGAATACCGGCAACGGGTATTTCAACTTTTTCAGTTGCGGTTTCTGCAGAATCACCACTGTCTTCCCCTTCCATTTCAATAATGGCTATCACGGTTCCAACGGCTACTGTTTCCCCTTCCTGGAAATGTATTTTTGCAAGTTTTCCTTCAACCGGCGAAGGGATTTCCGAATCTACTTTGTCTGTGGCGATCTCGACCAAAACATCATCTTCTGCAATGGTTTCGCCTTCGTTTACCAGCCATTTGGTAATGGTGGCCTCTATAATACTTTCGCCTAATTTAGGCATTATCAAATCAAATTTCGCCATAATGGGTATGCTTGTTTTGCTGAACTTATTTCGTGTCTTTCACTTAACAAACACAAGTTAAAAAGGTTTACAAAATTATGAATAATTTTCCCTGTGCTTATGTTCCTGGATGTACGACAAATTGCACCCGTTCAAATTTTTCTCTTTTCCTGTTTTGCCCCATTCCCTAAAGGGAGCCAGTAAAAGAGAAAAATTTGAAAATCCCCGTTTAGGGTAGTTAGGGGCAAAAAAGTGCAATTTGTCGTACACCCATGTTCCTTGATTTAATCGACTCTCGTGCTGTCGCATCCAAGTTGTTCCTGTTATTGCATACGGTTCTTGGTTGTTCCTGCTTTTGCGCAGACGCTTCCAGGTCGTTCCGACGCTGGAAGGTCTTTTACCTGCCGAGTTCCCTGAATCCCGTGAAGATGATGTTCAAATCGTTCATGATTTTGTAATCACGGGCATACAGCAGGTTTAAACGTTGAACCGTATCGTTGGCAATATCCTGGTTTTTTAAAACATCCGTTGGGTAAAGTATGCCGGGCTTTATTTTTGGGAGCTTGTGCTTGTCCGATTCTTTGGTGATCTTAAAACCCACCCAGGATTTTTTCGCAAACAAAACCTTGAAAATATTGGCCAAAAACCTAAAAGGGTTTTTCACGAAAAACAATTCCAACGGGAAAAGCCCAAGAAATAAAAGCGAAGTGGTGAAGTCGAGGAAGCGTTTGCTCCGTTTATTGTTTGCGTTCGAAATGGAATCGAGCTCGATAATAAATACATCCCCCGAGGTGGTGATGGACTGGCTGCCAATGATGGAAAGGCTTTCGGGAGGTGCAATCTTCAACTCAACCTGTGAGGTGTTCAGTTCCGACATTTTATCGATTATCATCTGCGAAGACATATCCTTCGCACAAAAAATCACTTCATCTATTTTATAAATGTTGATGATATCTGCCAGCTGGCGTACATTTCCAATAAAACCCTCTTTGTCGTTTTGTTTTTCGTCCATTGCTATCAGGCCGATGAAACCGGGTTGTGCATTGGTCTTTCGGATGAGGTCGGCCACCCTTCCCACTTCCCCTGTATTGCCCACAATAGCAAAGCGGCGGTTGGAATCGCTCCCCAAACGGTAAGCCTTGATTTTGAAAAGGTGCAAGACCACCCGAAAGCCCATCATGGAGATAAATCCCCAAATGGCCCCAAATACGATCAATGCCCTTGAGAACCTGTAGTCTTCAGGTAAAAGAGCATAAAAAATTAGGATTATGACGGAGCCGATAAACAAGCCCTGGGAGATTTTCGAAAGTCGCACGGGTTTGTCGTAACCTCCGCTTATGTAAACGCTCATCAACCATGTAAGAATATAAAGTGGGATCGCGACCCAGACTATTTCATAAGGATATTCGCCACCGCCCGGAAATACAATGTTATGTTCCCAATAATATTTTATCCCCATTATTCCGGCGAAAAGGAGAAGTGCATCCGCAATGGGCTGTGCTGCACGACTGAAAAACCGGCTGACTATGGCCAGAACCGCCCTAAAATAAATGGCGATATTGATCAGGAAAGAAAACAATCGTGCATTCTTTTGCGAGAAATGCTTTTTTGCGAAAATGACCATCGCATTGTAAAAAACCAACACGTAATTCACACTGCTTTTTTTTGTGCTTTCCCCTTTATAATGGATAATCCGTGTTCCCGGGAAATAATAGTTTTTATATCCGGCCTTGATAATCCTGTAAGAGAGGTCGATGTCTTCACCGTACATAAAGAAGGTTTCATCGAGGAGGCCCGTTTTGTCGAGGACCGATTTCCGCATAAGCATAAAAGCCCCCGAGAGGATTTCGATCTCATGGGTCTCTTCCTTGTCCAAAAAACCGAGGTGGTATTTCCCGAAAACCTTTGATTTTGGGAAAATTCGGGAAAAGCCAAATATCTTATAAAATGCAACGGCAGGGGTGGGGAGGCCGCGTTTTGATTCCGGCAGGAAATTGCCGTTTCCGTCCACCATTTTAACACCGAGCCCACCTGCATCGGGGTGGGAATCCATGAATTCACAAACTTTCCGGAGTGTGTCTTCTTCGATTAAGGTGTCAGGGTTCAGGAGCAAAACGTATTCGCCTTTTGATAAACGGATTGCCTGGTTATTGGCTTTTGAAAACCCCAGGTTTTCCTTGTTGTCGATGCAGGTAAACCCGGGGAATTTTTCTTTGACCATCTCCACCGAACCGTCCACCGAATTATTGTCCACCACAAACACTTCAGCCTGCATACCTTTCACGGCTTTACTCACGGAATACAGGCATTGTTCCAGGAAATACCTGACATTATAATTGACAATGATAATGGATAACTTCATTTCCGGCAAAAATACTTCATTAAAACACAGGTCTCAAAAATACTAATTTATTTATGGCATATTCCTTAATTATTTATAATCATTTCAGATAAGTAAATCGCAAACATATCTAAATCGCTGTAAAAGGCTGAAATGTAGTTGCTAAGTACGGGGTTTGTTGCTTTTGTGAAATTTTAACGATTGTCGGGACTCAAAACGAAAGGTATTTATGATATTTTTGCAAATCAGTATTTTAATACTTAATACTCGTAAATATGGCCCATGTTATAAATTTTTCAGAAGCTTCCTTCATCGCCCTTCATGGAATGGTAATAATTGCCGAAACAGAAGATATGGTGAATGTGGTTGAGATCGCAGATAGGTTAAAAAGCTCGAAACACCATGTTGCAAAGGTTATGCAGCGTTTGGTAAAAGATGGTTATTTGAATTCGCACAGAGGCCCATCCGGAGGGTTTACCCTAAAGAAAAAACCCGAAAACATTACTTTCCTCGAAGTTTATGAATGTATCGAAGGGAAAATCGAAATTGGGGATTGTCCGCTCGACCGCCCAATTTGCCCTTTCCATAAATGTATTTTCAATAATGTGACAAAAAAGATGACAGAGGAATTTGTAGCCTATATGGAAGGTGAAACCCTTGGAAAGTATGTCTTGCCCTTTCGTGAAAGAAACAAAGCTTAAAATCGGAAAAACTTCTTTTATCCCCCTTTAATTCTACAAAGAAGGGTTTCCTTTCTTGCGTATGATTTTCATTCCTTTTACCTTTGATTTTTATTCTAAAATATTACGACATGTCCGAGCTTATTGATAACAGAAAACTGAAGATCGAACAACTTACGGCCTATGCCCTTGGCGTTCTGGATGGTGAGAATGGTGCAGAATTGTACCGGCAATATAAAACCGTGCTCGAAACCGCCGAACCCCGTGATGTGATTACCGTGGTGGATGCATTGGTGAAGACCAATGAGGAGATGGACGAAATAAAAAGGGCCGTTAACAAAATCCTGAACATTTTTTATGAAGCCTTAAAATCCAAAGGGAAATTTGAGCCCAGGGAGAATGGCTTCCTTTATTTCTTGATGAAGGAAAACCGGGAAATGGAAAAGCGGATGGACAGGCTTCGGGCCAGGGTGAAAGCGATTTTCAAGGAAAAAGACCCGAAAAACGCATTGCTGAAATTAAAGGATGAAATCAAGGGTGATTTATTGGATTTACAGGAATATGAAAAACATTACGCCAAAAAAGAGAATATCTTCTTTCCTTATTTCGAAAAATACTTTGAGGATTTCCGATGCTTAAAGGTGATGTGGTCCATGCACGATGATGCCCGAAGGATAATCAAAAGCCTTTTGGGAAACCTGGATCAGGACGAACCTTTGATCAGCCAGTTCAACATGGAAATCGGGAAGTTGTATTTTTCCATCCTGCCGTTGATTTTCAGGGAAGAATACATTTTGTATCCCATGGCCAACCGCACATTGTTGCCCGTTCATTTCGAGGAAATGCTTTTGCAATCCAAAGAAATCGGTTTCTCCTATATTGAATTGCCGGAAGGTTTTTCTTTTGGGGATGATGCAGTGAAAAAACAAGAAGATAAAGCACTTGAATCGGGGCTTATTGATTTGGGGACAGGGAAGTTGAACGTGAAGGAAATTTCCATGCTATTTAACCATTTGCCCGTTGATATTACCTATGTTGACGAAAACGATGAAGTAAAATATTTCTCCACCCCCAAAGACCGTTTCTTTGTGAGGTCGGGGGCGATCATTGGAAGGAAAGTGCAGAATTGCCATCCCCACGAAAGCGTGGATGTGGTGAACAAAATTGTGGCTTCTTTCAAATCGGGTGAAAAAAGCGTGGCCACGTTCTGGATAAACATCAAAGGGAAATTTATCCTGATCCGCTACTTTGCCGTCCATGATGATTCAGGGAATTACAAAGGAGTGTTGGAAGTTTCGCAAGATGTGACAGAAATAAGGAAGTTGGAAGGGGAGAGGCGTTTGTTGGATTGGAAATAAGTAGGCCATAGCTAAGATGGCCGTGGAAGAAACCCTTGCCTGGTGATTATTTGTGGAATAAGCATTAGAATTGTATCTTTGTGAAAAATATAAAAATGGAACAGGTTCAGCTATTTACGAAAATAAGTTATTTGCCGGCAGAACTGAAAACACAGATAAATGATTTTGTTGATTTCTTGCTCAGCAAAAGGAAAAAAGAGGAAAAGAAGAAGCAGCCAAAATATGGCTGTGCCAAGGGGCAAATTTATATGTCACCTGATTTTGACGAGCCAATTGAGGATTTTAAAGAATATATGTAATGGATATACTACTTGATACCCATGCCCTCGTTTGGTTTCTTAATGGTGATAAAAAGTTGTCCCGCATTGTTAAGGAATTAGTTGAAGACCCGGAAAATATGAAATTTGTGAGCATTGCTTCCATTGGGAGATTGTGATAA
>JAADJA010000059.1 GCA_013151015.1 Chlorobiota bacterium
TGTGCAAATATCGCCTTGCGTTGATAATGTCCTGTAGCTCAATGGCAGCATCGCCTTCGACCAATGGATCGGTGCACATCCCATATTCATCGCCGTACCTCCAGTCGGCTCCATCGACAAAGGGTGGGTAATCCGGGTCGGTGCCAAGCCCTGTTTTGCCCACAATGGTGGTGCTCACAAGTTCAATGCTTTGGCCATTGTTGCTTTTTATATCGATAAAGGTAAACTTGTTTGCTTTTTCGTTAAAAGGGGCATCGTTTCGTATTGCGTTGGCACCGGCCTCTATTTGTGCGTAAACATTTACCAGGTCGTCAAGGTTTACCAATCCTCCGGAAACTTCCAGGTCGGTAAATGCGGAATCCACGTAAAAGGCATCGTATGTGCCATCGGGCACGGAGTTTTCATAGTTGAACCCTGCCGTAAGGTTCCAGATAGCCTCGCCAAGGGCCATTTCCTCACCGCTTTTGTACATGGGGTTTTCCTTGATGTAGTTTACTTTTGCGAGGAAAGCGGTTACTTTCTCAAATACTATTTTGGCCTCTTCGTTTTGGGTTGGTTTTGTTTGTTCAAGGTTTTCCTGCTTAGTGCAGGAATTGAAACTTGCGGCTGCCATCATAAGGCCGGCAGCGATAAAAATACCGAAAATTGTTTTTTCTTCATCTGTGATTTTTTTTAGTTTGATTTATGTTTCGATTGAATTCAAAGTTTAAAGCCAACGAAGGTACATCAACAAAGAAGTTTTGTCAAGCACTAATTGATGAGGGTGTCGTTTGGGTTTATGAAAGTGTCGTTTGGGTTTATGAACGGACACTACAACCCCCCCAATGCACTAAGTTGCTTTTTCTTTGTTCCTGCCTGTAAAAGTCGACCTGGGGTTTTGGACACACCCAGAAATTTGGAAATCGTTTGCAAACATAATAAATCAAAAAGCCTTTGTCAAATGTGGTTTTCTTCGATGTGTTGGGTTTTTGTGTATTTTTGAAATCGGGGGGAGGTGATTGTCAGTTGGTTAAAAATCTAATGTAGAATGCCTATAAATTGCCAGGAATAAGTTAACGGTAGGGTTTTTCAAGTTAACGGTAATGATATCAAGGTTTACATATTGGTTTTAACTCAATTTTTTTTGGCCTTTTGCACTAAGGACACACAAACATGCTCAATGCTTAAAACCTAAACCCTGTAGTGGCCACAATATTATTGGTGATCAGTTGATTTGAAACCGGGTTCACACTTACGTTTTCCGAGCCATATAAATAATAATCCGAAGTGCTTTCGCCCCTTGTATAGGAAAGGTCGAAATAGAAATGCTTGTCGCGGTAACCAAACCCACCGGAATAATAAATGGTTTCGGCATCGTTTATCCCTTCATTGAAAGGGCTGCCGTATAAAGCCGCTCCCCCTCGTATGGAAAAGTGCCCAAAGCGGACTTCGGTCCCCAAGCGGATATTTTGTGTTTGGGTGTACATTGACCGGATTGCATTGTTTTCCGAATCAAAATAATAATCGGGTGCCCGAAGCCTTGATTTTGAATAATCAATGTACTCGTAATCGGCACTAATGAGGGCGATTCTCCATAAAACCACCGAAATGCTACCAATCGCCCTGAATGGGGTTTCCAGTCGGTAATTGTACCTGCCTTCCGGTGAGAGGGAAGTCAGTTTTTCGCCATTGTCGGCCACTGAGGTAAACTCCGTGTACCATTTATCGCTCATGTTGTTGTACCATGTAGGTGAGTGGATGGCCGCACCTACACGCAACCAGTTTATGGGCCGGGCGATAAGCCCGAATTTCAGGTTTATCCCTGAACCCGTTGTCCTTAAATACTGATAAACGTTCAATGATTGAAAACCATTGAAATTATCACCTTCGTCAATTTCGCCATAATTCGATTCCTCAAAATAGCGTATGAACGGAATCCCGATAGTCCCACCGATATACAGCCTGTCCTTTATGTTGGCGCCGCCCGAAATCACCATTTCGTTCTGGGAGCCCCAGCTCGTGATATATTTCTTTTGCATTACCGGGCCACCCTCTGCTGCTCCATAATATTGATCCACCGTACCGGGAATGGTGTCTATCAAATATGTCCACCAGGCCGGGTTCAGGTCATAGGCAAAATCACCATAAGTATCGTTTTCTATATCTTCATAATAAATCCCGTTTGCATAATCCACCCAAACATCGGTGATTGAGTTTTCATTGTTTGTCCCTTCAATCCGTATGCGCCTGTTAAAATCATTTTGCCTGTTTATCCCAAAACCAAACTGAAAATACCGGAATGCCGAGTTTTCGTTCTCCGCTTTGGTGGTCATCACGATCCCCGCATTGCCCATATTGAAATTCTCCTTGGAATCATCCCTTTTCGTCCAATTATATGTCGAAACTGTTTGCCCGATATACAGGGAAGGTGAAAACGTAAACTCCGATTTTTTAAATAAAGCAATGCCTGCCGGGTTGGTGCTCAATGTGGAAAAGTCGGCTCCGAGAGAACCGAAAGCCCCGCCCATGGCCATAAACCTTGCCGATCCACCAAAAGTTGTCCGTGAATACCTGAGGGCGTCCACTTCGTTTTGTGACTTTAAACTTAGGGATAAGAGTATCATTATGGAAAGGGCTGGGATTATCCGTTTCATTGCTTTATTGTTTAAGAATGCTTGAAATTATATGTTGATATATAATAGGGCCAATTATCTTCTGCCCCTTGACCCACCGCCGGATGACCTTGATGAGCCTGAACTGGACCTGCTGCTGCTTGACCTAGATGGTGCCGAGTAACTCCTGCTGCTTCCCCCACTTGATCTTGAAGGCGAAGAATAACTTCTGCTACTTGATGACCTTGAAGGCGAAGAATAAGTACGGTTCGATGACCTTGTGGGTGTCGAATAGCTTTTGTTGCTCGACCTTGAAGGCTGGTTGTAAGTCCGGGTATTCGTTGACCTGCTCGGCTGTGTAGTTTGCCTGCTGGGCTTGTTGTACCTTGCAGGTTTACTGTAATTGTTGCCTGTCGATTTAGGTTTACTGTACCGCTGTGTGTTTGCAGGGGCAGTCCGTGTTCTGTTGTTTGTAAGGCCGTTGCTGGCTGCCGGCTTGCTGTACCTTTGCGAAGACTGTGTTGATCGTGTGTTCGCAGGTTTTTTCGTAGTTGTTCGGCTGGCACTTGCCGTAGATGTACGTGCAGGTTTTTTATACGAATACCTTTGCTTGGTCGTGTTTGCTGGTTTTTGTTTTGAAGTGGTTGTCCTGTCTTTTGTTGAGGATGCGACCAAAGCACCGGTTGTCCCGGCGGTACCGCTTATTACAGGGGCCTTTGTTTGTGACCTGCTCAGGTTTCCTGTCGTTGTATTTCCACCTGACCTTGTCCGGGAAGATGTGTTGGCGATGTCACTTGTTGTGTTTGTTGGGTTCGAGCGTGCACTTGTGCTTGAACTTGTTGCCGGTGTACTGCGCGATGCCGTTCCGTTAAAAGTCCTGGGACTGCTTTCGTAATATGAGTTGCTTGCACTTCGTGTTGAATTGGATGTGTAATATCCATTGTTGGCCCCTCCTCTTGAGGAACGGTGGCCGTAATAGTTTCCATATCCATAATCCCCATAGGAATAATACCCACCTGAACCTGCATAGTATCCATCATAATAACCATTGTTGTACCCGGCCCAATAACTTCCTCCGTAGTAAGGATACCCATAATAAGGGTAACCCCAACCCATGCTTCCCCATCCCCAGCTCATTCCAAAATATAAGGAAGACCCGTAGTACCAAGGGTCGTAATAATATCCGGTATAATATGGTGAATAATATCCAAATCCGCTGTAATGCCCATAAAACCGGTTGATATTGGCGCTATAAGAATAGTAATCATCATATCCCGAACCACCGTAATAATTGTTGTTGGTGATATAGGTACTTCCATCGGGGTTTGTTACGCTTTCTGAATTGGAATAGTAAGGTTCATCTTCTGTTTCGGCATATTCGCCGGGAGCATAATCCTCAAAATAATAATCGGTTGAACTGTTTGGGTCTTCTGTGTAATAGTCAGGTTGAGAGGCCTGGAGCTCCGTAACTTGTTTTTCTTTTTCCTTCTTTTGTTTCTTTTCCTGACGTGTGGAATAATAAACATCGTCGTAATCAGCAGTTGATTTTGTGGAAGAACATCCCGTAAGGATAAAAATTGCAAGAATTGTAAGTATTGTGTAAGTTTTCATTTTAAAGCCCTCCATGAGTTATGTTTTTAATTATTTTTGCCAATCGTAAAATATACAAACACTATACCACAAATAGATTATGGCTAAGAACTTTCCAACCCGAGAAGAAAATTACGCACAATGGTACAATGATTTGGTTATCAAAGCCGATATGGCAGAGAACTCTGCCGTAAGGGGCTGTATGGTTATAAAACCGTATGGATATGCCATTTGGGAAAAGATGCAGGCCGTGCTTGATAAGATGTTCAAGGACACCGGGCACATGAACGCCTATTTCCCCCTTTTGATCCCGAAATCTTTTTTTAGCAAAGAGGCATCACATGTTGAAGGCTTTGCCAAGGAATGTGCCGTGGTTACGCATTACCGCCTGAAAAATTCACCCGATGGCAAAGGGGTCGTAGTGGACGAAGATGCAAAACTCGAAGAGGAATTGATCATTAGGCCCACTTCCGAAACCATTATCTGGGATACCTATAAAAAATGGATACAATCTTATAGGGATTTGCCTTTGCTTGTTAATCAATGGGCAAATGTTGTGAGATGGGAAATGCGCACGCGCTTGTTCCTGAGGACTACTGAATTTCTTTGGCAGGAAGGGCATACCGCACATGCCACAAAAAAAGAGGCAATCGAAGAATCAGAAAAAATGCTGGACGTATATGCCGAGTTTGCCGAGAAATGGATGGCAATGCCTGTTTTGAAAGGGGTTAAATCCCCAAATGAACGCTTTGCCGGAGCTGTGGAAACTTATTGTATCGAAGCACTGATGCAGGATGGAAAAGCATTGCAGGCAGGAACTTCCCATTTCCTTGGGCAGAATTTTGCCAAAGCATTTGACGTGAAATTTTTATCCAAGGAAAACAAACTGGAATATGTCTGGGCCACTTCCTGGGGCGTTTCCACACGATTGATGGGAGCTTTGATTATGGCTCATTCCGATGATAAGGGATTGGTGCTTCCCCCAAAACTTGCACCGGTCCAAGTGGTAATTATCCCAATTTACAGAAAAGAAGAGCAATTGGCCGAGATTTCAAAAGTGGCAGTAAAATTAAAAGAAGCCTTGCAGGCAAAAGGGATTTCCGTAAAATTTGATGACAGGGACACTTACAAGCCCGGTTGGAAATTCAATGAGTATGAATTCAAAGGGATTCCCGTGCGTTTGGCCATTGGCCCGCGGGACCTGGAAAACGGTACCATTGAGGTTGCACGAAGGGATACGCTGGAAAAGGAGACCTATCAAATAACCGATATTGAAAATAAAGTTGAACACATATTGGAGCAAATCCAGGATAACCTTTACCAAAAGGCGTTATCCTTCAGGGAAGACAACACACATGTGGTAGATTCCTGGGATGAATTCAAGGATGTGATCGAAAACAAAGGGGGATTTGTACTTGCCCATTGGGACGGTACTTCCGAAACCGAAGATAAAATCAAGGCGGAAACGAAAGCCACCATCCGCACAATACCCATGGACGGCAAATCCGAAGAAGGGGCATGTGTGTATTCGGGAAAACCATCAAACCAAAGGGTTGTGTTTGCAAAAGCCTATTAAATTGGATTGTAGGTCCTTTATGTAGTTTTAATAATGGGTTGGTTTTTGCACAAGCAAGCAAAGTTTCTTAGAACTGGTAATATCCCGATAAACGAGGATTCTTAACAAGATCGGAGCTCGGGAGAAACCAACTAATAATGATGCAACATTTATCCGTATGGACCTGGTTTTTTCCGGTATATTCACCAAAAATTATCCTAAATACCATCCCATATTCCGTTTTGACCTTATCATTTCATTGGGTCACTAATCTGGCAGACCTATAAGATTCCATTTCAATAACATTGGCAATTATTGGTGAAGACAGTATAAAAGCCCCTGATTTGGAAGATGGATGAATAATGTCATGACAGAACTCTTCCATATCCTTTTATAAATAATTGAAATCCTATCGATTAATCCCAATTTCCTGTTTCCGCAAATTATCGTATTTTTGGCTTTTCCTAAAAAATGATCATGAAAAATCTTGCTACTTTGACCTTGGGTGCCCTTTTGGAACAAACAGTTGAAAATTATGGAAACCTGCCTTCCGTATCCTTTGTGGGGGAAGAACCGATAACATATTCTGAGTTTGATAAGCTCAGGTTATCCGTAATTTCATTGTTGGGGAAAATTGGGATCAAGACCGGTGACCGTGTGGCACTGTTAAGCTCAAACATGCCCAATTGGGGGATTACTTATTTTGCAATTGCTTCCATGGGTGCGGTCGTTGTCCCGATACTGCCCGATTTTAGTGAGGGTGAAATCGAAAATGTGCTGATCCATTCCGGGGCAAAGGCAATTTTTGTTTCCGAAGGCTTAAAACCGAAGATTGAAAACTTTAAGGATAAAACCCTGGAACACCGTATCATGATCGAGGATTTTTCGATGTTGGGGGATAGCAAACCGGACATTGTTTTTGAAGAGGGCTCAAGGCCGGGCAAAGAGTTCAAAGTGGCCGAAGACGACCTGGCCGTTATTATCTATACTTCGGGGACCACCGGAAAATCGAAAGGGGTGATGCTCACCCATAAAAACATTTGCTCCAATGCCGTTTCCAGTGGCGAAATCCAGGAAATAAGCTCAGCTGACCGCTTTCTTTCAATACTGCCCCTTTCGCACACGTATGAAAATACGATTGGGTTTATTTTGCCCATTTTGCGTGGTTCAAGCATTTTTTACATTAAAAAGCCACCAACGCCGGCCGTATTGCTGCCCGCCCTAAAAACCGTGCGGCCTACCTTGATGATGACGGTTCCCTTGATTATCGAGAAGATCTATAGGTCAAAAGTATTGCCCACTTTCAACAAGAACATGCTCACCCGGATGCTTTATGCTTTTCCACCCTTGCGCAAAAAGTTCAATCAACTGGCCGGGAAAAAACTCATGCAGACATTTGGTGGTGAACTGAAGTTTTTTGGGATTGGCGGTGCCAAGCTTGACAAAACCGTGGAGAAGTTTCTTCGTGAAGCAAAATTTCCTTATGCCATTGGATACGGCCTTACCGAAACATCGCCCTTGCTTGCCGGGGTAAACGCATCGGGCACAAAGCTGCAATCGACAGGGCCGCCACTGGTGGGTGTTTCACTTAAGATCCACAATCCCGGGAAACTAACCGGGGAAGGCGAAATCTGGGCAAAAGGGCCCAATGTGATGAAGGGCTATTACAAAGAACCGGGACTCACCAGGGAAGTGCTGACGGAAGATGGGTGGTTCAAGACCGGCGACCTGGGAATCCTTGACAGTACCAATTACCTGTACATTCGCGGGCGCAGTAAAAATGTGATCATCGGCCCGGGCGGTGAAAATATTTTTCCGGAGGATATTGAATCGGTCATCAACAATTTCAAGCATGTGGCCGAATCGCTTGTCATACAGCAGAAAGGGAAACTGGTGGCCATGGTCCATTTCAACCGGGAAGAAATCGAAGGGAAATACCATCATATGAAAGATGAATTGTCAGGGTTTCTTGAAAAGAAATATGATGAGCTGAAAAAAGAACTCCATGAGTATGTAAACAACCGTGTAAATAAATTCTCCAAAATCCAGGTGATCCAGCTCCACCATGAGGAATTCGTGAAAACCGCCACCAAAAAAATCAAACGCTTTTTATATACCGGGAAAAAGGCAAGCTGATGAGGGGATTGAATTCCCCGGTATAAATAGGTGGATATTATGTGAATTTGTTTGGAGACCTGACCAAAGGAATAGCTTTTTTATCCTCGGTTGGGAGGTGGCTTGTCATTTTACATAGTTTTTTTTAATTGTCGTTATAGGTTGGTCGGGTTGGTCAAAATCGAAAAAAACGGGAATCATTACAACAGTGATTAGGGTACTTGATAGCATTCTCAATTTTACTTTGATTTAATCGAAAAATTAAAAAACCCCAATCCCTCCAATCGTAAAGCCTATTTTAATAATTTCGCAGATTAAAGTAAAAAATCAGCTTTATGCAAACCTATAAAAAACTGAACACTATTTTAGGCTGGACCGTCTTTGCCATTGCTTCCATCGTTTACATAATGACTTCCGAACCTACGGCCAGTTTCTGGGATTGCGGTGAATACATTGCCACTGCTTATAAATTGCAGGTAGGGCATCCACCGGGGGCGCCTTTGTTCCAAATGCTCGGGCGGTTTTTCTCCCTCTTCGCCTTTGGCGATACCTCCAAGGTGGCGCTTATGGTCAATTATATGTCGGCTTTATCGAGTGGTTTCACCATCCTGTTTCTTTTCTGGACACTCACCATGCTGGCAAAAAAGCTGGTTTTGAAAAATGGCGAAATGACGGAAGGGAAAATGTATGCCATATTCGGAAGCGGTCTGGTTGGGGCACTTGCTTATACTTTTTCCGATTCGTTTTGGTTTTCGGCCGTTGAAGGCGAAGTATATGCCATGTCGTCTTTTTTTACCGCTTTGGTTTTTTGGGCCATCCTGAAATGGGACGAACATGCCGACGAAGAACACTCTTTCCGTTGGCTGATTTTCATCGCCTATATGATGGGGCTTTCCATTGGGGTCCATTTGCTCAACCTCCTTGCCATTCCGGCCATCACCTTTGTTTATTATTTCCGTCGTTACAAAAACCCCGACAGAAAAGGGATTGTTCTGGCTTTGATTATTTCAGTTGTATTGGTTGGTTTGATCATGAACGGCATCATCCCCCTCGTTGTGAAGCTGGCTGGCTATTTCGAGCTTTTCTTTGTGAACACCCTTGGCCTGCCTTTCAATACCGGATCGGTTATCTATTTCCTATTGCTTATCGGCGGGGTTTTCTGGGGGATTAAATACACACGCAAAACCCAAAAAGCGATTTTGAATACGGTCATTTGGGTTTTCACTTTTATCCTTATCGGCTATTCTTCTTTTTTCCTGTTGGTGATCCGTTCAAATGCAAATACGCCCATCAACGAAAACAGTCCGAAAGATGCCATTTCCCTGTTGGCTTACCTGAACCGGGAGCAATATGGCGACTGGCCCATTTTATATGGCCGTTATTTTAATGCAGAAGTTGTGGACAGGAAAGATGGGACACCTCTCTACCGTAAGGATGTCGAAAAGGGGAAATATATAGTCATTGATGAAAGGAAAGGGACGATTCCTGTTTACGACCCTAAAATGTCAACAATTTTCCCACGGATGTGGAACAACACGGAATCCCGCTATGTGAAGGATTACAAAAAATGGAGCGGGATGAAAGGGATCCCGGTAAAGATTACCGATGAGTACGGTGAAACAAAGCAAGTGATGAAACCTACCTTTGGTGAAAACCTTACTTATTTTTGGAGGTATCAGATTATCCATATGTATTTCCGGTATTTTATGTGGAATTTTTCGGGGAAACAAAACGACACACAGGGAATGTCGGACCGGAAGAACGGCAACTGGATTTCGGGAATCCCTTTTGTTGACAATTTCCGTCTTGGGCCTGTACTTGATGTTCCCGGAAGTTTGAAGTCAAAAGCCATGAACAGGTTCTATATGCTTCCTTTTATCCTTGGCTTAATTGGAATTGTATATCAAATCAGAAAAGACAAAAAAAATGCTTTTGTGGTTGGCCTTTTGTTCCTGATGACAGGCCTTGCCATTGTGGTTTATCTCAACCAACATTCGCCCCAGCCCCGTGAAAGGGATTATGCCTATGCAGCTTCCTTCTATGCTTTTAGTATCTGGATCGGGATGGGAGTTCTTGGTTTGTATGAATTATTGAGCAAAAAGCTGAATGCAAAAACATCTGCAATTGTTGTAAGTGTGTTGTGCTTGTCGTTGGTACCGGGATTAATGGCCAAAGATGGCTGGGACGACCACGACCGCTCTAACCGATATACGGCCCGTGACCTTGCCTCGGATTACCTTAATTCCTGTGCACCCAATGCCATTTTGTTCACCAATGGCGATAATGATACATTCCCATTGTGGTATGTGCAGGAAGTGGAAGGGGTACGTACGGATGTGCGTGTGGTGAACCTGAGCCTGTTGAACACCGAATGGTACATCGACCAAATGAAGCGGAAAGTTTATAATTCGGAACCTGTCCCCATTTCGCTTCCGTGGAACGAATATAAGGATGGAACACGGAACTATACTTATTTCATCGAAAATGAGAACATAAAAGGATATGTGGAATTGAAGCAGTTGTTTGATATCCTCAACTCCGATCCTTCGCGCCTTGTAATGCAAACCAGGATGGGGCCCCTGAATTATTTCCCAACAAAGAAATTCAAGGTCACAATTGATTCGGCGGCGGTTGTGAACAGTGGGACTGTTTCGGCTGACCGTGCCGGGGAAATCGTGAAAGAGATCAAATGGAAACTTAACAAAGGCGGCCTTGGGAAAAACCATTTGATGGTATTGGATATATTGGCCCACAACAATTGGAAGCGGCCCATCTATTTTTCTATTACAACCGGTGGGGATGCTTATGTGGGTTTGCAGGATTATTTCCAGGTGGAAGGCCTTGCATACCGTTTGGTCCCCATAAAAGGAAAAAGCTCGGATGGGCAAACCGGCAAGGTTTATACGGAAGCCATGTACGACAACTTGATGAACAAGTTCAAGTTTGGGAACATGAAAGACCCAAAGGTATATCTGGATGAAACCAATATGCGGATGACCATGAACCTGCGGAATAATTTTTACCGGCTTTCCAATGCGCTTATAGATGAAGGGGAATTTGAAAAAGCAGGCAAAGCGATTGATTATTGCCTCCGGGAAATCCCGGATGAAAGTGTCAGCTATAATTATTTTGTGATGCCCATGGTAGAAGGCTACTATGAAATCGGGGAAACGGAAAAGGGGGATAAGTTGGCTTTAAGGATGGTCGATATTTTTGATGAACAATTGAATTACTACTTTTTGTTCAAAGGCAAAAGGGCCAAGATATACGATTATGATAAACAGCAAAACCTTGCCATGCTCCAAAGGTTGATGCAGGTTTCCAAAAAGTATAAGTCCGAAGAAGTCTCCAAAAAAGTTACAGAGGTTTTTGATCTGTATTATGGGATGTATGCGGGGAATTAAACTGGCCTCAACCCTTTATCCCGCTATAAATACTTGCGATCCCAAATGTGAGGGATTTGTGGAAGGTGCCGGTAAAACCAATTTCCTTTAGGATTTTCATAAAATCTTCGCCATAAGGGAAAACTTCAACAGAATCGTGGAGGTAGGTATAGGCTGATTTATCGCCCGAAATGATTTTGCCCAAAAATGGTAAAATGTATCGAAAATAGAAATTATAGAATTGCTTTACGGGGAATTTTGAGGGCTGGGAAAACTCCAGGATCAAAACCTGCCCGCCAGGTTTCAATACCCGGTGCATTTCGGACAAGCCTTTTTGCAGGTTTTCAAAATTCCTGACACCAAAAGCCACCATCACTGCATCAAAGGTTTTATCTGGGAAATTTAGGTTTTCCGAATCTCCGGTCTGCAAATGGATAATATCCTGAAGGTTTTTCTTTTTGATTTTATTGATGCCCACTCCAACCATATCGGCGGCAATGTCGATACCGATGATCTTTTCGGGCTTTATTTTCAGGGCGGCAATTGCCAGGTCACCGGTTCCCGTGGCCACATCAAGGATAGTTTTCGGGTGGTTTTTCCCTATAATGTTGATGGCCTTCCTTCGCCATCGGTAATCAATGCCCGCTGACAAAAAATGGTTGAGGAAATCGTAACGGTGCGCAATGTTGTTGAACATTTGCCTTACCTCTTGTTTCTTGCCGGAATTGTTTTTCGTAACAGCCATTTTTCTTTTTACTTTATTGACAATGAATCTTAATGGCTTAGTACTCCTTGATTTTATCTGAATGTAAAACTTCCAATTCGTCATTGGTGCGGGTAAGGATATAACAGCCAAGTTGTTTTGCCATCTCAACCACTCCTTTCTCAAACGAAAAAGCGGCAATGGCGACACGTAGTTTATAGTGTTTGTTCTCAGGGAACAGTATCCGGTAATTGGGGATTTTTCGATTTATGAGTGTTTTAAAATGTTCTGTTTTGAAACGGTATTTTATCTCAACGATTACTTGTATATCTGTGTTTGTCAGTATCACATCGTACTCTTCCTTTATTTTCAAGCTCTTCTTATATTTTTGTACATTGCGTTCGCTGTATTCCAATTGCATGTCAAGCAACTGCATCTTTTTTTCCAGTACATCTGCAAAAAACTGTTCTGCATAGTATCTGTTGCTATTGCCAATTCCTCCAATGTTTTTCGAAAGCTCTTTTAATCTTTTGTCAAATTCCCTGTTGGATTTTTCAAACCTATTATCTGTTTCTTTAAATAACCTATCCGTTTCCTGAAACATCTGCCAAACCTTCTCAAAACTAAGTGGTCTTCCATATTCGGCAATCGGTTCTTCTACTTTGTTCTGCTTGTCCATTGCACATTTATTTATTGCAAATATACAATTATCAATTGGATTTCTTACATCCCCAACATGATCTTCAAATACAACATCGGGTTTTTCAAACCTTTTCTCACTTCGAGGTCAGTCATTGCCAGCGTCAGTTTTTCCTTCAGGATTTTGCTTTTTGATGCCCGGTTCACAACCATATTGAACAGCCAGCCATGTTTGATGAATTGTGGGATTTTTATACTGATGTCAAGCTCTTTTCCAATCTTTTTATAGAAGCTGTCATCATACTGGTTCATGGATTCCGATGAGAAATTATTATCTTCAAGGCATCTCTTTGCCTGTTTTGCGGCCAACATCCCGGTAATGGCCGCATGGCCGATTCCTTCCCCTGTAACAGGGTCCACTAAGCTGCCTGCATCCCCAGCTAGCATAAATCGTTCGCCCGACAACTTTCTCCTTCCGTCCCATAGTGGCAATTGATATGCTTTTACGCTATCGATCATTTCTGCATTTTTGAAACGCTCTTTCAAATAAGGGTTGGTTTCAATGGCTTCGAACATGGCCTTTTTCAGATTGATTTTTTTCTTCCCGATCCTGTGCCTGTCAAGGCCCACGCCCACATTTGCTTCCCCGTTGGGCAAAGGGAAAACCCAAAAATATCCGGGTAGGAAGTCCTTTAGGAAATGGAGCTCCACATAATTCTGCGGATGGCAATCGCTTATCCCTTTATAATAGGCCCTGATCCCGGTCATTGTGTATTTCTTGTCCTTTTGGATGCCGCCAGGCTCCTTCATGAATTTTGAAGTGACCCCGTTTGCAAAAATCACGAGCTTGGCCGAAATCTGGACTTCACCGTTTTTTGAATTGAGGAAAATCCCCTTTTTCCCTTTGTTGTATTCCGTGATCTCTGTTTCTTCCAGTATTTCAATTTCAGGATGTTTCCTTGCTTCCTCCATCATGAAATTATCAAAATCCATCCTTCGGCATATAAATCCCGGAGGTGTTCCCTTCGCAAAACTATTGTCGTCCATAAAGGGTAGGTCGAGAATGGATGAATTGGGTGCCACCACACGCATCCCGTGTGAATGGGCCAGAAAGTCCTGCCGGGTCAGCTTGGCAAGCAGTTCTTTGTCCAGTTCGTTCAATACCGTGAGCACCCATCCACTGATGCCATCGCCACAGATTTTGTCCCGTGGGAATTTCTGCTTGTCGATAAGGATGCAATTGATCCCGTATTTGGCAAGGAAAAGAGCGGCAAAGACCCCGGCAGGGCCAGCGCCAACAATGGCAACTTCAGTTTGTTTCATGAAATGAATTTGTATTTTTAAAAGGGCACAAAGATAATGCTTATGCTGAGAGTTCGGCTGTATTGTGAAGCTCGTGTTCCAAAGGGGAAATGTTGGTTTGGTTAAACTTGAAGATTTAGTAATCAAATATTTAAACACAATTATCAAGGAATTTTAAACTAAATTCGTAATTTTGCCATTGAAAAACACGTAACTGATCGAGATATGAAATCATTGAAATATATCTGTCCCAAATGTGGCCACAAACAATTTGAAGTTGGGGAAATGAGGGCCACGGGAAGTTTTATGACCAAACTCTTCAATATACAAAATAGGAGATTTACAAGTGTTACCTGTAAGCAATGCCGCTATACGGAATTTTATGCGGCCAACAGCAACCAGCTTGGGAATATTCTTGATTTCTTCACAAATTAAATCCATTATGAAAACTAGCTCAAAAATTTTAATCGTATTGATTCTGGTTCTCCCTTCAATACTTGTAAGCAGTTGCAAAAAAGATGAAAACAAGGACACGACATTCAATATCTTTTCCCTTGAAGATGACATTGCTTTTGGAAAACAATTGCAACAACAGATAGAGTCCGATCCGGCGGACTATCCTCTACTTGATACGATTGAGTATGCCGATGCCTACGCCCATGTTTACCGTATCCGTGATTCCATTTTGAATTCGGGGGAATTGATATACGGCGATAAATTTGAATGGTCTGTACGGATAATCCGGGACGACAGTGTCCTGAACGCATTTGCGGCACCGGGCGGATACATCTTTATTTACACGGGCATCATTAAGTTCCTTGACAATGAAGCTGAATTTGCCGGTGTACTTGGACATGAAATGACCCATGCCGACCGCCGCCATTCAACAGACCAATTGACCATAGCCTATGGCATCCAGGTTTTATTGGGGATAATCCGGGGAAACAACCCAAACCAAATGGCAGAAATAGCGGCAAACCTTGCAGCCGGTGTTGCTTCCCTGGCATTTAGCCGTGATGCGGAATACGAAGCCGATGAATACAGTGTGCGTTACTTATACACTACTGCTTACGATGCAAGGGGGGTAGGGGGCTTTTTTGAGAAAATGGAAGGAAGCCCGCAACCCCCCGAATTTTTAAGTACCCATCCCAATCCCGGGAACAGGGTTGATAAAATAGAAGAGATATGGCTGGAACTTGGAGGAAAAACAGGCGGGGAATTTGCAGAAAGCTATCAGGCCTTTAAAAGCACAATTCCATAGATTATCATCATTTCTTTTAAGAAGCAAACCGGTATTGTCTTTTTGATTGATAAATGCAAATCCAGATAGCAAAGTTTGCCCCAAAAGGGCAACAGCACCAACATAGTGCAAAGCCCTGTGTGATGAAACCCAAAACAGGAAACCCTGAAAGGGCGTAAGCTCATTTTTTGATGAATATGCTTTTGTTGTGCCATGGGATCGAAAAAGGTATAGGATTTTGTTATTTGAAGTTTTTGCATTTTTTATTTTTTTATCAGATTTTAACTTTCTGACAGATAAAAAACCGCTATTTTTGTACCATGGCAAATAATGAGGATAAATTAAAGAAAATTGTGGCCCATGCCAAAGAGTATGGGTTTGTGTTCCAGTCGAGTGAGATATACGATGGACTGGCTGCCACTTATGATTACGGGCAGTACGGTGTGGAACTGAAGAACAACATAAAGAATTACTGGTGGCGTTCCATGGTACAATTCCATGAGAACATCGTGGGCCTGGATGCGGCAATCTTTATGCACCCCACCACCTGGAAAGCTTCGGGGCATGTGGATGCCTTTAACGACCCGATGATCGATAACAAGGATTCGAAAAAGCGGTACCGGGCCGATGTGTTGGTGGAAGATTATCTCTTAAAAATAGAGGCAAAAATCAAAAAAGAAGTAACAAAAGCCGCTAAACGATTTGGCGATAGTTTTGACGAAGAACAGTTCCTGGATACCAATCCCAGGGTTTTGGCCAATAAGGCCAAAATGGAAGACATTAAGAAACGGCTGTATTCAGCAATGGAGGATGAACGCCTTTCGGATATAAAAGCACTTATTGAGGATTTGGCGATCGTATGCCCGGTTTCCGGTTCACGGAACTGGACGGATGTACGACAGTTCAACCTGATGTTCTCTACCGAGATGGGTTCGTTGAGCGAATCGGCCGGAAAGATTTACCTAAGGCCAGAAACGGCACAAGGGATATTCGTAAACTACCTGAACGTACAGAAAACAGGGAGGATGAAAATACCTTTCGGGATTGCGCAAATAGGAAAAGCTTTCAGGAACGAGATAGTTGCCCGTCAGTTTATTTTCAGGATGCGTGAATTCGAACAGATGGAAATGCAGTTTTTTGTCCGTCCGGGCGAGGAGCTCAAGTGGTTCGAGTACTGGAAGGAACAGCGCCTGAAATGGCATCTTGGAATGGGCATCCCCGAATCGGAGTACCGCTTTCATGAACATGATAAACTGGCACATTACGCCAATGCCGCTTTTGATATCGAGTTCAATTTCCCCATGGGTTTCAAAGAGCTGGAAGGGATCCATTCCCGGACTGATTTCGACCTGAAATCCCATATGGAACATTCGGGCAAGAAGATCATGTATTTTGACCCTGAACTCAACGAAAGTTACGTTCCGTACGTGGTGGAAACCTCCATTGGGCTCGACCGTACTTTCCTTGCGGTATTGACCTATGCCTATACCGAAGAGAAACTTGAAGATGGCTCCGAACGTGTTGTCATGAAAATACCGCCTTTCCTTGCACCGGTGAAAGCAGCCGTTTTGCCACTGGTGAAAAAGGACGGTTTGCCCGAAAAAGCAATGGAGGTTTTCGATATACTAAAAAAAGACTTTATGTGTTTTTATGAGGAGAAAGATTCCATCGGGAAAAGATATCGTCGTCAGGATGCCATCGGAACTCCTTATTGCATCACGGTAGATCACCAGACCGCAGAAGACAACACGGTTACATTGCGGGAACGCGATTCGATGGAACAGGAAAGGGTGGAAATTGCAAAACTACCTGAAATAATTGCCAATAAACTAAAGCATTAACCAATTCATAATGATGACACCATGGATGTACAGGCAATAAAACAGCGGTTCGGGATTATCGGCACCTCCCCATTATTGGACAGGGCCATTGATATTGCAAGCCAGGTAGCGCCCACCGACCTTACGGTTTTGATTTCCGGGGAGAGTGGTGTAGGGAAAGAATCGTTCCCGAAAATCATCCATCAATTCAGTGCCCGTAAGCATGGCCCTTATATTGCCGTTAACTGTGGTGCAATTCCTGAAGGGACGATTGATTCAGAACTCTTTGGCCACGAGAAGGGCTCTTTTACAGGTGCCCACGAAGCCCGCAAAGGTTACTTTGAAGTGGCCAACGGTGGGACGATCTTCCTGGACGAAGTGGCCGAATTGCCTATATCAACACAAGTCAGGCTGCTCAGGGTTTTGGAAACAGGGGAATTTTTTAAAGTGGGTTCCTCAAAAGTAATAAAAACCGATGTCCGGATCGTGGCGGCCACCAATGTGGATATCCCTGATGCAATAAGTGACGGGAAATTCAGGGAAGACCTTTACTACAGGTTGAACACAGTCCCTATTTTCGTGCCATCGCTTAAAGACAGGAAAGAAGATATCCATTTGTTGTTTCGGAAATTCGCTGCCGATTTTGCCGAAAAATACCGGATGCCTGTTTTGCAATTGACTGGGGATGCCGTAAAGGTTTTAATGAATTACCGTTGGAAGGGGAATGTCCGTCAACTGAAAAACATTACCGAGCAAATTTCGATTATCGAAAAAAACAGGCTCATTGACGGGCAAATGCTGTTAAAATACCTTCCTGCCAAATTATCGAGGGATCTTCCGGTATTGTATAAACGTGAACAGGAACAAAAAGAGATTTCAGAAAGGGACTTGCTGTACAAGGTATTGTTCGATATGAAGAAAGATATCAACGATTTGAAGCAGGTTGTCGGGAAAATCATGAAGAGCGAAGACATATCGCATAATATCCAGCAAAACAATGCCCAACTGATTAAGGAACTACACCAAACCGTGGAAAATGCCGGCAGTTATCCCGAGGATTTCCAAACGGATAATTTTCAAATCCACCATCCATCCAATGTGGGTGCGATTGTGGAACCTATCCAGGATTCGGAGGTTGTTGAGGAGTCTTTGTCAATCCAGGAAAAAGAAATTGACTTGATAAAAAAGGCTCTTGCCAAGTACAATGGAAAAAGAAAGAATGCCGCAAAGGAACTGGGCATTTCCGAAAGGACACTTTACCGGAAAATAAAAGAACACAATATTAATTAGGCTCTTAATTCACAAAACCAACCAATATGCCGTTTGCGTTTTTTTCTGATGTTAAATATCAAGTAGGCAGTTTACAATATGTAAATTTCCAAACTGTCTGTTTGCCAATTGCCTACTTTGTTATTACAACATCCCACAAAGTAATTTTTTTTGAGGCTCACCCTAATAAAACATAGTATTCTTTGAGAAAGCTGGCCAACATATCGAGATTTGTTTTTTTGACAATACTGTTCACTGCTTTCCTGAATGGGTGCAAAGTAAATTATTCGTTTACGGGGGCATCAATCCCACCAGAGGTAAAAACCATAGATATTAAGTATTTCAAGAACAATGCAACGCTTGTTGAGCCAACATTGAGCCAAAGGTTGACCGATGCGTTCAGGGACAAATTTGTTTCGGAAACCAATCTCGATCTCGTGAACCAGGATGGAGACCTTGTAATCGAGGGGGTTATCACAGATTACAATACCCAACCGGTCGCCATTCAGGGAAACGACCAGGCGGCATTGAACAGGCTTACAATCACCATCGAGGTAACTTATACAAATACAGTAGATGAGGATGCCAGCTTCGAAAGCCGGTTCACGCGCTATTTTGATTATTCGAGTTCTGACAACCTGCTGGATGTCCAGGAAGAGCTCATTGATGAAATAAACAGGATGCTGGTCGAGGATGTTTTTAACAAGGCTGTTATCAATTGGTAAAACCTAATTTGCCGAAGTAGGCCACCGGGATGGGAAACAGTGGGATGGAGGTTGGGGCACTTGGCTTGTAAACTTGCTTTTCCCAGTTGAACCTGCCCTGCTTTTTGTGTGCCACAAGCTTTATTTCAGGAACAATATTAATCGTATATTTGTCTCCTTGCCCTCTTTAGGAAATAATCCAATCTCCTTTAAAAACAACCGAAGTACAGGAAGCAATCAAGGAACGGAACCTTAAAGTTCAAATTGTTGTACTTTTGTTTTCAATATTTTTATTTAAAATGTAGAGTGCTAAATAATTAAACTATAAAAGTTATGGATCCATTGTGGATTTTAGTTGCCTTCATTTTTGGTTTTGCCGTAAAGCAAATTGGATTGCCACCATTGGTAGGTTTCCTTATTGCGGGTTTTGCGCTCAATGTTTTCGGTGTTGAAGGTAATGAAACCCTTGATTGGCTTGCCGACTTTGGTATTTGGCTTTTGTTGTTCAGTATCGGGTTAAAGCTCAAATTTAAAAGCCTTTTACGTCCTGAGATATGGGCAAGTGCCTCGCTTCACATGCTTTTCACGGTCATTGTGTTTGGGTCGGGGATTTTTGCCTTGGGTTATTTCGGTCTTTCGTTATTTGATGGCTTGACTATAGGATCATCATTGCTGGTTGCTTTTGCGCTAAGTTTCTCCAGTACGGTTTTTGCCGTGAAAATCCTGGAAGAGAACGGTTCGATGTCATCTGCGCACGGACGGATTGCAATCGGCATTTTAATAATGCAGGACATCTTCGCTGTCATCTTTCTAACGGTTTCATCCGGGAAACTGCCTTCCCTATGGGCATTGGCGTTATTGGCTTTACTGATAATCCCTGTTTTCGTAAAAAAGGCCCCTTTGGCCTCCATAATAAGCAGGTCGGGCCATGGAGAATTGTTGGTTATGCTTGGTGTGCTTATACCTTACGGAGGGGCCATGCTATTTTATTCCGTAGGCCTGAAACCTGATTTGGGGGCACTTGTATTGGGCGTGTTGCTTTCGGGTCATCCAAAAGCAAGGGAACTCGGTAATGCCATGTTGAATTTTAAGGATATCTTTCTTGTCGGTTTTTTCTTGACAATTGGTTTGTCGGGTTTGCCCGATTGGGAAACTTTGGGAATATCATTGCTGTTTACTATTGCCCTGCCACTTAAAGTAATATTGTTTTACCTATTGTTGACCCGGTTTAAACTCAGGGCACGTACGGCAACCCTTACGTCGCTGAACCTGGCAAACTACAGTGAATTCGGACTTATTGTTGGCGCAGCAGGTGTGGCGGGAGGAATGATCACGGGTGAATGGATGGTGGTATTTGCACTTGCGTTGTCCCTTACTTTCATCGTTGCATCACCATTGAATATTTATGCCCAAAAAATTTATATACGTTTTCAAAACAGGCTTTTACGTTTTGAGAGCAAAAAGCGTTTACCTGAAGATGAACCTATTGAAATGAACGATGCGCAAGTTATTGTATTGGGTATGGGAAGAACCGGCACTGAGGTTTACAATATTATGCGGAATGAACATAAAATGAGCGTTTTGGGGATTGATCACAATTTGGACTTAGTGGCGAATCATGTAAAAGAAGAACGACATGTTGTACATGGGGATATTACCGATGTGGAGTTTTGGCAGCGTATGGAGCTGTCATCGGATTTGCGACTTATAATCATGGCTACCTCACACCATTCAGTGCATATGGAGGTGATAGGGCAGCTCCAGGTTAAGAACACTAAAACGATGATTGCAGCGCTTTCGCGTTATAATGATGAAATGGAGGAACTGAAACAGGCCGGCGTTCAGGTGGTTTTTAATCTTTATGCAGAAGCAGGTGCTGGGTATGCCGAACATATTTTCCAGATTTTTGACCAAACATTTCACAATGAAAGATAAACCAGTAAATACTTTCAGTATCTCACGTTTTATAAGTGAGGAAGCCTATGGCGGAATTATCTTGATTCTTGCTACAATTGCCGCCTTGATATGGGCCAATTCAGCATATTATGGCTCGTATCAGCATCTGTGGCATGAATTAAAGGTTGGTTTTGTTTGGGGCGAAATCAATATGGTCGGCTCCCTGCACCATTGGATAAACGATGGATTGATGGCCCTTTTCTTTTTCGCCATCGGGCTTGAGATAAAAAGGGAGATAATGGGCGGCGAACTATCTTCAATGAAAAAGGCATCAATGCCCATTGCGGCGGCGGTAGGTGGCATGTTAATTCCAGCTGCATTGTATGCACTGGTAATGGTAAGCTATCCTGAATATCTCAATGGATGGGGAATACCAATGGCAACCGATATCGCATTTGCACTTGGCCTTTTGGCATTATTGGGAAAGCGTGTAAACATAAACCTGAAAATTTTCCTGACAGCCCTTGCAATAGCAGACGATCTAGGGGCGGTAATGGTCATTGCGATATTCTATACAGACACAATAAACTACAGTGAACTTTTTTCCGCAGCATTATTCATTGGGGTTTTGGTAATTGCAAATTTTGCCGGTGTTAGAAGAACTTCGTTTTATGCCATTGTGGGTTTTATTGGCGTGTGGATGGCCTTTGTTTTTTCCGGGGTTCATGCTACAATTGCAGGGGTTTTGATTGCCCTTACCATCCCCGCACGAACAAAGATTAATGAGAATGAATATGTTGACAAACTGTCAAAATATCTAAATAGGTTTAGAAAAGAAGAACCTAATGAAAACCCACTTTTAACAAAAGACCAAGCACATGTGATCTCTGGTATTGAAGTGCTTAACGACAAAGCGCAAACACCCTTGCAGAAATTGGAACACGCACTTCACCCAATAACGGCTTTTTTCATATTGCCCGTTTTTGCACTTAGCAATGCAGGTGTTCATATTGAAGGCAGTATTGTTGAAATGCTTCTGCATCCCATTTCACTGGGTATTATCGCAGGGCTTGTGCTTGGTAAATTCCTTGGTATTTCATTGTTGTCACATATCACGGTTAAGTTTAAATTAGTAACTCTTCCTGAAGGTATTACCTGGAATCAGATTTATGGCGTTGCCTTTTTAGCAGGTATAGGTTTTACTATGTCGATGTTTATTTCCGACCTTGCTTTTGTGGATGAAGAGTTTAAACAAATTGCCAAGGTAGGTATTATGGCCGCTTCGCTCATTTCAGCTACTGTCGGTATGATATGGTTAAGTGCGGGGGCAAAAAGCCCTAACAAAAATTGATGCCCATTTATTTTGGTTATGCCAAATGAATAAAACCCGGAAGGCAACAATTACTGGGCTATAAGCCACGATTGGCTGATCATTTGGCTGGCAGGTTTACCAATCGAATGTTGGCAAACAGGGGGGTGTACGACAAATTTGCCTTTTTGTGGGATTTAGTCCCGTATGTGCGTGATTGTGCTTTCGTGGCAAAAGAAAAAAGTGCCACTAAAACACGAAATTCACACTAAAAAATGATACCAATAAATGAGTTTATGTGTGGACTTGGGAAATTTGTCGTACACTCACAGGGATGAACATCGAACGTATTAATTCAATATATTTGCAAATTGAAATAATTTTTTGGAATGACAGAAAAGCAGTATCTTTTTGAGAAAAGAGAATAAATGCAAGAAAGTCAAAATATTGAATGGAAAGTGGAGTCCTTGGGCCGTTTTATGAAATTTAAGCAAACATGAACAAACAGGAATTTATCGATTATCTGAAATCCCCCGGATCATTAACAATGGGGAGTATTGAACCATTGGAACAACTGGTCAGGGATTATCCGTATTTTCAGACCGCCGACATCCTTTATGCCTTGAACCTTTCCAAAGAAAAGAGCATCAAATTCAACGACCAATTGCGGCTTGCTTCATTATATGCCCCTGACAGGAGGGTGTTGAAACAGCTTATCGAATCGATGAGGCATTTTACAAAAAGCGATAAAATAGATTCTGTGGCCAAAGATGAGCAAGATGATATTCCTGAGGGAACCCTTCCAATTAATGAAGATGCTTTTTTGCAGGAAGACGAAGATTTAAACCTGCCCCATTTAATTGATATATTCCAACATGAACTTGACAAAATTACCAGCATCCCAAAAGATTCGTTGGAATATCGTCATTTACAAAAGCTATCGGGCAAATTGGAATCCCTTTTAGAGGAACACAATCAACTGAAGCAATCCCCGGCCGAACATTATTTTGAGGAGTATAATTTATCGCATCTTGAGGAATCACCTGCACAGGAGGAGAAACCCATTGCGGGTTCCGATCTTATCGACAAGTTCATCAAGGAGAACCCGCGCATTGTCCCTGAACCTCAGGCAGGTTTTTTCGATCCGGTGGATTTTGCAAAACAAAGCCTGATCGATAACGATGAAATCGTTTCCGAAACCCTTGCGGGGATTTATTACCGTCAGGGAAACCTGGCAAAGGCCATAAAAATCTATAAAAAATTAAGTTTGCTTAATCCGGAAAAAAGATTTTACTTTGCAGGCCGAATTGAAAAAATCAGGAAAGAAATTAAATAAAGTTGTAACAGTTTAATAATTAGTGAAATGTACATTGTAATAGCAGTTTTGATTTTCATTGTTTGTGTGTTGTTGACATTGATCGTATTGGTCCAAAGTTCAAAAGGTGGCGGTCTTGCTTCCAACTTTTCAGGTTCAAACCAATATATGGGTGTGAGAAAGACTGCTGATTTCCTTGAGAAATCAACCTGGTCGCTGGCAGTTGCCCTTTTGGTTTTGGCTTTGTTCTCCACATTTGCTATCCCCCGTGGCGGAAACATTGAAACAAATGACAATGGCCTTGATCAATTGATCAATGAATTGCCAGATGCCCAACCAGCGGCAGATTTTACCCCTCCTCCGGCAGAAACCGAAGAAACAGGAAACTAAAAAAACCCAAGATATTTTTATTTTTAAAATGTCAGAATGTCACCACATTCTGACATTTTTTTTGCTTATACCCTTTGGCATAAATTATGTCAAAAGACGAACTGTGATTATTCACCTGATTAATTCAAAAATTGTTCAGGGGAAATGACAAAAAGCTAATACTAACAAAAAAATCAAACAATATGTCAGGAATAAAAATTAAGCCACTCGCGGATCGGGTTCTTATCGAACCTGCAGGTGCAGAAGAAAAAACCAGTGGCGGGATCATCATCCCAGATACTGCAAAAGAAAAACCTCAGCAGGGAATTGTCGTGGCCGTTGGCCCCGGACTTAGCGACCAAAAGATGACCGTGAAAAAAGGGGATACCGTTTTATATGGAAAATATGCCGGTACCGAAATTTCACATCAGGGCAAAGACTACCTTATCATGCAGGAGTCAGATATTTATGCAATTGTTTAATGAGTTTTACACGTAAAATCTAAAAATAAATAAAAATGGCAAAAGACATTATTTTCGACTTAAAAGCGAGAGAAGCTTTAAAAGCGGGCGTTGACCAGTTATCAGACGCCGTAAAAGTAACTTTGGGTCCCAAGGGCCGCAACGTGATTATTGATAAATCTTTTGGTGCACCCACTATCACAAAAGATGGTGTGACCGTGGCAAAAGAAATTGAATTGGCGGATACCATTGAAAACATGGGCGCCCAGATGGTAAAAGAGGTTGCTTCAAAAACCAATGACCTTGCCGGCGACGGTACTACGACAGCTACTGTTTTGGCACAGTCAATCGTAAGTACCGGTTTGAAAAACGTTACCGCAGGTGCCAATCCAATGGATCTGAAACGCGGTGTTGACAAAGCGGTTGCAGAGGTGATTAAATCGCTGAAGAAACAAACCAAACAAATCAATGACAGTGGTGAAAAAGTAGAGCAGGTCGCAACCGTTTCTGCCAATAACGACAGCTCAATTGGAAAACTGATTGCCGAGGCAATGGGAAAAGTGAAGAAAGACGGTGTTATCACAATCGAAGAGGCCAAAGGGATTGAAACCACGGTGGATGTTGTGGAAGGAATGCAATTCGACAGGGGTTATATCTCACCTTATTTTGTGACCGATGCAGAGAAAATGGAAGCCGTATATGAGAACCCTTATATCCTGCTCCACGACAAGAAGATTTCGGTAATGAAAGACCTTCTCCCCATCCTTGAAAAAATTGCACAGTCAGGACGGCCGTTGCTCATCGTGGCCGAAGATGTGGAAACCGAAGCACTTGCAACATTGGTCGTTAACAAATTAAGGGGCGGATTGAAAGTGGTCGCCGTTAAAGCCCCGGGCTTTGGCGACAGAAGGAAAGAGATGTTGGAAGACATTGCCATCCTCACAGGTGGAACCGTTGTTTCCGAAGAAAAAGGATACAAATTGGAAGACACAACCCTTGACAATCTTGGCGAAGCCGAAAAAGTGACCATCGACAAAGATAACACAACTATTGTTAGCGGTAAAGGGAGCAAAGATGATATCCAGGGACGTATCAACCAGATCAGGACCCAAATTGAAACCACAACTTCCGATTACGATAAAGAGAAACTTCAGGAAAGATTGGCCAAACTGGCCGGTGGCGTTGCCGTAATTTATGTAGGTGCTGCGAGTGAAGTGGAAATGAAAGAAAAGAAAGACCGTTTTGACGATGCATTGAACGCAACAAGGGCCGCTATCGAAGAAGGGATTGTTCCCGGTGGTGGAGTTGCTTACCTGCGTGCAATTAGTTCGTTGGAAAAACTGAAAGGTGAAAACGAGGATGAAGAAACCGGTATTGCGATCATTACACGTGCATTGGAAGAGCCCATGCGCCAGATTGTTGAAAACGCAGGTTTGGAAGGTTCTGTAATCGTACAGAAAGTGAAGGAAGGGAAAGATGATTATGGGTACAATGCCCGCACCGATAAGTACGAGAAACTTTTAAAAGCAGGTGTGATCGATCCAACAAAAGTTACGAGGATAGCACTTGAAAACGCCGCCTCTATCGCTGGGATGTTACTTACTACCGAGTGTGTGGTTGCTGAGCATAAAGATGAAAATGCCGGTGCTCCTGCTGGAATGCCCCCAATGCCTCCGGGTGGAATGGGCGGAATGGGCGGAATGTATTAATCCACACATTCATAATAATATTGAGAAAAACCCTTCAGGATACTGGAGGGTTTTTTAGTTTATCCAATTTGTCAGTTCCAAAGCAACTTTTTCTTGTATTTGAGGTTTATTATATGGAAATTTGTTGGTTGATGATAATCAAAGTTTTTTAATCAAATAATATGAATACGAAAGAACTAATTGACAAAGCTGTTTCCCTGCCGATTGAAGAACGTGCGCTGGTAGTAGATTCTTTACTCAGAAGCCTTAACCAGCCAGTTTCGGTAATCGAGAAGGAGTGGATTGAGACAGCCCAAAAAAGGCTTATAGAGATGAGGACCGGGAAAGTTCTGGTTGTGCCAGGAGAACAGGTATTTGAAAAAATTTGGGAGAGATTTGAGAAATGAATTTTTCTTTTCATCCCGAAGCTGAGACCGAGTTCAACGATGCTATCAAATATTATGAAGATATTGAGCAGGCACTTGGTTATGATTTTGCAATTGAAGTGTAAACTACTATTCGGCAGATAATTTCATTGCCAAAAGCGTGGCCAGTCATTGAAAAGAACATACAGCGTTGTATCGTAAGGCGATTTCCTTATGGCGTATTATATTCACACGAAGGCAATAAAATTTATATTGTAGCTGTAATGCACTTTCATCGTCATCCTCGTTATTGGAAACAAAGAATACCTAAATAAACAGAATTAATATTACGATTTTATGCTGTAAGAAAACTTTTTTTTGAAGCAACTTTTATGGGAATAAAATGTTTGATAAGAGAATCGTTAATAAAAATATTAAAACAGAAGATGAAAACCATTCAATTAAGCTTTTTACTGAGTATCCTGAGTATATCACTATTGGCACAACGCCCAAATTTCCCCATTGATGAAGATACCGGGTTGATAACCTACAAAGAAGTGGTGGAGGAAGAGGGGACAAAGCAGGAGTTTTTCAACAGGGCCATTGGCTGGATAAACGGGTTTTACACCAACCCCGTGAACGTGACCAAGACCCGCGACCCCGAAAGCGGCCTGATAAAAGGCCTCCATCGTATCAAAATAAAGAACATAGATGAAGATGGGAACGAAACCGATGCAGGTGTGGTACAGTATCGTTTTACACTTGGTTTGAAAGATGGAAGGTACCGCTACATCCTCACGGAATTCAGTTTGAAACAAGGTTCAAAGATCCCTGTGGAAAAATGGCTGAACAAAGACGACCAGCAATACAATTCAAACTGGGACCAATACCTGACACAAATCAACGATTTTGCCGAATCATGGATCGCAAGCCTTAAAAAGGGGATGAAGCCCAAGGCCAAAAAGAAAGACGATGATGATTGGTAGGGCTTAGTTGCCTATGGAAGTTTGAAACCGCAATTCATCAATCCTCTGCCCATTGTTGGTGTTTTCATCAACAAGACTGGGTAAAAAACCCGCAGCCCATCACAGATTTTATCTGTGATGTGTTCGGACACACCAGCAGTTTCCAACTGCTGGCCTCAACTTCCATTCTCCCCCTTTTCGTTTGTCCTGCCACTTTTGCCTACAAACCAACAATGTCGTTTTCCACCACAGATTACCTGCCCGATGCAGGCGGGAAACTGTGATGGGCATTCAAGGTTTGAAACCGTAATTACAATACGACCACGAAGACCTTTGCCTCTCCGCCACTTGCTAGTGTTGTCACCAAAAAGTTATTACCGCTCCATTTCCATGGGTTTAGCTTCCAGGGTTTTTTCCTTGATTTTCTTTGATGGGACCGGTTTTCTTTTCACCAGTTTCATTTCATCAATGAGATGGGTGGCCCCGGCATATTTATCAATGATGAAAAGCACGTAACGGATATCCACGCTGATGGTCCGTTGGATTTCGGGCTCAAAGGCAATGTCGCCGCTCATGGCTTCCCAGTTGCCATCGAACGCAATCCCGATCAACTCGCCATTCCCGTTCATCACGGGGCTTCCAGAATTGCCTCCGGTTATATCGAGGTTGGAAAGGAAACAGGTGTGCATTTCACCGTTTTCGCCATAAGGGCCGTAATCCTTGTTTTTGTACAACTCCTTCAATTTTTCAGGTACCACGAATTCCCAATTATTGGGGTCTTCCTTTTCCATTACCCCTTTCAGGGTAGTGTAGTAATTGTAGAATATCGCATCACCGGGACTATAGGGCAATACTTGCCCGTAAGTCAACCGCATGGTAAAATTGGCATCGGGATAGAATTTTTTGTTCGGCTCCATTTCCCTCAAACCTGCTATAAACAATCTGTTGCCGCGGTCGAGCTGGTCGTATGCAGCATAAATTACAGGCTGGATATTTTTGTTGTAGTAATCGTTTATGTCTTTTATCAAAGTAAAGGCCGGGTCTTTTTCGATTTTCTTTACCGAAGGTTTTTCAAACAGGGCATTTACTTTTTCCGGTGTGGCAAATATTGAAGTCTCGAAAAGCTTTTTGGAAAAGGCAGAAAAATCGCCCTTGGCTTTTGATGCAATTTTTTTCACGTAATCCGATTGTTGGTCGATGGGAACGTTTTCGGTGTACATTTTCAACATGGCAGCCAGGAGTTTTTCATCGGTGGGAAGGTTGTAGTCCTTGAAATGGGCTTCCGACATTTCCTTTAGCTCTAAAATCAGCTTATTGGTTTTTCCCGGGTCTGCATCTTTCTCCGACAAAGCTTTCGATAGTGATGAAAAACTCTTGGCAAAACCAAGTATCTCACTTCCCCTGTTGATGGCTTCACGTTGGTAAATCCTAGCCAGTTCGTATTTGCTTAATTGTGCATAAGCTTCGGAATTGTCTTTCAAAGCTTCACCGTATTTTGCTTTCCTGCCGGCATCTTCATTGACCCAATTGGTGAATTTGTTTTCAATTTCTACCTTTTTATCATAAACTTTCAGTTTCTTCAATCCCTTTGATTGGCCGATAAAGTATTTCCAATAATTGGCGATCCGGGCATATTTTGAAGCATATTTAATCCGAACGGCCTGATCTGCTTGCATATCTGCCATCATGATTTTCAGTTTCACGTCACGGATGTCAACGATGGTTTGGTTGGAGATGTCAAGGGCCATTTTTATCCCGTAGGAAGTCATATAACGCTCCGTACTTCCCGGATATCCCAATATCATTGCAAAATCCCCTTTTTTGACACCGGCCAAAGAAATGGGCAATGAATGTTTGGGCTTGAAGGGGATATTGTCTTTTGCATATTCGGCTGGTTTCCCATCCTTATCGGTATAAACCCGGAACATGGAAAAATCGCCGGTATGGCGCGGCCACATCCAATTGTCGGTATCGGCACCAAATTTCCCAATGGACGAAGGAGGTGCACCTACAAGTCGTACATCTTTGTAAACAATGTAAACGAAAAGATAATACTCATTTCCTGCAAAAAAACTGCGGACAGAAGCAGTATAATCTGTCCCTTCTTCGGCAGCTTTGCTTAGTTCCTTTGAAACTTTCCTTATCTCTGAATACCGTTCTTCTTCGGTCATGTCATCGTTCACATTGGCCAACACCTTCTCGGTCACGTCTTCGATCCGTATCAGGAATTTGGCCGTAAGGCCTTCGTTCGGGAGTTCTTCGTCGCGGCTCATGGCCCAAAAGCCATCGGCAAGGTAATCGTGTTCCACCGAAGAGTGCGCCTGTATGCTTCCATAACCACAATGGTGGTTGGTGAGCAGCAAGCCCTCGTCCGAAATAATCTCGCTTGTACAGCCCCTGCCAAAAATTGCGATGGCATCTTTCAAGCTCGAATGGTTCACGCTGTAAATCTCATCTGCGGTAAGCTGCAAACCTTCCTTTTGCATATCCACATAATTGAGGCGTTCGATAAACATGGGCAGCCACATCCCTTCATCGGCCCGGCTGTAAGGGTTGATACCCATTATCAGCACAAAAAGCATTAAACTAATCTTTTTCATTTTTTCGATTTTTATTAATTCAAAATTTTTATTTCGCAATTCGACAATCAGGAAATCAAATACCAAACTTCAACAAACAGATCCCGAATAAAATCCAAGTTCAAGGAATTCAATTTCAAAGCTGTTTGACAAATCTGTTTCGGATTTCGATATTATCTATTTGGGGTTTATTTGATTTTTGGATATTATATTTTGAGATTTCCTTAATGCAGTTTGCATACATTTTTATAATTAAAGAATGCAATTTAGTTTTGGTTAAACAAACTTATCCCCTTTTTCAAGTTTAACGGCGTTCACGATATCCCTGATATTTTGTTCATCGGTTTTACGGCAAATCAATAGGATATCATCATTATCGACCACGATGTAATCGTCCAGGCCTTGCAACACGACCAGTTTTTCTTTTGGCATGTTCACGATGCAGTTTTTTGTGTTGAAGGTCATCACATTTTCACCTACAAGAGCATTGCTGTTTTCATCTTTCGCCCTGATGTCGTATAAAGAACCCCATGTGCCCAAATCGGACCAACCGAAATCGGAAGCCAGTACATGGACGTTTTTTGCTTTTTCCATCACACCAAAGTCAATGGAAATGTTTTTACAGACTGGGAAAATTTCATTGATAAATGTTTCCTCTTCGGATGTGTTGTATTTCCCGGCCCCTTTGGTAAACAATGTATCCACTTCGGGAAGGTGTTCTTCGAAAGCTTTCAAAATACTTTTCAACGACCAGATGAAAATCCCCGAGTTCCAAAGAAAATCACCACTTGCAAGGAATGTTTCGGCCAGTTCCAGATTGGGTTTTTCGGTAAATGTTTTTACTTTTCTGATCCTTTCGTCTTCTTCAAAGGGTCTTGATTCCTCAAACTGGATGTAACCGTAACCGGTATCGGGCCTCGAAGGTGTGATCCCCAGCGTGAGCAGCCAATCGTTTCTCGATGCTGCATTTATCGCCGACAGGATAACGTCCGTAAAAACATCTTCTTTCAGGATAATATGATCGGAAGGGGCAACCACAAGTTTGGCATCGGGGTTTTCTTCACGGATTTTGTAAGCTGCATAAGCGATGGCAGGGGCAGTGTTCCGGCGCATGGGCTCGCATAAAACTTGGTTAGCCGTAATCCCCGGAAGTTGTTCCAGGATCATCTCTTTGTACATGTCATTGGTGACGATATATACATTTTCCTTTGGGCAAACATTCATGAAACGGTCAAAGGTTTGTTGTAGCAAGGTTCTTCCTGTTCCGAGTATGTCGATAAACTGCTTGGGGTGCGATGTGCGGCTCATGGGCCAAAAACGGGCTCCAATCCCACCGGCCATGATCACACAATAATTGTTTTTGTTCATTATTAATGAATTGGTTTAAAAAAGTGCAAAGATATAAAAAGAGGGCATATGAAAAAACGCTTATCACGAGTTTGTCGAATGGCGATTATTATTAAGATTCTTATTGGAAAGGCATCAAGTATTATCAACCGGATGGACAACCATGAGCGGGCTTACCATGTATATTTTGCCATTGTCGAGCCTTTTGCAACGGTATCTTTTCCGAAGGCGTTTTTGTTTTTGGAAAACAATGCCATTGTATATGGCAAAAACCGCATTTTCAGGTAGTTCTTCCAGGGTAGTTTCTTCCGATTCCGCATTGTACTTCTTTAAGACCCGTGAAAGGTCCGTATCGCTCGATGTGTTTTTCGTGAAATATGTTTTCAGGGCTTTTCCAATATCTTCGGGGAAAATGCCATTGTCCATATATTCGTCCATCAGGTTTTTGAATTCCGATTTCCATTCAATGCCATGGGGCTTTACCCTGTTTTTATGTTTCAACCAGGTTTCCAGATGTGCCAATTCATGGATCAATGTTATCAGGAACTGGTATTTGTTCAAATCATGGTTTACCGAAATACGGTGATATTTGTATTTAATGGGTGGACGGTAATCGCCCAGTTTTGTGGCCCTGCTCCTGTTGATCACAAGGCGTACGTGATGTTTGTCGAGGCGGGAAAACACAGGATCAACCGAGGGTGCGGGGATATATTCAGATAAAGTCTCCTGATATGTTTTCATTTAAAATCCTTCAGTTGATAACCATGCATTTTTTGCCGGGATTTATCAAAAGACAACCATAGCCTTAAAAAGTTGCCCATTAGCTTGGTTTTTCCAGTGAATGACCCATGCTGAATTCGGGGCACTCCCTACATTTCTTTTTTGCTTTTCGCGAAGTTGAACAAGAACCAAAAACCGTGGACAAAACCAATAATGAAATAATAAACAGAAGTTTTTTAGGTTTGTTGATTTGGAACCAGGAATTCTTTTTCCCCATAGGGGATTCCGCTTTTGGTAGATTGAAATTGAAAAGCATAATTGTTTTATAAGTTGGGAATTCAATATAAATATATCAATAGTAAACGGGCTGGGACGAGAATATTGTATGATTATGAAATAATGAAGTCCGTTCTTTAAGAAAATTCCTAATTTAGCACCAACAAAAAATTACGGAATGATCCAGCAATTTGGCCAATATATCCTGTTAATGTTGAAGGTTGTCAAGCGACCTGAGAAAAGCAGTGTTTTCTGGAACCAACTCTTGATAGAAATATATCAACTTGGTATCCAGTCTCTTGGTATTGTTGGGATTATCTCGGTTTTCATGGGCGCTGTTGTTGCTATCCAGACTTCATATAACCTGGACAACCCGCTTATCGCACTTTCGATAATCGGGTTTACTGTAAGGCAATCCATTATCCTTGAATTTTCCCCAACGATCATGAGCCTGATACTTGCCGGGAAAGTGGGTTCCCGTATTGCTTCTGAAATTGGGACCATGCGGGTTACCGAACAGATAGATGCCTTGGAAATAATGGGGATTAACCCGGGCGGGTTCCTTATTCTCCCTAAAATAGCGGCTGCTGTCATCATTAACCCGGTAATAATTATCATCAGTATGGGGTTGGGCATGTTTGGTGGTTGGTTGGTCGCAATCTTTACCGACCTTTATACTTCTACCGATTATATCACCGGGGTGCGTTCGTGGTTCGAAGGCTACACCATTGTTTACGCACTTATTAAAACAGTGGTTTTTGCATGGCTTATCACTTCTATTTCCGGATTTATGGGTTACAATGTGAAAGGGGGGGCAATCGAAGTGGGTGCCGCAAGTACAAAGGCCGTGGTTTGGAGCAGTATTATGATAATACTCTTCAACCTTATTTTAACGCAATTACTTTTATCCTAAGAATTTAGGCCGTAACAATACGCAATGATCGAAGCACAAAACATATCAAAATCCTTTGGAGACAATAAAGTCCTGAAAAATGTTTCCCTGAAATTTGAAAAGGGGAAAACCAATCTGATTATCGGACAAAGTGGATCCGGAAAAACGGTTTTGATGAAGTGCCTCGTTGGCTTGCACGAAGTGGACGAAGGGCATATCCTTTTTGATGACCGGGATTTTTCGGCCATGACATTTAAGAAAAGAAAGGACATCCGCAAGGAAATAGGTATGTTGTTCCAGGGAGGGGCACTTTTCGATTCCTTGACCGTTGAGCAAAATGTCATGTTCCCGATTACCATTTTCACCAACCAATCCAAGGAGGAAAAACTGGATCGCGTGAATTTTTGTTTAAAGTGGGTAAACCTCGAAAACAAAAACCATTTGTTCCCTTCGGAGCTGAGTGGAGGAATGGTGAAAAGGGTGGCCATTGCCCGGGCCATTGCACTTAACCCCAAATACCTGTTTTGCGATGAACCAAATTCTGGCCTTGATCCACATACTTCCGGGGTAATCGACAACCTGATAAGCAAGATCACTGAAGAATTCCAGATTACGACGATCGTGAACACCCACGATATGAACTCGGTAATAAAAATCGGGGATGCCATTTCCTATATCCACGAGGGACAGGTTTGGTGGGAAGGAGACAAAAACCAAATCCTTGAATCGGACAATCCCGAGTTGAACGATTTTGTGTTTGACACGGAATTGACGAAGAGATTGAAAAAAAGAAAGTGAAAAAAGCAGGCAGTTTTCAAAAACAAAACCTTTCATGTCGAAGTTGGTATGTGCGGGAGGGAGATGGAAGGTTGAAGGAAAGTGGGCAATTAAAAAACAGGCAGTTGGCAATAGGCAAAAGGCCTTCGATAAATATTTCCAATGCTTTGAAGAGAATAAATTGTAAAACAACAAAGTAACAAATCCGCAAGGGTTTTAATTAGTAAAATAGGTGAACTGAATAACCACATAAACATTTTCTGGTTTCATTAAAAAAAATTCGTGTTTCCCTGTACTTTATGGAAGTGTAATTAGTGGATTCCCGTGGTTTGTTTACGGATTTAAAGATACATTTGAATTATGAACATTATCGACATTATCATATTGATCCCGATGGCCTGGTTTGCTTACACAGGGTTCAAGAAAGGCCTCATTATTGGCATTGCATCGCTGGCAGCCCTTATCCTTGGTATTTATGCGGCTTTGTATTTTTCGGGAATAGTTGCAGGGTTCCTCACGGATAGCTTAAATATTAAAACCGATTACCTGCCCATAATTTCCTTTATCATCACTTTTATAGGTGTCGTTATCCTTGTCCACTTTTTGGGGAAACTCCTTGAAAAATTGATAAACCTGGTCGCATTGGGTTTTCTGAACAAACTGGCCGGATCCGTTTTTGGGGTTTTGAAAGCAGCAGTTTTCCTGAGTGTCATTGTCCTCATTGTTAATCATTTCGATGCCAATGTAATTTCCAAACAGAAAAGGGAGACCTCCTTCCTATACGGCCCCGTTTCAGATATCGCCCCTTTTCTATGGGATAAATTCAAGGATTTAAAGATTGACAATGAGCAGTTGCAGGAACAGAAAGAGAAGGTGGAAGAGGTTTTGGGGTGATGAAAACAATAAGCAATGAATAAGGTTGAAAAGCATAGGGGTTTGCTGCAAAGCATCCGAAGCATTATCCTTGAAGCAAGAAAATATGTTTCACGAAGGGTTAATTATGCCCAAATTGTTTCCAATTGGTTTGTTGGGCAAATGATAGTTGAAGAAGAACAAAAAGGCCAGGATAAAGCGGAGTATGGTAAGCAGCTTATTGAATATTTGTCAAAGGAATTACAGTCTGAATTTGGAAATGGTTACTCCGAATCAAATTTGCAATATTTCAGAAGATTTTATATTGTGTATAGAATTCCCCACGCAGTGAGTGGGAAATTACAGCGGGATAAATCAGAGATATCCCACGCAGTGAGTACTGAATTGGAGCATGGTTATAAGGGAATTCGTCACTTACCGGATGACGAATTTAATTTAGTTAGCTTAAACAGTATGATAGAGGATTCTTCTCATCCCCCTTTATGTGAAAATTTGGAAAATAAAATTTACATGTTCGTTTCATAATATTTTTGTTGTAGTCAGGGTATGACATTAAGTCAAGCCCTGATGAGTTCCCCAGCCTTCAGGCTGGGGTTGGTGTGCACCGGGCTTATTCCCCATGCGGTTCCAAATCTGGCAGGGCCATTCCCTCTTTCAAATATTTATCGAACCAGTTCTTAACCATTTCATCCACTTCTTTATTAAACTCAGAAAGCCCGTGGTCGCCCCCTTCGAACATCACTAAGCGATAGGGGATTTTTTCTTTCTGGAATTCCTCCGCCATTTTTAGCGACTCTTCGGGAATAACCTGCCAGTCAGCTGTTCCGTGCATCATCAGGATGGGGGTTTTCTTGCAGATTTTGTCCACCATCGTGATGGCAGACCGGGCGGCAAGGGCAGCATCTTTTGTGTTTTCGTAATCAGGGATAAGCTCGCTGTAAACATATTTTTCCATTTCACCGCCCCTGCTGTCGTTCATCATCCGCAGATCGGCAACGGCCCCGCCCACTACTGCGGCCTTCATCCGGCAAGTGCGCATCAGCGACAAATAGGTCATCATGCCGCCACGGCTCCAACCGTACATGCCCATTCTGGCCGTATCTGCTTGCGGCAAATTGGCCAATAAAGGGATCAGGTTCAGGACATCGTCCACATCGGTACCTCCAAATTCCTCCACTCCCTCTCCGCCATCATTTCCGCGATATTGGCTGCCTACGGCGGTATATCCCCAGCTTGCCAGCCTTCCCAGGACGAGAACCATCTTCTTTGCGTTGAGTGCACCAAATTCCCGGTTGCCGCCACGGTTGTAAATCACTGAAGGGTTTGCCATTTTGTCTTTTGGATAAGCAAGATAGGCCTTTACTTTCAGACTGTCGCTCATATAAAATATTTCTTCCATCACGATATCTTCCGTCACCCATTTGTATTCTTCGTGGATAATATATCCTGACATTGATTTTTCCCCGATTATCTCCAATACATCCGGGTGTTCGTACACATCAAATGTGTCCCTTGATATGATTTGTCCATTTTGTGAATAGGAATTTCCTATTAAAATTGAACTCATAATAATGAGTAGGAATTTTGTCTTCATGTTATTCGTTTTTTAATAAATTATTTCTGTCCAATACTTTTCCGTTATTTATCAGTACATCTATTTCCTTAAGGTTTTCGAGTTTGTCCAATGGGTTTTTGTCAAGGATAAGAATATCCGCTTCAAATCCCTTTTCAATCTTCCCTGTTTTCCAGCCGAAAGCCTTGTTGAAATTTGTTGTTGCCGCGGCCAGGGCTTCCCGGTTGCTTAAGCCTATTCTCGTGAGCAGTCCCAATTCGTTGTGCAGCGAAATCCCCGGCATGGTTCCCCATACATCGGTTGCGCTCCCTGCCAGGTAATGGCTTCCCGCATTTCGATAAACCGTTTCGATTTTCAATTCCTGTAAACCCACAGCGGAATAGTTTTCCTGCTGCTCATCGGTATAGTTGTGCCTTCCTGTTTTCCTGTCCACCGGGTTATTGATGTCGTTGGGGTCCAAAATTGCCGCAACGGCTTCGTCCCACGGGTTTTTACTGTCGGGCAGATCGGCATATAACAGACTCATGGTGGGCATCAGGTAAGTTTCGGAGGAAGCCAAAACTTCAGCGTGGTTTTGCAAAGCCTTATCAGCAGTATCCAGATTAAAGAGATATTGATAGTATTTCCATTTCGGGCTGTCCAAGTCATCGCTAAAGGGATTAGCTGCCACAGTTTTGTGCATTTCCTCTGGGGCCACATCCAATGAATAACGGGTGGTGTGCACAAAAGCATCGATGCCCATGTTGGCCGCTTCTTTATAGGATGTGAACCCCAATTCCCCAATGGTCCCCATGCCCAGTTTATGGGCTTCGTTATTTATGAACCGTAATTGTGCGGGCCGTAATTCATATTTCAAAAGGGCAATCTTATAGCCTTTTTCATGCAATTTAAACAAGTCGGCAAGATGGGCCGAATCCGGTTTTGGGTCATCACCAACCGATTCCAGCATATAATAACCGGGCGAGGGATCGGCTTCAAAATAAAACGGCCCACGCCTGCCCCCGTCCACACCAATTATGGTTGTAACGCCTGAATACAGATAGGCATTTGCATAAGACTGATTGTTTAAAACCGCAAATCCATCAATTAATCCGGGGAGAACATACTTCCCATTTGCATCAATGATTTTTGCGTTCGTTGGAAATTCTTCCCTATCTGAAAGCAATCCGATTTCCAGTATTTCATTCCCCTCAAAAATGATATAGGCATCCTGTAAATCCTTAACGGAATTCCCCTGATTGGAAAGGTCAAGGACTGTCCCCCCTTTGATTACAGTAATTGCCTTCCTGTCCGGCAATTTGTTGTTGCAGGCCGAAAGAAATAAGATGGCAAGGAATAAAATAGTTTTTGAGGTCATCTTAATATTTTTTCAAACATACAATAAAATTGGAAATAAAACAGGCAAAAAAGCAAATGCTGTGGAAATTTAGTTTTATCTTGTCGGCAGAAAATCCAAATTATTGTGGATATAGAAATCAACCATATATTGGTGTTTTCGCCAATTTGCACGATTTCGGTTGCCTTTGGAAGGATTTGTTCCCAAACTGCGTGCGAATCCCGTTGGTGACAACACCAACGGGCGGCAACGAGATAAATAATTTAAAAGCTTTATGAAGAAAGTATCATCCATTATCTGGCTTTTTTTGGGAATGTTTGTAATAACTCAATGCATCGTTCCCTTAAAAGATGATGCTGTTCAAGATTCTTATACGGAACTCTTGAATACATTGCCAAATGAATTAATAAACCATCTTCCATTGAAGCTGACAGATAGTATTGTAGATTTCAGGATTATATTCCCCGAAGGTGCAAAAATGTTTTTTGGCTCATATGTTTTATTGGAATATAAACTTGACTCAACGAAATTTTTTGTATTTGAAGATAGTCTGACTTCTGTTGCATGTAACATTTATAATTCTTCGGACACATGCCTTTTGATTATTAACAGATTTGGAAATAACTCTTTGTCACCTGATGCGAAAAACATAAAACCCAGATCCCAAAACTGTGATATAAATAAATGTCCGGTACCAAACTTTTATCCAATCAAAATACACCATTATAAATCAATAAAAAACGAAGATGACATAAGGTTGTCCCCGGACTATAAGTTATATGTCCTTGATGCAAAACCAGGAATTTATATTGATAAGAAGTTTTTGTCTGGGATGAATGGTGTTCCTGATTCATGGAAACACGGTTATAGCAAGGGCGTTGCCCTAAATAAAAGGACTTATAATATTATGTATTGGCTATCCATATGGTAGATAATAATCGTCTGCAACATGTTGGTGCTGTAACCAATGGGAAGCAGCAAATAAAAATGGTCACCCTGAGCCTGTCAAAGGGTGACACAAGCAAAAAAAATGGTCACCCTGAGCCTGTCGAAGGGCATTTTTTTATCAACATCAATTCTACCCTTTAATCGCTTTCACACCCGGTAATTCTTTGCCTTCGATGTATTCAAGCATGGCACCGCCGCCCGTGGAAACATAACTTACTTTATCTTTCAATTTGTATTTGTTGATGGCCGCCACGGAATCGCCGCCACCAATCAGGGAGAAAGCCCCTTTGCCGGTTGCTTTTGCAACGGCTTCGGCAATGGCTTTGGTCCCTTCGGCAAAATTGTCCATTTCAAAAACACCCATGGGACCGTTCCAAAGGATGGTATTGGAATTTTCTATCACCTCTGTGAATACCTTAATGCTATCGGGGCCAATGTCCAATCCCATCCAGCCATCGGGGATCGTGTTCACGTCCGACAGCATATAGTTGGCGTCATTGTTGAAATCGTCTGCAATAACTGTATCTGTGGGGATGTAAAGGTTTACGCCAAGGCTTTTTGCTTTTTCGATTGTATTCAAAGCCAAATCAAGCAGGTCATCTTCTATCAGTGAATTCCCCACTTTGCCACCCATAGCCTTGATAAACGTGAACATCATCCCACCGCCAACAATGAGGTTGTCAACCTTGTCCATCAGGTTGTTTATGATTTCGATTTTCCCTGATACCTTTGCCCCGCCAAGGATAGCCGTAAAAGGTTTATGTGCATCGTGCAAGACCTTGTCAATGTTTTTCACCTCATTTTCCATAATATACCCGAACAATTTATTTTCGGGAAAAAATTTTGCAATAATGGCCGTGGATGCGTGAGCGCGGTGTGCCGTCCCAAAGGCATCGTTCATATACACATCTGCAAGTTTGGAAAGCTTCTCTGCAAAAGCTTCATCCCCCTTGGTTTCTTCTTTGTGAAAACGGAGGTTTTCAAGCAATAAGACTTCCCCTGGTTGAAGCCTGGCCGCCAAATTCCTTGCAGAATCCCCGATGCAATCATCGGCAAACTCAATATCCAGATCAAGCTGTTCCGACAGATAAGGGATTAAATGTTTTAAGGAAAACTTTTCCTCCGGCCCTTCCTTTGGCCTGCCGAGGTGCGACATCAGGATAACAGGTCCGCCGCCCCTCAATACCTTTCTTATGGTAGGTATAGCGGCATCTATCCGTGTGGGATCTGTAATTTCAAAATTCGCGTTCAGGGGAACGTTAAAATCAACCCTGATGAGCGTTTTTTTATCGGTAAAATCAAATGTGTCTATATTTTTCATAGTTGGAAATATTTTGGTGTTTCTTTGAATTTAAATTGCTTCAAAATTACTGAAAATATATTTGCGTAATTATATTTCCTTAATTTTACCGATTCAAATTATTAGCTGATACGATGAAAAAATTTATAGGATCAATTACCTCAAAACTACCCAAACAGGAAACCTCCATTTTTGCTGTTATGTCAGGCCTTGCCAATGAATGCGGTGCCATCAACCTTTCACAGGGCTTTCCCGATTTTGAAATTTCCGGGAAACTTATAGCATTGGTAAATAAATACATGAAAAAGGGTTTTAACCAATATGCACCCATGCCCGGTGTGCCCGAATTGCGTGAGCAAATTGCCCTGAAGGTGGAAGCAACCTATGGTGCAAAATACGATCCCCAGACCGAAATAAATATCACGGCAGGTGCCACACAGGCAATTTTTACGGTTATTTCGGCCCTGATACGGGACGAGGACGAAGTGATTGTATTTGAACCGGCCTATGATTCCTATGTGCCCGCCATCAAACTGAACGGTGGGATCATTAAATATGCCGAACTGAAAAACCCTGATTACAGGATTGACTGGCAGGAAGTTAAAAAGTTGATTACCAATCGCACAAAGATGATTATCATCAATTCGCCACATAATCCTACGGGAAGTGTTTTGAGTGCCGATGACTTGAAAACACTGGATAAACTTACGCAGAATACGGATATCATCGTATTGAGCGATGAAGTGTATGAGCATCTGATTTATGATAAGATCCGCCACGAAAGTGTTTGCTATTACCCGGAACTGGCCAGCCGTTCATTTGTTATCGGTTCATTTGGGAAAACATTTCATGCAACGGGTTGGAAAACCGGTTTTGTGCTTGCCCCTGAGCAATTGATGAACGAATTCAGAAAGGCGCACCAGTTTGTGGTTTTTGCCGGCAACACCCCCATCCAACATGCCCTTGCTGAATTTTTGAAAGACAAAGAAAACTACATCCACCTCAATGATTTTTACCAAAAGAAAAGGGATTATTTCGTGGATCGGATAAAGGGTTCGCGTTTTAAGGTAATCCCAGCCTATGGAACATATTTTCAATTGCTTGATTACAGTGCGATCAGCGATGAGGCCGAACTGGATTTTGCCATCCGCATCACGAAAGAAAAAAATCTGGCCACCATTCCCATTTCATCATTTTACCATAATAAAATCGACAATAAAGTCCTGCGCCTTTGCTTTGCAAAAAAGGAAGAAACCCTGGACAAAGCTGCCGAAATTTTGAACAAGATATAACTATCCTTATTAACAGGGAAAAGAACAAAGCTTTGTTTTCCTCTATGGAAGGAGATCTTTAATACATGCATTCAAAAAACGACTTAAAAGCAACGCTTATCCAATCCAACCTGGTTTGGGAAAATATCGAAGCAAACCTCAAAAACTTTGACTTGAAGATTGCCAATATTGACAATTCCCCTGATCTGATCGTGTTGCCTGAAATGTTCGCCACCGGCTTTACGATGAACGTGGACAAATGTGCCGAAAATGAAGATGGAAAGGTCGTAAGTTGGTTAATGGAAAAAGCAAAGCAGAAGAATTGTGTGATTACAGGGAGTGTGCTGATTGAAGATGAAGGTAAATATTTCAACCGGATGTTTTGGATGAAACCGGATAGCTCTTATGAAACCTATAATAAACGGCATCTTTTCAGGATGGGCAACGAACATAAAACCATGTCGGCAGGGAAAGAGCGAAAAATCGTTGAATTGAATGGCTGGAAAATCAATCTGCAAATCTGCTACGACCTTCGGTTTCCGGTTTGGAGCAAGAATAATTTCAGGGATGGCAAATACGGATATGATGCCCTTTTGTATATCGCCAACTGGCCTGAAATTCGCAGCCATGCATACAAATCACTTTTAAAAGCCCGGGCCATCGAAAACCAGTCCTATGTGATTTGGGTAAACCGTGTGGGAAAAGATGGTAAGGATATTTTTCATTCGGGCGATACAATGATCGTTGATCCCTACGGTGAGATCATTGTGCAGGCGAAAGCGGGAAAAGAACAACCGCTTACCGGATTTCTGTCAAAACAAAAACTGGAAGATTTCAGGAAGAAGTTTACGGTTGGTATGGATTGGGATGGTTTTGATGTCCAAGTTTAGTAATTGTGATTTGGTTGGTTTGTGCTAAATTGAAGAATCCGTTTATTTAGTTTGTTGGGTTTTTATTCGTAATCTAATTTTTGTCAAGACAGAAAAGTGATTGTTTAGTTTATCAAAATGCTTTTCGATTGTCCTTGTTGCCAATAAAATTCGATCTTTTCTTGGGATGTCACTTAATCGAATCAATAAAACTCCCTTGTGTTTGAGTTTTAGCCGATGAGTCAATTCTCCAAAGTCTTTATCTTCAGTTATTAATAGGGAGTTTCTTTTTGTGGCGATTTGTAAAACCTCTGTGTCTTTGATTCCTGAATATTCTTCTGAAATCGAAAAAACGCTTATCCCTGCTTGCCTTAAATTATTGATTATCCCAAAATCAACACTTTCATCCGCTACCAATATCATTTCAGGAAGCATTGGAAAAAATCAATTCATTTTTTATCGAATCGGCTGCAAATAATAAACAAGCAACAATATCATCAGCAGTTAATCGTGGGTAGGCTTGCAATAAATCCTCTTTGGTATCCCCTGTGGCAATTTTTTCAAGTATAAGACCAACAGGGATTCTTGTATTGGTAATTACAGGCTTACCAAATAGAATATCAGGGTTGGTTTCGATATGTGATGTCCAATCTATCATTATACTGCAAAGCTACTAAAAATTTATTGAATCCGAATGAGGATTTTCATGTTTAACCAAGTTTTTTTGAAACGGGAAACTACATAAATAAGTATCCTGATGGAAACTACATCATGCCAAGTTAAAATATTGAAGAACCAGGTTTTGTGCTTTTTGATAAAACAAAAATTGGCTTTTAAACTATTTATATTGATTATTTAAAAATAAACCCTTTATTTCGCAACTGATAAACAACAGAATTATGAGAATTATCATTGCAGGGGATGGGGAAGTTGGGTTTCACTTGGCCAAGATGCTACAGGACGAAAACCATGATATTACCATCGTTGACCCGCATGAGGACTTGCTGAAAATGCTCGAATCGAGTACCGATATCCTTACGATTACAGGTGATTCCTCCAATCCGAAGGTGCTCCAGGAGGCACATATCAACAAAGCCGATTTGTTGATTTCCGTGTTGCACGAACAGGAAACAAACTTGTTGACAGCAGCCGTAGGGAAAAAACTGGGCGCCAAACGGACCATTGCCCGCGTCAGCAATCCGGCCTATCTTTTTAAATCGAAAAAGGAGTTGTTCCAAAGCCTGGGAATAGATGAGCTGGTAAGCCCTGAAACCATTGCTGCCGATGATATTATTGATTTGTTGAAACAGGCCGCTGCCACCGAGACTTTTAAGTTTTCACATGGCTTGCTTTCATTGTTCATGCTCAAGCTTGAAGAAAATGCTTATGTTGTTGGCAAAACGCTCAACCAGATAGCAACAGAGCATCCTGACCTGCAATTCAGGGCAATAGCGATTTATCGGGATTCAAAAGCTTTTATTCCCGGTGGCAGCGATGTGTTCAAACCCAATGACCTTGCGTATGTGATTACCAAGCCCGAAGGCATCCCACAATTGATGAAGCTTGGGGCCAAACAACAAATCCAGGTCAAGGATATTATGATTGTCGGCGGGGGAAGGATCGGCAGGAGAACGGCCAAGAAGCTGGAAAAGAACCAGAACATTAAATTAATTGAAAATGATAAGGCCCGATGTGATCTGCTTGCAAACGATTTGGAGAAAACCCTGATCATCAACGGCGATGCAAGGGACATTGATTTGTTGGAAGCGGAGGATATCGAAAACATGGATGCTTTCATAGCGGTTACCAATAACACCGAAACCAATATAATGACTTGCCTCCATGCCAGGAAACTGGGTGCAAAGAAAACCATCGCTCTTGTTGAAATCATTGATTATATCGACATTGCCCAAAGTGTGGGGATCGATACCATTATTAACAAAAAACTGATTACTGCAAGTTATATTTCACGTTTTACGCACAGTGCCGAAGTGACCATGCTAAAATGCCTTAGCGGGATAGATGCCGAGGTTATCGAATTGGTGGCCCAGCCAAAATCGCCGGTTACCAAAAAGGCCATTAAAGACCTTCATATTCCCGAGGGTAGTTTTATTGGCGGGATTTTGCGGGGCAAACAGGCGTTTATCGCAACGGGTGATTTTCAAATCAATGAAAATGACAAAGTCGTTGTATTTGCTTTTCCAAAAGCCATATCAAAAGTCGAGAAATTGTTTAAGCCCAAAACCTGGTTTTAAGGATTATGAGCTTGTTACCAAAAATAAACTGGAAAATTATTTTCCAAATCCTCGGTTTTCTTTTGATCATCGAAGGGTTTTTCATGTTCCTTGGTATCCCGTTTTCGCTGTATTATTGTGGCAACAGGTGTTTTAGCCTTTTGTACAGTGGTCTGATAACCACGGTAAGTGGTTTTGCGATTTGGTTCAGTACCCGAAAAGCCAGTCAGCAAATAGGGAAAAGGGAAGGCTATATTATTGTTTCCACAACATGGATCGTTATTTCGGTTTTTGGCACAATCCCTTATTTGATCAGTGGGGCGATACCCAATATCACTGATGCTTTTTTTGAGACCATGTCAGGGTTTACCACTACCGGGGCCTCAATCCTTACCGATATTGAATCGGTTCCCAAAGGGATTTTATTTTGGCGGAGCGTTACCCACTGGATCGGTGGTATGGGGATAATTGTCCTTTCGGTTGCCATCTTGCCACTTCTCGGTATCGGGGGAATGCAGTTGTTTGTGGCGGAAATGCCCGGGATTACGCCCGATAAGCTGCATCCACGGATAACCTACACAGCAAAGCGCCTTTGGTTTATCTATGTTTTGTTGACCCTTGCGCAAACCGGTTTCCTGATGTTTGGCGGGATGGATCTGTTCGATTCCCTTTGTCATTCCTTTGCGACCATGGCCACGGGTGGCTTTTCCACCCAAAATGCTTCTGTCGCTAATTATTCGCCTTACATTCAATACGTCATCATTGTGTTTATGATCCTGGCCGGCACCAACTTTACATTGCATTATTTTGCCCTGCATGGAAAATTTAGGGCGGTTTGGCGTAATGAAGAATACCGTAATTATATCCTGTTTACCTTTGTTTTTACAATCGTCATTACAATTTTACTGGTTATTGAAGGCAATACGGGCGATATTGAAAAAACGTTCAGGGATGCAATGTTCCAGATCGTTTCCATTGTGACCACCACGGGATTTGTTTCCTCTGATTATTTGTTGTGGCCGTCACACATCTGGATATTCTTGTTCTTGCTGATGTTCATTGGTGGAAGTGCCGGTTCAACGGGAGGTGGGATCAAGGTTGCCCGACAAATAATCCTGATTAAAAGCAGTGCGCTCGAATTTAAGAAAATGATCCATCCAAGGGCAGTTATTCCTTTGCGCTTCAATGGCAAAACGGTCTCACCGGAGATTATCCACCTTGTGATGTCGTTCTTCCTCCTTTACCTGATGACCTTTTTCTTTGGTACTTTTATCATGACTTTCCTTGGCCTTGATTTCGAATCGGCCGTAGGGGCGACCATTGCGACGCTTGGGAATATCGGCCCCGGGATCGGTGATGTGGGGCCCGTTGAAAATTATGCCTGGATTCCTCCTTCGGGAAAATGGTTTCTCTCCTTCCTGATGCTCCTTGGCCGTCTCGAACTGTTTACCGTCCTTATTATTTTCACCCCTACTTTCTGGAGGAAATAATAATATAGAGCGTCATTGCGAAATTGAAACCCGTCATTGCGAACAAAGCATCGGCAGGTGCAAGGGAGTGAAGCAATCTGCCTGCTGTTAAGGCTGCTGCTGGTTGATTGATTGCCTTGGGTCTGCCTTTCATAGCAAACGGATTGCTTCCGCATTGCTTTCCTAAATGCTTCGCAATGACGTTCGCAACTTAAATGGCACCCCTATACAACCATCAAATTGCACCCACGGATATCCGAATTGTCAAAGCGGCCCAAAATCTCAAACCCCTCACCGGACAATTTCCGGCCAAGGTCCATGGTAGCAATAAATGAACATGAATGGATGTTGGCAAGGTCAATAATATTGATCCCTCCCGTTTTGCCATTTTTGAGCAAGCTTTTCGGGTCGTTCATGTCCCTGATCAGGATTTCCATCCAGGGTGGGCTTTTGAAAATGCCATTTCCATTGGAATATGCCTGCGACAATAATTCCGTCATGCCGTATTCCGAATGGATGTTTTCAAGATGGAATTGCCTGCAGAGGATTTCATGCAGTTCTTCCCTTATCATCTCTTTGCGGCGGCCTTTCATCCCTCCGGTTTCCATTAGGATGGTTTCGCCGTGAAATGGAAAAGAATACTTATCTGCAAACTCAAGCAAAGCAAAACTAACCCCGATCAACAATGTTTTTTTATCGGATTTGATTTTCAAGCGGTTTGCAAGTTCCCCGTAATTGTCCAGGAAAAAATCATTTTGTTCGTCGCCTGATTGATCCATCAGTTTCTTCACCATATAAATCAATGAAGAACCATCCCTTTCGAGATAGGAAGGGAGCAGGGCAAAAATCCTAAAGCCCTTTGGATGCCCATAAAAATATTCAAAGCCTTGACGGAAACTATCTTCATACAGTTTAGGGTCAACGATATAGTGTTTGCTCCTTTCCATACCGCTTGTGCCGCTGCTTGAAAATGTTTGCCTTTCCTCTTTTGCCCCTGAAATAATTTTATGCGATTTGAAAAAACCAATGGGCAAAAATGGGATTTCCTGAATTGTTTGGATATCTTCGGGGTTCTTCGTTTGAAAATCCACAAACTGGTGGTAAACCGGATTTTCAGCATATTGATAATGAAATATTTTCAAAGCAAGGGCGTTAAATTCAACAGGCGTACTTATCCTGAAGATTTGTTTTGAAATATTTCTGATATCAGGCATGGAATCATTAATTTTGCCTACAATATTAAAAATAAAAAAGTACTTTTACATTGAAAATTAAATCCGTGGGGAAAATTCTTAAATATCTGATCGTTGTCACCCTTGTGTTGGTGGTTGTGGATTCCTGCAAAAAGGCCGAGACTTATCCGATTATACCAGAGATAAAGTTTGAAAGCTATTTGCGGCTTTATAATCCCACGCTGAATGTTTATGACCGTGGCGTCCTGAAAATTTCTTTTACGGATGGCGATGGCGATATCGGGTTGCGCCAGGATCAAACGGCGCCCCCCTACGATTATAATTTTTTTATTAGCTATTTCGAGATACAATATGGGGATACGGTGCGTGTTTACCCTATTATCATAGATCCGGGCACGGGCGAAGTTGACACGCTTACTTTTAACCAACGGATTCCATACCTCACGCCTTTTGGCACCATAAAGTCCATTCAGGGCGAGATCGAAGATACTCTTCAGGCCTACAATTTCAATTCGGCTTTTGATACCATCATGTTCAAGGCCTATATTGTCGATCGGATGTTGCACGAAAGCAATACCGTTACAACACCTTTGATTGTCCGTAGATAATCGTCATGTTATTTTTGGCTCCACCGTATTTTTTTCCTGATTAGTTCAACTAAGATTAATGACCTTCCATGATTTAATATATTTTTGCCGTTTAATTTAGTTTTAATGATTTCGATAAACAGGCTTTCCATCCATTTTACCGGCACCGATTTGTTCAGTAATGTTTCCTTTATGGTAAATACCCGGGACAGGATTGGGCTCACCGGAAAAAATGGTTCGGGCAAAACAACTTTGTTGAATATAATTGCAGGTGAATTGCTCCCTCAAGAAGGTGAAGTCATTATGCCCAACGATATCCGCCTGGGATATTTGCCCCAGGAAAAGGAGACCAACAGTGAGCTTACTGTTTACGATGAGGCATTGAATGCATTTGCCGAAATCCATGAATTGGAACAACAGATTGAAAAACTAAGTGCTGAAATTGCAAACCGATGCGATTATGAAAGCAAGGAATACGAAAACCTGATTCATAAATTAAGTGATGCCAATGAACGTTTTCAAATGATCGGTGGCGATACGATGGAAGCCGATACCGAAAAAGTGTTGGCCGGATTGGGGTTTAAGCGAAGCGATTTCAAACGGCCCGTAAACGAATTCAGCAGTGGATGGCAAATGCGGGTGGAACTTGCCAAAATACTTTTGAGCCAACCCGATGTCGTCCTGCTTGATGAACCTACCAACCACCTTGATATCGAATCCATCCAATGGCTCGAAGAATTCCTGAAAACATATCCCGGGGCCGTGGTCATGGTTTCGCACGACAGGGCTTTTCTTGATGCGGTGACCAAACGGACCATTGAGATTTCAAATGGTAAGATTTATGATTATAAGGCCGGATATACCGAATACATTAAAATGCGCGAAGAAAGATTGAGTCTGCAAAAAGCATTGCACACCAATCAGCAAAAGGAGATAAAAGAGATCGAACGGTTTGTCGAACGGTTTCGCTATAAAAATACAAAGGCAAAGCAGGTTCAATCGAGGATAAAGATGCTCGACAAAATGGAGGAGATCGAAATAGATGATATGGATAAATCGGCCATCCATTTCCGGTTTCCGCCCGCGCCCCGTTCCGGGAAGGTTGTGATCGATGCCGAAGGATTGTCAAAAAGTTATGGTGACTTGAATGTCTTGTCCAATATCGGTTTTTCCATCATTAAAAACGACAAGGTTGCTTTTGTGGGGAAAAACGGGGAAGGGAAAACCACCCTGTCACGGATTATCATGAACGAGCTGGATTATACAGGCATTTTGAAACATGGGCATAATATCCAAATCGGGTACTTTGCACAAAACCAAGGGGAATTCCTCGACCCGGGCAAAACTGTGTTTGAGACCCTGGATGATATTGCCGCGGGGGACATTCGCAAGCAGGTAAGGAATATCCTCGGTGCTTTTCTGTTTGGCGGCGATACCATTGATAAAAAAGTGAAAGTATTGTCCGGAGGTGAGAAATCACGGCTGGCAATTGCAAAACTATTACTGACACCGGTCAACCTTCTAATCCTTGATGAGCCAACCAACCATCTCGATATGCAATCGAAGGATATTTTAAAAAACGCCCTTCTGCAATTTGATGGAACTCTGATTATCGTTTCCCACGACCGTGATTTTTTGCAAGGGCTTACCAACAAAGTATTTGAATTCAGGGACAAGAAAATAAAAGAGTATCTCGGCGATATATATGATTTTCTTTATTTCAGGAAACTGCAAACCCTGAAGGAACTGGAACAAAAGAAAAAAAACCTTGGCGAAAAAGAAGAAAGCAAATCGGTGAACAAACTGAACTGGGAACAGCGAAAGCAGCACGACAGGGAGCTTCGGAAAGTCAAGAACCAAATCACCAAATCAGAAGAAAGAATCGGGCAACTCGAAAAGGAAATCGGTGAAATGGACAAAATCCTTGCCGATCCCGAGAAATACAAAGACACAATGGATTATGACAAATTATCCGTTAAGTATCAATCTTTGAACACCGACCTGGAAGATGAAATGGGGCGCTGGGAAGAATTGCATGGAGAGTTGGAAAATTTGGAGACCAATTAAAATAAAAAAGCCCGATTCTATTGAACCGGGCTTCGCTTTTGTTGTCCTACAAGGATTCGAACCTAGACCGTCTGGACCAAAAC